>JAYQOT010000004.1:0-44039 GCA_038144955.1 Burkholderiales bacterium | reverse complement strand
TTGGCCAGAAATGTCCGGAACCGGGCCTGGTCGGCCCGCGGTACCTGCATCCCCACCAGCACGCGGCCGTAGTCGGCGCCGTGATTTCTGTAATGAAACAGACTGATGTTCCAGCCCCGGCTCATGCTGGTCAGAAAGCGCATCAGCGCCCCCGGCTTTTCCGGAAACTCGAAACGGTAAAGGATTTCGTTTTTCACTCCCGGGGCATGCCCCCCCACCATGTGGCGCACATGCAGTTTTGCAAGTTCATTGTCGCTGAGATCAAGTGTCTCCAGTCCGCGACGGCGCAATGAGCGCACCAGTTGCGAAGTTTCCCGGCGGTTGCGCACCTGGACACCGACAAATACGCGCGCCCTGCTTGCATCGTCATATCGATAATTGAATTCCGTCACGTTACGCGGACCCAGTTGTTCGCAAAACGCCTTGAAGCTCCCGGGCTTCTCAGGGATCGTCACGGCGAGAACGGCTTCGCGGTGTTCGCCCAGTTCCGCTTCCTCTGCGACAAAGCGCAGGCGGTCAAAGTTCATATTGGCCCCACAGGCCACCGCGACAAAAGTCGCCCCGCGCTTCCTTTTGCGCTCCGCCCAGGCTTTTGCGCCGGCAATCGCCAGGGCCCCGGCCGGCTCAAGAATCGCCCGCGTATCCTCGAAAACATCCTTGATGGCCGCGCACATGGCGTCGGTATCGACACGGATGACTTCGTCCACCAGCTCACGGCACAGCTTGAAGGTCTCCTTGCCGACCTGTTTGACCGCCACGCCATCAGCAAACAGACCAACCTGCTCCAGTTTGACCCGGTGCCCTGCTTTCAGCGACTGGTACATGGCATCGGCATCGATCGGCTCAACGCCAACAATCCTGATTTCGGGACGCAACCGTTTGACATAGGCGGCTATACCGGCAATCAGTCCGCCACCACCGATGGCGACAAAAATCGCATCTATCGGGCCGGGATGCTGACGCAGGATTTCCATGGCGATGGTCCCCTGGCCGGCGATGACATCGGGATCGTCATAAGGGTGCACGTAGGTCAGGCGCCCGCGCCGTTCCAGTTTTCGTGCATGCGCGGCGGCTTCGTCATAGGAATCACCATGCAACACCACCCGGGCCCCACGAGCCCGTACCGCATTGACCTTGATTTCCGGCGTGGTGACCGGCATGACGATGGTTGCCTTGCAGCCCAGCTGTTGCGCAGCCAGGGCCACGCCTTGTGCATGGTTACCCGCCGACGCGGCAATGACACCCCGTCTCAGCACTTCGGGCCTGAGGTTGGCCATCTTGTTGTAAGCGCCACGCAGCTTGAATGAAAACACCGGCTGCATGTCTTCGCGTTTGAGCAGGACCGTATTACGCAAGCGCCGCGTAAGGGCGGGCGCCTGTTCCAGCGGCGTCTCTACAGCAACATCGTAAACACGGGCGTTGAGGATACGTTCGAGATAGTCCGTTTTTTTCATCGTGTTGTCTTGGTTTTCAACGCTGACTTCCAGCCGGGTTCGATTTGCAAAAGGTTATCAGGAATGCGGGCTGACGGCGATGGATGCAGGGCGCAAAGCGAATCGTGTATATTGGTTCAACCATGAAAATCGAGTCGACCCAATGAGCCAGGATTCCCTGAAACAGGCCGCGGCAAAGGCTGCAGTTGCCCTGGTCCCCGGAGGCAGCATCGTCGGTGTCGGCACCGGCTCGACCGTCAATTTTTTCATCGACGAACTGGCCGCCATCCGCAACCGCATCGATGGCGCCGTATCCAGCTCGGAAGCCAGTGCCAAGCGCCTGAAGGCCGCAGGAATCGAAGTGCTGGACCTGAACAATGTCCGCGACTTGCCCGTCTACGTGGACGGTGCAGACGAGGTCACCCGTCACCTGATGATGATCAAGGGCGGCGGCGGGGCACTGACCCGGGAAAAAATCGTCGCTGCAGTCGCGCAGAAATTCATCTGTATCGCGGATGCCTCGAAGCTGGTCGACGTCCTTGGCTGCTTTCCGCTGCCGGTGGAGGTGATCCCGATGGCGCGCTCCTATGTAGCCCGGGAAATCGTCAAGCTGGGCGGTCAGCCGGAATGGCGTTCGGGTGTGGTGACCGACAACGGCAACCTGATACTCGACGTGCACAATTTGACCATACTGGATCCACCCGAACTGGAATCCCGGCTTAACCAGATCACCGGGGTGGTCACCAACGGCCTGTTCGCCCGTCGCGGAGCAGACGTGCTGCTGCTGGCGGGAAAGAACGGGGTAGAAACCCTGAAACGGCCCGCGACTGCCACAAAAATGTCATGAATATCTGCTATTTATCGTCTTTTAGAGCCGGAATTCAGCATGCCTGACCATACGATCAAACAGTTCGATGCCGAACTCGAAGACATACGCTCCCAGGTGTTGCAGATGGGGGGGCTGGTTGAGCAGCAGATCGTTCGGGCGCTGGAAGCACTGACCGGCGGGAATGCCGGCCTTGCTCGCCAGGTAATGATTGATGACCACCGCGTCAATGCGCTGGAAGTCGCGATCGACGAGCATTGCAGTACGGTCATTGCGCGCCGTCAGCCCGCAGCCAAGGATCTGCGCATGATCATGACCGTAGTCAAGACGATCACCGATCTCGAGCGCATCGGCGACGAGGCGGCAAAGATCGCGCGGATGACAGAGGCCATCTACGAAAGCGACCGGCCGACCGCCCCGCGGACTTCGGAAGTCCAGCATGTCGGGGAAATCGCCATCGGCATGCTGCGCAACGCGCTCGATTCCTTTGCCCGACTTGACCTCGCCGTTGCGGCCAAGGTGGTTCGTCAGGACGAACAGGTTGACAGGGAATTCACCGGGATCCTCCGCCACCTGATCACCTTCATGATGGAAGACCCGCGCACGATCTCGCATGCGATCGAGATCCTGTTCATCGCGAAGGCCATCGAACGCATCGGCGACCACGCCAAAAACATGTCCGAATACGTGGTCTATCTGGTCAAAGGCAAGGATGTACGCCACACCGGGGTCGAGGCCATCGAGCGCGAAGCGCTGGGTTAACCAGACTTTTACCAAAAACCGCGTGGTACACTGGCTCTCGGTATGGGGGCCAGCATGCAATGAGCGGGATCGATTGCGGAACCACGGATGGGACCTGCTGAAGTGGCAGATCAGTCCACCATTGCCGCTGTTGATCTAGGCTCCAACTCCTTTCACTGTCAGCTGGCCCGTGTATCGGGCGACCAGTTCTATCCCCTCGACTCGTTGCGTGAGCCTGTGCGCCTCGGCGCCGGCCTCGGCAAAGACAAAAAGCTGGACGAAGATTCGCAGGAACGGGCCCTGGCCTGTCTTGCCCGCTTCGGCGAGAGGTTGCGCGGCCTGGATCGACACGCAGTACGTGCTGTGGGCACCAATACCTTGCGCGTCGCCAAGAATGCAAAGCCCTTTCTTAAAAAAGCGCGCGCGGCGCTGGGGTTCCCGATCGAGGTCGTCGCCGGCCGCGAAGAAGCACGCCTGATCTACCTCGGTGTTTCGCACAGCCTCCCTGCCACCCGTGAAAAGCGACTCGTGATCGATATTGGTGGCGGCTCGACCGAATGCATCATCGGTTCAAGTTACAAACCGCTGAGACTCGAAAGTCTGTTCATGGGCTGCGTATCCTACAGCCTGCGTTATTTCCGGGATGGTCGCGTCACAAAGACCGCATTCAAGGAAGCCGAGCTGGCTGCTCGCACGGAACTACAGCCTATCGTCAGTCAATACACCCGCGGCAACTGGCAGCATGCAGTGGGTTCGTCAGGCACCATCCGCGCACTGGCGGAAATACTCCAGTTGTCAGGATATACCGAGGGACCGATCACTCCTGCCGGTCTCGACCGCCTGCGCAGCCAGTTGATCAAGGCAGGAGACATGTCCCGCGTCGAGCTGCCGGGGTTGCGTCCCGACCGCAAACCCGTGCTCGCGGGTGGAATTGCGATACTTTTTGCAGCCCTTGATGAGCTGAACATCGACAGCATGACACCCGCCAGTGGCGCCATGCGCCAGGGCATCCTCTACGACATGCTCGGGCGCTTTCATCACCATGACATGCGAGATGTGACAGTTGCTCAGTTCATGCAGCGCTACCACGTCGACGCCCAGCAGGCAAAGCGGGTCGGTGCCTGTGCCGTAGCGCTCTACAGCAAACTGGCGGACGAACCGGAGGTCGACGACGAAGCGCCGCGATTGCTGGCCTGGGCCGCCAAATTGCACGAAATCGGGATCCCTGTCGCATACAGCGGATACCACAAACATTCCGCCTATATCATCAGCAACTCCGACATGCCTGGGTTCTCGCGGGAAGAACAGGAGCAATTGGCTGCTCTTGTGCTGAACCATCGCCGGTCACTGAAAAAATCCCTGGAAACGATGCCGGAAAAAAATGATCGGGCTATGGTTCTCGCCCTGCGTCTTGCGGTGCTGCTGTGCCGGGGGCGGCGTGATATCCGCCTGCCGTCACTGGATGTCAAACTTCAAAGCGACCGGATACGTCTCACCTTCGATGCAAACTGGCTCGGCGCAAATCCGCTGACCACGACCACGCTGCGCAACGAGGTTGAGGATTGGGCGCGCATCGGCCTCGAACTTAAAATTCCAGGACTCGACGATCTGGCGCCGGTTCAGGAGCCGGCCCTGATTCAATAATTCAGCCGGATTTTGATTTCCGGTTAGATTTCGCGCCACCTTCAAGCGCGCTCTCAACCGCCTCGGCAAGGGTACGCAGCACCTTGACCCGCGCGTAATACTTGTTGTCAGCCTCCACTAGCGTCCATGGCGCATGCACTGTCGATGTGCGATCAATCATGTCGCAGACCGCCAGTTCGTATTCGTCCCACTTTTCCCGGTTGCGCCAGTCTTCTTCGGTGATCTTGAAACGCTTGAACGTGACTTTTTCGCGCGCCTTGAAGCGGCGATACTGCTCATCCTTGCTGATCGCCAGCCAGAATTTGACCACCACGATCTGTTGCTGCGTCATTTGCTGCTCGAAATCATTTATTTCTGAATAGGCGCGCATCCAGTCACGTTCCGCACAAAACCCTTCCACCCGTTCGACCAGAAGCCGCCCGTACCAGGAGCGATCGAATATGGTGAACCGGCCACGTCGCGGCATATGACGCCAGAACCTCCACAGATAAGGCTGGGCACGCTCTTCCTCAGTCGGCGCAGCGACCGAAATCGTCTGGTAGCGGCGCGCATCCAGTGCCCGGGTCACCCGGCGAATGGCGCCGCCTTTTCCCGCCGCGTCGTTACCTTCGAACACGGCGATGACCGAGAGATTCTTGAATCGCGGATTACGGAAAACCCGGCTCAAGTGTCCCTGCCACTCAGCCATCTGCTTCTCGTATTTTTTCTTCGACAGTGTCTGGTCGAGTTGCAGTGCCCGGATTACGTTGAGCCGGTCCACCGGTGGCGGGAGTGGCGGGTTGCGGTCGGGCAGCCGGGTAATGGGTTTTTCATCAATACGTTCACGCAGGGCTGCCAGCAAGGTGCGTCCCACCGTCAGACTGCGATAGCGCGCATCGGCACCAGCCACCACCAGCCACGGCGCCTCTCCCGTGCTGGTACGCCGGACAAAAGGTTCGCAGATCTCGGAAAACTGGTCGTAGCGCTTGTAAAGCTTCCAGTCGTCCTTGGTTACCCGCCAGCGGGTCTCGGGATTGGCTTCCAGTTCACGCAGGCGCTTTTTCTGCTGAGGCCGGGAAAGATGGAACCAGAACTTCAGCAGCAATACACCCTCGTCGACCAGCATCCGTTCGAGCCGCAGAATCTCGCTGATATGCCGGTCGAACTTGGATGCGCTGATGCGCTCGTTGACCCGGTCGATGATCGGCTGGGTATGCCAGGCACCGAAAAAAACGCCGATCTTGCCCTTCGGCGGCAGTGCACGCCAGTAGCGCCACATCCGCGGTCGTTCATTTTCCTCATCCGAAGCCTCGGAAAATCCGCGGACCTCGATATGCCGGGGATCCATCCATTCGTTGAGCAGGTTGACAGTCTCTCCCTTGCCCGCACCTTCGACCCCCGCAATCAGGATCAAGGTCGCAAACCTGCCCTGCTGCTTCAGGTCATACTGGGCATCAAGCAGGGCTTCCCGCAACTTAGGCTCTTCACGTCGAAAAGTTGCCTTGCTGATGCGATGGGACAGGCTGGCCGATTCGAACATTGGGGACTCCCTACAGCAGGCCCGGATTCATCACCGCCCGTACTTCAACGGTTTCCCTGTCCGTAGACAGCCACCAGATAGAACCTTTCTTCATGCTCCAGGCTGCGGCTGTCCCGGTCAACGCCAGCGCTGCAGCCGCCCCTAGAGTCGGTTGATGACCGACCACGACAACCACGCCTTCTCCGCGAGGCCAGCCTGCGGTCTGCAATAAAGCCTGCGGAGTTGTCGCGGTCGACAAGGCCGGATCGATGTTCGCATGGTCAGTCAGCGCCGCTGCGGTTTCGCGGGCACGCAGTGCAGGACTCGCCATCAGCCTGTATCCAGGCGGAAGGCGCTCCTCGAGCCAAGACGCCATCTTTCTGGCCTGTTTTCGCCCCTTGTCGGTCAGCCGACGAGCTTCATCTGGCATTCGGTTTTCGGCATCCGCGTGACGCCACAATATGAGTTCCATGTCAGACCGCCGTATCCAAAAGAATGATTGCAAACATCACAGCCCGGCCTCGATAACACGGCAAATATGCGCAATATTCAGTCCCAATGCCTTAGTTGCGGGACAAAGGCAGGGGAAATCCATGAAGGCAAGTATATCCTGCAGTATAGGAAATAGCCCCTGCAGAAAACCTATGCGCCGATTTTCTGCCCCAGTGTTTCCAGCAGATTTTCCTGTGCGCTGAAAGGCTTGGCACGACCCGAAACGCGGCACGCATACTGCCCGTCCTCACCCATGGTCCATGCCTGTGTGTTGTCTTCCAGGTAGGGATACAGCCCCTCCGTGATCACCCGTTTGCGCAGGCCGGCATCAAGCACTGGAAAACAAACTTCCACCCGTCCAAAGAAATTGCGGCCCATCCAGTCGGCACTGGACAGATACACATCTTCAGCCCCGTCGTTGTAGAAGTAAAACACCCGCGTATGTTCCAGAAAACGGCCAATGATGGAACGAACGCGGATATTCTCGGACAACCCCGGCACCCCGGGGCGCAGTGCGCAGACCCCGCGTACTATCAAGTCCACCTGAACTCCGGCGCGGGATGCTTCGTAAAGTGCGCCGATGACTTCAGGCTCGAGCAGGGCATTCATCTTGGCAACAATCTGACCTTTGCGGCCTTCCCTGGCATGAGCGGTTTCCTGGGCAATAGCCCGCATCATTTCCTTGTGTAACGTAAACGGGGACTGGCGCAGGTGCTTCAGGCGGGTCGCACGCCCGAGGCCTGTCAGTTGCATGAACATCTCGGCAACATCGTTGCCAACTTCTTCGTGGCTAGTCAGTAGCCCGAAATCCGTATACAGACGGGCGGTTCGAGGATGGTAATTTCCAGTGGAAAGATGAACATAACGCCGCAGACCGGAGCCTTCCCTCCTTACGACCATCAGCATCTTGGCATGGGTCTTGTGTCCGACAACGCCGTAGACCACGTGCGCGCCGATTTCCTCAAGGCGCTGTGCCCAGTTGATGTTGGCTTCTTCGTCAAAGCGGGCCAACAATTCCAGCACCACGGTCACTTCCTTGCCGCTGCGCGCAGCAGCAATCAGCAATTCCATCAACTCCGATTCGGCTCCGGTGCGATAAATCGTCATCTTGATCGCTGCGACCGCCGGGTCACGTGCGGCCTGCTGCAGAAACAAAATCACCGGCTGAAAAGACTGGTAGGGGTGATGCAGCAATACGTCACCCGCCCTGAGAATCTCGAACATATCGCCGCCTTCCTGCAGCATGTTCGGAAATCCCTGTCTGAATTGCTGAAATTTCAGATTCGGACGATCCACCCAGTCTGGAACGCTGATTAACCGGGCAAGATTTACCGGGCCATCAACGCGGTAAAGATCCGCTTCATCCAGCATGAATTGCTTCAGCAGGAAGCCAGAAATGTGCTGAGAACAACTGTCAGCAACCTCGAGCCTGACTTCATCCCCGAAATGCCGGTGCGGCAATTCACCGCGCAGGGCTGTGCGCAGATCCTTGACCTCTTCCTCGTCAACGAACAGGTCGCTGTTGCGGGTAAGGCGAAACTGGTAACAACCCAATACCTTCATGCCGCTGAACAGTTCGCCGACATGCTCGTGCAGAACGGATGACAGGAAAACAAAATCGTATTCCTTGGCCGCTACGTCCTGCGGCAAACGGATAACCCTGGGGAGCACCCGCGGGGCCTGCACGATGGCTATGCCGGAATTGCGTCCAAAGGCATCTTTGCCCTCGAGCTCAACCGCAAAATTCAGGCTTTTGTTCAACACCCTGGGAAAAGGGTGAGCGGGGTCCAGCCCGATTGGGGTCAGTACCGGCATTACTTCGCGCAGGAAATAGCTGCGTATCCACTCGGTTTGAGCTGAAGAAAACTCGCTGCGACGCAAAAAACGGATGCCCTCTTTTTCCAGTCCCGGCAAAATTTCTTCATTCAGCAGCTGATACTGGCGAGTTACCAGCTCGTGTGCCTCACGTGCAACCTGGGCATACACCTGATCGGCGCGCAACTGATCCGGATTGATCGGAGCAAAGCCGGCTTCTATCTCGGCATGCAAACCTGCTACCCGTATTTCGAAGAACTCGTCGAGATTGCTGCTGAATATGCAGAGGAAACGCAGGCGCTCCAGCAACGGATAGCCCTGATTCTCGGCCTGTGCCAGCACCCTGCGATTGAAAGAAAGCTGTCCGAGTTCCCGATTGAGGTAAAACTCAGGTGCAAAACCCGTCTTGCCGGGCATGCGTCGTATCCTGCGTACGGCAGCATTCATAAATCACGACGCCGAAGGCGAATCTCACGCCTGTGAAGGTGGAACGTAACCCGCCGCCTTGTCAGCACCGGTCCCAAAGAAATGGCGTTCCATCTGCTGGGCGAGATAATCACGGGCTTTTTTGTCTGCAAGATTCAGGCGGTTCTCGTTGACCAGCATTTTCTGCTGTTCCAGCCACTGTTTCCAGGCCTCCTTGGACACGCTTTCAAAAATCCGCTTTCCGAGCTCGCCAGGATAAGTCGGAAAATCAAGCCCTTCGGCTTCGCGCTTGAGTCTTACGCAAAATATGGTGCGCGGCATGAAGTTTCTCCACAATAATCCGTCAATGTTAAAAAATTGTTACAGCCGCTTGGTGAGTACCACGGACCGCCGCTGATAGTTATACAGCTCTTTCTTTTTTTGCGGCAAGGCGGTCACATCGGTTTCAACAAACCCCCTCTCCACAAACCAGTGCTCGGCACGGGTGGTCAAAACAAACAGCTGCTTCAGGCGCAAACCCCGTGCACGCTTTTCCACTGCTGCCAGCAGCCGCTCGCCGGCACCCCTGCCCCGAAACTCAGGGTGAACCGCGAGCCCGGCCAGCTCACCGGACCGCTCATCGGAGAATGGGTACAGTGCAGCGCAACCGATGATCATCCGGTCGTGCTCGAGTACCCAGAAGCGGTCGATCTCCATTTCGAGCAGGTCCCGGTTGCGCTTGACCAGTATGCCCTCGTCTTCAAGGGGTTCTATCAACTGCAGCAGGCCGCCGATGTCCTCGATTTTGGCGTGCCGCAGGGTTTCCAGCGGATCAGGAGTGACCAGCGTGCCCACGCCCTTGTGGGTAAACAACTCCAGCAACAGGCTGTCGTCCAGGTGTCCCGAAATCAGGTGGGCGCGTCCCACCCCTTGCTCGCAGGCCCGCACTGCCGCCGGCAGATAATTCCGGATTTCCTCAACCGCGACCCGGCCGCGGCTGAGCAGGTTACGCCCCTCGCGTACCGTCAGTTCCCTCAGCAATTCACCACGCTTCCCGGTCACGCCCGGAGTATCCATCATGAAAATCAGCTTGTCGGCCTTGAGGGCCACCGCGGTTGCGGACGCTACATCCCCAAGGGCCAGGTTAAATACCTCACCGGTCGGCGAATACCCCAGCGGGGACAGCACCACCAGCTCTTCGTCTTTCAATCTGCGCTCGATCGCGGCGGAGTCGATTTTCCGCACCTCGCCGGTATGCATTAGGTCAACGCCGTCAACCACGCCGATCGGCCGCGCAGTAACAAAGTTGCCGCTGGCGACCCGGATATGCGCTCCCGCCATTGGAGAGTTGGGTAAACCCATCGACAGCGATGCTTCGATCTGCACTCGGAGCTTTCCTGCCACCTCCATAGCGGCCTCCAGTGCCGCACCGTCGGTAACCCGCAGCCGCTCGGCAAAACGGCTGCGGATTTTCTGTGCCTTCAGTTTGGACTCGATCTGCGGACGCGACCCGTGAACCAGCACGAGCCTTACACCCAGGGCAGCCAGCAGATTAAGGTCGTGCGTGAGATGAAAAAAACGACCGTCGGCAACCACCTCCCCGCCGAAGGCGATGACAAATACCTTGCCCCGGAAAGCATGGATATAGGGCGCAACCGACTGGAACCAGTCGATGAAGCGATCCTGTGCAGACAGGCGTTGCCGTGCCTTGGGCGAGTCCTGGCTGGCGCCGGAATTATCGTTTCCGCTGGAAATGATTGTTCTCCCTGATCGTCTATGTCCGGTTTATCCGATGGTATGCGAGAACCCTCGACTGTAAAAGCGAGCGCCTAGAAATCCCCCCACAAGACCTGCATGGCGGCCAGTGCCGCCAAAGCCGCGGTTTCGGTGCGCAGGGTGCGTGGCCCCAGTCTAAGCGCGATGAATCCCGCGCGTCGCGCGCTATCCAGCTCCGCTGCAGTCAAACCGCCTTCCGGCCCGGCGAGCAACAGGATGCCTCCTGCCGGACGATGCATATCCTTCAATCCGGTTTCCCCATCCGGGGCGAGCAGAATTCGCGTCCCGGTATCGCTGGAAGCCTGGCCCAGCCATGTGGCGTAGGACAACAGCCCGTGGACCGAAGGCACCTGGCTGCGACCGCATTGCTCGCAGGCCGCCACCGCAACCGCCTGCCAGTGGGCAACCCTTTTCGCTGCCCGCTCTCCAGACAGGCGCACCACGCAGCGTTCGGAGAGGACCGGCTGCACTGCGGCTATCCCCAGTTCCACCGCTTTCTGCACCGTAAAATCCATGCGCTCGCCGCTGGAAACCGCCTGCACCAGCGTGACCTGCAAGGGGGATTCGCGGTTTCCTGGATTTCGCTCCTGCACCTTGACCCGCACGTTCCCCCTCGCGCACTCGCTGATGACCGCCCTGTATTCCGTGTTCATGCCATCGAAAAGCGTTATCGGGTCACCTTTGCCAAGGCGCAATACATGCACGATGTGATGGGCCTGCGCTGCAGGAATTTCACATATGCCGTGCTCCGGAATGGCATCCGGAAAATATATTCGAGTCAATGGGTTAGGATGCTTTTAACGACTGTTGATTATGCCACATGAAAAATTTACCAGTCCCGGGTATCGGGCAGCGCACCGGGAATCCCCTGAAATCAGCGTATACAATTGCGCAGTTTCTTTTTTCACGAATGAATGCGGTGTCCTTGTGACCGCCTGACAGGGGAATACATTTGCGTATCGTCATCCTCGGCGCAGGACAGGTCGGCAGTTCCGTCGCCGAAAACCTGGTCTCCGAAGCCAATGACATCACTGTCGTCGACACCGATGCCGGTCGTCTGCGCAAGCTTCAGGACCGCCTTGACCTGCGCACGATTACAGGGAATGCCGGTCATCCTGAAACCCTGGAGCGAGCCGGCGCCCGCGATGCCGACATGATTCTTGCAGTTACGCAAAGCGACGAAACCAACCTGGTCGCCTGCAAGCTTGCCGCAACAATGTTCAATATCCCGACGAAAATCGCGCGCATCCGCGCTGCCGATTACCTGTCGCATCCGGAAATGTTTTCTCCCGAAAATTTCTCGGTCGACACGGTAATCTGCCCCGAGCAGGTGCTGACCGATTACATCGGTAAACTGATTGAGTTTCCGGAAACGCTGCAGGTTCTAGAATTCGCGGAGGGCAGCGTCAGCCTCGTTGCGGTACGCGCATTCCACGGCGGCCCGCTGGTTGGGCACGAGTTACAGACCATTCGCCAGCATTTGCCCAACCTCGATACCCGGGTGGCCGCGATTTTCCGTCAGGAAAGTCCGATCATCCCGGACGCTTCGACCGTAATCGAAGCAGGCGACGAGGTGTTCTTCATTGCCGCCACCGAAAATATCCGAGGCATCATGCGTGAGTTGCGGCGCATGGACAAACCGGTGAAGCGGGTCATGATCGGCGGAGGCGGAAACATCGGTCGCCGTTTGGCCAAGGCCATTGAAGACCGATACGAAGTCAAAATCATCGAATACAGCCGGCCCGGTGCCGAGCGCCTGGCTGCAGACCTTCGTTCGAGCCTGGTTCTTGTCGGCGATGTCACCGATGAGGATCTGCTGCAGTCCGAAAACATCAGCGACATGGACGTTTATTGCGCCCTGACCAATGATGATGAAACGAACATCATGTCTTCGCTGCTGGCCAAACGCATGGGGGTCCGCCGGGTAGTGGCGCTGATCAATCGCAGTTCCTATGTCAACCTGGTGCAATCCGGACAGATCGATATCGCGATTTCGCCTGCACAGACCACGATTGGCACCCTGCTTGCGCATGTCCGGCATGGTGATTGTGTTGCGGTCCACAGCCTGCGACGTGGCGCTGCCGAGGCGCTGGAACTGGTGGCACATGGCGACGCCAAATCCTCCAGGGTTGTCGGGCGCCGCATTGAGGAGCTCGACCTGCCCAAGGGCGCCACGATTGGCGCAATCATGCGCAAAAAAAAGCCCGCAAACGGCAGCAGCTCCAAGCCGGCGGATCGGGAAGTGTTGATCGCACATCATGACACCGTCATTGAACCCGATGATCACGTGATCGTATTTGCGATCAACAAGCGCATTGTGCCCAAAGTCGAAAAACTGTTTCAGGTCAGTGTCGGCTTTCTGTAAATGCCTGACGTGTCGCATTCCCCAGGCATCAATCCGCATCCTTCCACGGCCTGAATGAGTCTGTTTCTGACCATTGCCCCGGTAGTCGGAGTCATTGCGATGGCGATGAGCCTGACGCATCTGCTGCCAATCGGCGTATCCCTTGCCCTCTCCGATGGCGCTGCAAACGCGCTGTTCTGGTCAATGGTCGTCAATTTTTTCACCGGGGGGGTGCTATGGCTGCTCACCCGTAACTACAAAAGGGAACTGAGCCTGCGCGAAGGCATATTGCTGGTAGTCGCGGTATGGACCGGAGGTGCCTTGTTTGCAGCAGTGCCGTTGATGCTGACACTACCGCAGATTTCTTTCACAGACGCTTTTTTCGAGGCCGTATCGGGTCTGACAGCTACTGGAGCTACCGTTCTGACCGGACTCGATACATTGCCCCCCTCGATCAATGTATGGCGCGCATTGCTGCAGTGGCTGGGCGGAATGGGCGTCATCGTGCTGGTGGTGGCGATATTGCCCATGCTGGGCGTTGGGGGCCGGCAGGTTTCCAAATCCGAGATACCGGGTCCGATGAAGGACGAACAACTCACCCCGCGGGTCACGCAAACCGCAAAAGGTCTCTGGCTGATTTACGCAGCGCTGACGCTGGCCTGCGGACTGGCATATCACGCCGCAGGTATGACTCCACTGGATGCCATGATCCACAGCTTTACCACATTGTCACTCGGCGGCTTTTCTTCACACGACGCCAGCTTCGGATATTTCAACTCCTACGCAATCGACCTGGTCGCCATTGCCTTCATGACCATAGCCGGCATCAACTTCGCAACCCATTTTCTGGCCTGGCGCTCCAAGAGCCTCCTGCCCTACGCACGCGATACTGAAGCCCGTTATTACATGCTGGTAATAATCGTCAGCATTACCGGCATTGCCATCCTGCTCTATGCTTCGGGCATATATCCGGATTTTCCAGACGCCGTGCGCCATGCTGCCTTCAATATCATTTCCGTCGGCACAACAACCGGCTATGCCACCGCGGACTACAACCTCTGGCCGGTCTTTGCGCCGCTGTGGATTTTGTTCCTGGGCACTTTCCTGAGCTGCTCAGGCTCGACCGGCGGCGGCATCAAGATGATGCGGGCAGTCATTCTCTACCGTCAGGTTTACCGGGAAATCAAGAGCCTCGCCCATCCCCATGCGGTCAATCCGGTCAAGGTGGCGGGACAGGTGGTGGCCGATCCGATTGTTTTTGCCGTTCTCGGATTTTTCTTCATCTGGGTCGTCATGCTCGTAACCATGACCCTGATACTGGGCTGGACCGGTCTGGATGCAATGACTGCCTTCTCTGCGGTAGTCGCTTCGCTGAACAATATCGGCCCCGGTCTGCACCAGGTGGGGCCCGCAACCAATTTTGCCGTGCTGTCCGATTTCCAGACCTGGGTCTGCGCATTCGCCATGCTGCTCGGGCGCCTGGAGCTGTTCGCTTTACTGGTTGTGTTTACCCCGGCCTTCTGGCGCAAATAAGCATTACTGCCTGACCTTCTTGAAGAGCTCGAGTGCGCGCGCCCTGGCCGCCGCGTGCTCGACACACGGCGCGGGATAATCCTGGCCGATGACCACACCTGCCGACTTTTGTTGTTCAGCGGCCATGGTCCAGGGTGCATGGATATGGCGCGCGTCGCAGCCCGCGAGTTCCGGCAAATACCGCCGGATGAAGGACCCGTCCGGATCGAATTTTCCCGACTGGGTGACGGGATTGAAAATCCGGAAATACGGTTGTGCGTCACAGCCGGTGGATGCCGCCCACTGCCAGCCACCGTTGTTGGCTGCGAGGTCGAAATCATTCAGGCGGTCGGCAAAATATTTCTCCCCCCAGCGCCAGTCGACCAGAAGGTCCTTGACCAGGAACGAAGCGGCAATCATGCGCAGGCGATTGTGCATGTACCCCGTCTGGTTCAGTTGGCGCATCGCGGCGTCAACAATTGGATAGCCGGTCCGTCCTTCGCACCATGCCGTGAACAACGCCGGATCGTTGGGCCAGGGTATTGCGTCGTAAGCCGGCCTGAAAGCACCCGATACCACGTGCGGATGGTGATGCAGGATCATGAAATAAAAATCCCGCCAGATCAGCTCCGATAGCCAGGTCGCAGCACCCTCACCGCCCCGGCCACGCGAGCGAATCCAGGCTTCACGCGCCAGTTCCCTGATGGAAATGGTGCCGAATCGCAGATGAACCGAAAGATAGGACGGACCTTTTTGGGCCGGAAAATCGCGAGTGGCGCCATAACGGTCGATCCGCTTCAGGAAATCGGCGAATAACCCCCTTGCAGACACACTGCCTCCGGCTATGCCAAGTGCCTTTAACCCGGCGGGCTCAAACCCGATATCTGCCAGCTCCAACGCCACCGGCTCAGCCAGTGCCCGGGCCAAGCCTGCAGCATGACGTTCCACGGGGTATGCCTTGAGAAAAAATTCATCAACCTTCTTCAGCCAGGCGTTTTTATAGGGAGTAAAAACCGAAAAAGGCGTTCCACCCTGCGTAAGAATCTCGTTTTTTTCAAATATGACCTGGTCTTTTCTGGTCAGGAATTCAATCCCTGCCGCCGCCAGCTGCTTTTCGACTGCCGAATCGCGGGCAACCGCCGCGGGCTCGTAATCGTGATTGGCGTAAACCGCACCCACCTTCAACCGCAATGCCAGCGCGGGAATGATCTGCCGTGCCGGTCCATGCAGGGTTATCAGGCATCCGCCATTCTTCGCCAGCTCACTGTCCAATTCAACAAGCGATTGCCAGATGAATTCGACGCGCCGGTCGGTGCGTGAGGGCAGGGTGTCGAGTATCTCGGTATCGTAGACGAACACACAATAAACGCGGCCTGTTCCGCTAAGCGCAGCATGCAGCGCCGCATTGTCCGTGCAGCGCAAATCGCGGCGGAACCACATCAGAGCGGTGTTTTTATCGGGCATTGGATCAGCAACGTTCAATTGAGCCGTTCAATTGTCGTGCCCTGTACCGCGCTTTACAATAGGCGGGGGACGCCATGAACAGTCAGGATTTCACGCATCATTTCCTCATCGCCATGCCAGCCATGGCCGATCCGCACTTTTCAAAGTCGCTGACGCTGGTCTGCGAGCACAACGAAAACGGCGCCCTGGGCATAGTCATCAACCGCCCTACTGACATGAACCTGCAAAGCCTGCTGGAACAGATAAAAGTCAATCCCGAACCCGGCAATTTCCAGTCAATACCGGTGCACTTCGGTGGACCGGTTCAGGTAGACCGGGGGTTTGTGCTGCACAGCCCCATGGGCAACTGGCAATCAACGCTTGCGGTCGGGACTGATCTGGGCTTGACGACATCCAAGGACATTCTCGAAGCTGTAGCCCGCGGTGCCGGACCTAAACATTTGTTGATCACACTCGGCTATGCAGGCTGGGCGCCGGGACAGCTTGAGCACGAAATCTCGCAAAACGCCTGGCTGACTGTCCCTGCACGAGCCGAAATTCTCTTCGAGATGCCTGCCGAGGAGCGCCTCGCAGCCGCCATGCACTCCCTAGGCGTCAACTACGCCAACTTGTCGGACGTAGCCGGACACGCGTGACATCGCGGCCCGCTCGCGGAACAGTTCTCGCTTTTGACTACGGCGAAAAGCGCGTCGGCGTCGCCGTCGGGGAAATCGAGCTCGGTATTGCGCATGCCCTGTCGGTAATCCGCAGCGCCGACAACGACAGCCGGTTTGGCGCAATCGCTGCCCTGATCGGAGAGTGGCGTCCCGCCTGCCTGGTTGTAGGGATGCCGGGGCATGCTGATGGCGGCCCCCATGAAACTGCCCGGCTTGCCCGGCGCTTCGGTCAGCGGCTCCACGGCCGGTTTGGCCTTCCCGTCGACTTTGTCGACGAGCACCTGACTTCAATCGCCGCTACAGCTGCCCTGCTGGAAGCGGGGACACGGAAAAAACGGCGCACCGAACTGCTGGATGCCGCCGCCGCAGCGGAAATTCTGCGCACCTGGTTCTCCCAACTGCCGGGAAAAGAGGCCGGAAGCATGTCCTGAAGCGGGCGATTGTGTTAGGCTACGGCCCGCCATGCCGGCTAAACCGCTTCCTGACGCTGAGCAGTTGCTCGCGTCGCTGACCGACCGGATGCGGCCCGTTGTCGGGCCCGATACCGGACTGGTTGGCATTCACACTGGCGGAGTATGGCTTGCCGAGCGCCTGCACCAGGCCCTGAATATCTCCCTTCCCTTGGGAACATTGGACGTCTCCTTCTACCGGGACGATTTCAGCCGCAAGGGATTGCGACGCAACGTCAAGAGTTCAGACATCCCTTTCGACGTTGACGGCTGCGCCGTGATCATCGTCGACGATGTGCTCTACACCGGGCGCACCATCCGCGCCGCCATGAACGAACTCTTCGACTACGGCCGCCCGTCGAACATTCGACTGGCCGCCCTGATAGACCGCGGCGGCCGCCAGTTGCCGATTTCGGCTGACTTTGTCGGTGCGACGGTAGAAATCCGGACCGACGAAAACATCGAACTTGTCCGTGATGCGGATCATCGTTTCGCGTTGCGATTGGTAAAGGGTTGACTGCCATGTGGCTTAACCACTCCAATCCGCAACTCAACCAGAACGGCGAGCTCCACCATCTGCTCTCCCTGGAAGGTTTGCCGGCCGATGTGCTGCGCCAGATACTCGATACCACCGAATCATTCGTCGGCGTCACCCAGCGTGAAGTCAAGAAAGTGCCCTTGTTGCGCGGCAAGGCGGTATTCAACCTGTTCTTCGAGCCCTCGACGCGCACCCGGACCACATTTGAAATTGCGGCCAAGCGACTGTCTGCCGACGTCATCAACCTCGCCATCAACGTATCTTCCCAGAGCAAGGGAGAAACCGTTCTCGACACCGTGGCCAACCTGGCGGCGATGCAGGCAGACATGTTCATCGTGCGGCATGCCGCCAGCGGCGCACCGTACCTGATTGCCCGCCATGTTGCGCAGGACATCCATGTCGTCAATGCCGGCGATGGCCGTCACGCGCACCCCACCCAGGGCCTGCTCGACATGTACACCATCCGCCATTACAAGGGTGACTTCACCAAGCTGCGGGTGGCCATCGTCGGTGACATCCTGCACTCGCGGGTGGCGCGATCGCAGATTCATGCCCTGACTACCCTGGGCTGCCCGGAAATCCGGGTCATCGGCCCGCGCACCCTTCTCCCCGCTCATGTCAACAAACTGGGCGTCCAGGTTTATCCCGACATGAAACAGGGCCTGAAAAATGTCGACGTGGTGATGATGCTGCGCCTGCAAAACGAACGCATGAATGGCGCGCTGCTGCCCTCCGCCCAGGAGTTCTACAAATACTACGGCCTGACGGAAGACAAGCTCGCTTTGGCCAAGCCCGACGCCATCGTGCTGCATCCCGGGCCGATGAATCGTGGGGTCGAAATAGATTCCAGCGTCGCCGACGGCAGGCAATCGGTGATACTGCCCCAGGTCACATTCGGGATTGCCATCCGCATGGCGGTGATGAGCATACTCGCCGGCAACTGAGACGATGAAAATCCACATCAAAAACGGGCGCCTGATCGATCCGAAAAACGGAATTGATGCGCAGCGTGATCTATACGTTGCCGCCGGCAAAATCGTCGCGGTGGGGACTCCTCCCGCAAATTTCGGTGCCAACCGCACCATCGATGCCACCGGGCGGATCGTGTGCCCCGGTCTGGTCGACCTCGCAGTACGGCTGCGCGAACCCGGCCTCGAGTACCTGGCCACTCTCGAATCCGAAATGCAGGCTGCAATTGCCGGTGGCGTCACCAGCCTCGCCTGTCCGCCGGATACCGACCCGCCCCTGGATGAGCCGGGGCTGGTGGAAATGCTCAAATTCCGGGCGCAGAATCTGAATCAGGCGCATGTCTATCCGGTCGGGGCACTGACCGTCGGGCTGAAGGGCTCAAAACTGACTGAAATGGCGGAATTGCGCGACGCCGGCTGCATCGCCTTTTCCCAGGCCGAGGCTCCGTTTGCCGACAACCAGGTGCTGATGCACGCCCTGCAATATGCGGCGACTTTCGGATTCCCGGTATGGCTGCGACCGCAGGATCCGGCTCTCTCAAAACTTGGCGTCGCCCACGAAGGCGAGGTAGCCACCCGGCTGGGCCTGCCTGCAATACCGGTTTCCGCCGAAACGATCGCACTGTCGACCATCCTGATTGTTGCCCGGGAAACCGGCGCGCGCATTCACATCTCACGGCTTTCGTCAGCAGAGGGCGTCGCCTTGATACGCGACGCCAAATCCCGGGGCCTGCCGGTGACCTGTGACCTCGGCATCCATCATGCCCACCTGTCTGAAATGGATATCGGCTATTTCGATCCGAACTGTCATCTGACGCCGCCACTGCGCAGCCAGCGTGACCGCGACGCCTTGCGTTCCGGTCTTGCGGACGGGACCATCGACGTGCTGTGTTCCGATCATGCGCCGGTTGACGAAGATGCCAAGCAACTCCCGTTCTCGGAGTCTGAAACCGGGGCCACCGGCGTCGAACTGCTGTTGCCGCTTACCCTCAAATGGGCGACCGAATGTGGTGTTGAACTTGCTGCCGCCCTCGACCGGATCACCGCCAGGCCCGCGTCCATCCTGGGCATCGATTGTGGACACCTGTCACCAGGCTCAGCCGCCGATATCTGTATTTTCGATCCCGGTGCTCACTGGCGCGTGGGGGAGGACAGCCTGAAAAGCCAGGGCAAGAACACGCCTTTCTCGGGCATCGAAGTCTGCGGTCGGGTAACCCACACGCTGATCGGCGGCGCTGTGGTTTACGAAAAAAATATAAAATAAAACAATAAGTTATATCATTATTGCCAAGGGTGTCGCACGATACCCTGTTAAACTTGTCGCCAGCTAGGCGGTCATACCTGCCGCATCCTTTTCAGTGCGAATCCATTGATGAATCCTTTACTCGATTTCTCGGGCCTGCCCCGTTTTGCGGACTTTTCTCCCGACCACGTCACGCCGGCAGTCGATCAGCTGCTGGCGGAAAACCGCGCCCTTATCGAGCGTCTGGCTACCGACCAGGCAGAACCGGGATGGAAAAATTTCGTAGGTCCGCTCAACGATGCCAACGAACGGCTGCACCGGGCCTGGGGTCAGGTCGGACATCTGAATGCGGTCATGAACAGCCCGCAGTTGCGCGAGGCCTACAACGCCAATCTCCCCAAGATATCCCAGTACTACTCCGAGATCGGCCAACACGAAGGGCTCTACCGCAAGTTCAAACAACTGCGGGCCGGAGCAGACTTCACGGTACTGGATGCCGCACAGCGGAAAATCATCGACAACGAAATCCGCGATTTCAGACTGGGTGGGGCTGAACTCACGGGGGACAACAAACAGAAATTCACCGAAATCTACAACCGGCTTTCTGAACTCGGCTCACGCTTCAGCGATAACCTGCTCGATGCCACCAACGCCTGGACGCACACGGTCACTGACCGGTCCGAAATCGCCGGCCTGCCTGAGGACGCCTTGGCTGCTGCGCGGGCGGCGGCCGAAAAAGACGGCCACAAAGGCTGGAAATTCACTCTGCATGCACCTTCCTATCTGCCGGTGATGCAGTATGCAGATCACCGTAAACTGCGCGAACGCCTGTACCGTGCCTACGTCACCCGTGCCTCGGAATTCGGTGATGCCAAACTCGACAACACCCCGTTGATCACCGAAGTCGTGCAACTCCGCCGCGAAATGGCGCAATTGCTCGGCTTCGGGAGCTATGCCGAATACTCGCTCGAACCGAAAATGGCGGAAACTCCGGCCCAAGTTCTCGCGTTTCTGCGGGATCTTGCAGCCAGGGCAAAACCTTATGCAGAACGTGATCTCGCGGAACTGAAAGACTTCGCGAAACGCGAACTGGGCATGGACAAAATGGAGGCGTGGGATATCGCCTACGTATCGGAAAAACTGCGGGTTGCCCGTTACGATTTTTCCGAAAACGAAGTGAAACAATTTTTCCCCGAGAGCACCGTGCTGCCGGGAATGTTCAGACTGATTGAGACCCTTTACGGACTGTCCATTACGCCGAGCGAGGCACCGCATTGGCATCCCGACGTGCGTTTCTTTTCCATCCGTGACCGCAAAGGCAACCTGATCGGGCAGTTTTACCTGGACCTCTACGCCCGCCCCAGCAAACGCGGCGGTGCGTGGATGGATGATGCCATCACCCGGCGTACCACCGTCCATGGAGTTCAAGTGCCGGTCGCCTATCTGAATTGCAATTTTTCCCCACCTGTAGGCAACAAGCCGGCGCTGTTCACCCATGATGAAGTGATTACCCTGTTCCATGAGTTCGGCCACGGCCTCCATCACCTGCTGACCCGCGTCGATTACCTGGGCGTCTCAGGGATTAACGGGGTGGAATGGGATGCGGTCGAGTTGCCCAGCCAGTTCATGGAAAATTTTTGCTGGGAATGGGAAGTTGTTCGCCCAATGACCCGCCACGTTGACCGCGAGCATGCGCTGCCCGATGCCCTGTTCAAAAAAATGACTGCTGCCAAGAATTTCCAGAGCGGGATGCAGACAGTGCGCCAGATCGAGTTCGCAATATTTGACCTGCGGCTGCACCACGACTACGAGCCCACGGGGGGAAAAACTCCTCTGGAGCTGCTGGACGAAATCCGCAGCGAGGTGGCCGTGCTCTTTCCGCCCGACTACAACCGGTTTCCCAACAATTTTTCCCATATCTTTGCCGGAGGGTACGCAGCGGGTTACTACAGTTACAAGTGGGCTGAAGTCCTTTCCGCTGATGCTTACAGCCTGTTTGAAGAAAACGGTGTCCTTGACCAAACCACCGGCATGCGCTTCTGGAATGAGGTTCTGGCAGTCGGCGGAAGCCGGCCGGCATTTGAATCATTCGTTGCGTTCCGGGGCAGGGAGCCCAAAGTGGACGCGCTGCTGCGGCATAACGGCATGGCCCCGCAGCCGGCCTGATAGCAGGCTGCGCCAACCTGCCTGTGCGCGGTATCATGACGGCATCAGGAACAACAACCGGATAATCTTTCGAGGAGCACGACATGACCAGAGTGTCCGTACTGCTCGCCATGCTGCTGGTGGGAATCCCGGCACAGGCTGCGCAACTTTATCGCTGGGTGGATGACAAAGGACGCGTGGAGTGGCGTGATACACCGCCTCCTTCGACGGCAAAAAAAGTGGAGCGCCGGACGATCGAAGCCAGCGTGATTGAAACTTCCACTGCGCCTTACAGCGTGCAGCAGGCACAGCGAAATTTCCCGCTTACTCTGTACGTTTCAGACTGCGGTGAAGCGTGCACCAAGGCCAAAGCACACCTCTCCCGCCGCGGCATACCGTTTGCCGAAAAAAACCCCCAGGACGACATCGAAGGCTACAAAAAACTGACCAATGGCACCCTTGAAGTGCCCATGCTTTTTGTCGGTCGTGAAGCCCTTAAAGGTTACGAACAAGGGGCATGGGATGCGGCGCTGGACAATGCCGGCTACCCCCGAACCGTGGTTGGCACTCGTACTGCAGCTCCTCAAGCACCGAGTCCGGCCCCGCAACCGGCCAAACCCGCGGCTAATCCGGCCAATGGGCCGGCGAATCCTGCGGCACCTGCTGCTGCTCCTGCCGCGGCACCGACTCCAGCTGCAGCACCGGCTCCAGCCGTGGCACCCACTTCAGCGAAATGAGGCTCGCCACCTGGAATGTCAACTCGCTGAAAGTCAGGCTGCCACAGGTACTGGACTGGCTTGCCAGTCACCGACCGGATGCGCTGTGCCTGCAGGAAACCAAGCTGGAGGACTCGAAATTTCCTCTCCAGGATACTCTCGCAGCGGGGTATCACGCGGTTTACAGCGGGCAGAAAACCTACAACGGGGTCGCCATCCTGACACGGCAGCAGGTAACCGACGTTCGTACCGATATCCCCGGTTTTGACGATCCGCAAAAACGCGTCATCGCAGCCACGCTGGAGGGGGTCCGGGTAGTCTGCGCCTACATCCCCAACGGCGAATCAGTCGACTCTGAAAAATACCGTTACAAAATGTCTTGGCTGGACGCACTTACCCATTATCTGCGCTCCGAGCTAAACCAACACCAGTCCATCGCCCTGCTCGGTGACTACAACATCGCCCCTGAAGACCGGGACGTGCATGATCCGGAGTCGTGGAAAGGAAAAGTGTTGTGCAGCGATCCGGAACGCGCTTCATTCACGCGGCTCACCGATCTTGGGCTGAAAGACACTTTTCGTTTGTTTGAGCAACCTGAGCGGTCATTCTCGTGGTGGGATTACCGGATGAACGCATTTCGCCGCAAAATGGGTCTGCGCATAGATCATATCCTTGCTTCGGATAATCTTGCCGCCCGTTGTACAGCCTGCGCGATCGACCTCGAACCCCGGCGCCATGAACGGCCTTCGGATCACACGCCCGTCTTCGCCGACTTTTCCTGATAGCCACAAATTCGGCGGGGCGCTGGAATACCTCAGGCCCGCATGGTAACGAATTCCTCAGCAGTGGTCGGATGAATTCCGATCGTCTCGTCAAACCTTGATTTTGTCGCTCCGCATTTGATGGCTATCGCGATACCCTGGATGATCTCACCCGCCTGATCACCCACCATGTGCGCACCGAGCACGCGGTCTGTTTTCCGATCCACAACCAGCTTCATGAAAACCTTTTCAGGCGCACCCGAAAGAGTCGCCTTGAGCGGGCGAAAGCGGGTTCGGTAAATATCGATCTCTGAATGACGTTCACGGGCCTGGGCCTCGGTCAATCCGACGGTCCCGATATGCGGATGGCTGAACACGGCGGTGGGAATGTTTTCATAGTCCAGCTTTGCTGACTCGTTCTTAAACAGTGTGCGGGCCAGTACCATGCCCTCAGCAATCGCAACCGGAGTCAGCTGCACTCTGCCAATCACGTCGCCGATCGCGTATATGGACGGCACCGAACTGCGGTAATGCTCATCGACCTGAATTGCCCCATTCCGGGCCATTGCCACGCCCGCAGCCTCAAGTCCGAGTCCTTCGACATTGGGATGGCGACCAGTGGCAAACATCACGCAGTCGGTCGTGGCTGCCTGTCCGGACTTCAGGGTGACTTGCAGCGCTCCTTCAGCGCGCTCGACACGAGTCACGCTTTCATTCAGCCGCAAACGCACTCCCTGCTGGGCGAGTTCCTCGGCGAGGACCTTGCCCAGATCTTCATCGAATCCCCGCAGCACTTGTTCGCCGCGATGCACCAGCGTCGTATCTACCCCCATTCCGCTGAATATCGAGGCAAATTCCACGGCGATATACCCGCCGCCCTGCAACACGACGCGGGATGGCAACCGGTCAAGATGAAAAGCCTGGTCTGAAGTGATGCCCAGATCGGCACCCGGAATGTCAGGTTTGACAGCCCGGCTTCCAGTGGCAATCAGGACATGCGCCGCAGTCATGACCCGGGATCCGACAGTAACGCTGTGCGCATCGGCCAGACGCGCATGTCCGGGGATCAAGCTGACGCCAGCACCTTCGAGCAGCTTGGCGTATACGCCGTTCAAACGTGAGATTTCGCGGTCCTTGTTTGCCAGCAAACGGCTCCAGTCAAAGTGCGTGTCTTTGACTGACCAGCCATAGCCCGCGGACTCAGCAAAATCAGCCGAAAATCCGGAGGCATAGGAAAAAAGCTTTTTGGGAATGCACCCCACATTGACGCATGTGCCGCCCAAGGCAGCAGCCTCGATGAGAGCCACCCTGGCGCCATAAGCAGAAGACATGCGGCTCGCGCGTACCCCTCCCGATCCGCCGCCGATGACAATCAAGTCGTAATCGTAGAGCGCCATTTGCCCCGAATCTCCGCGCAAGAATGATCCGGAGGAATATTACTACGTGTCTTCGCTGCGGCCGGAATCGATCTTGAGTTCCTGGATTTTGCGGGTCAACGTGTTACGACCCAAACCCAGCAGCTGGGCAGCCTCGATGCGACGTCCCCCGGTTTGAGCCAGGGCTTTCTGGATGAGCGTCTTTTCAAACTGCCGGGTCAAATCATCAATAATCCCGGTCTCGCCGCGATGCAAACGCAACTCTGCTTCTCTCGCCAGCGCGGCAACCCAGTCGTCGGTGCTGGAAGAAGTCGATTCCTCACGCATTTCCGGCGGCAGATCCTTGACCTCGATCGTGGCGGCCGGGGCCATTACTGTCAGCCAATGGCAGAGATTCTCCAGTTGCCGGACATTACCCGGCAGATCCTGCATGGATATGTAGCTCAGCGTGCCCTCCGACATGCGCTTGGGTTCGACCCCCAGCTCACGAGCGCTTTTTTGCAGAAAAAACCGTGCGAGCAGTGGAATATCTTCACGCCGCTCACGAAGTGAAGGCAGCCTCAGTCTGATCACGTTGAGACGATGAAACAGATCCTCGCGGAACAACCCCTGTTTCACCCTTGCCTCGAGATCCTGATGCGTTGCTGCAATGACGCGGACATTCGCCTTGATCGGTTGATGACCGCCAACGCGGTAAAAATTGCCATCTGACAAGACCCGCAACAGACGCGTTTGCAATTCCTGGGGCATATCGCCGATCTCGTCCAGAAACAGCGTTCCACCTTCAGCCTGCTCGAAACGTCCGCGACGCATGTTCTGCGCTCCGGTAAACGCACCGCGTTCGTGACCGAACAATTCCGATTCAAGAAGCTCTTTCGGTATCGCAGCGGTGTTGATGGCAATGAAAGGTCGCCCCGCACGCGGGCTGTGCCGGTGCAGGGCACTTGCCACCAGTTCTTTTCCGGTTCCCGATTCGCCGGTAATCAATACCGTCGCATGGGACTGTGACAATCGCCCAATCGCACGGAAAACTTCCTGCATTGCGGTTGCCTGGCCCAGTATTTCAGGGACCGATTCACTGATTTCGCCACCGGAATCCTGGCGAACGCTTTCGTCCATCGCCCGGCGAATCAGTTCTACAGCATGATCGACATCAAAGGGTTTGGGCAGATACTCGTATGCCCCTCCCTGAAAGGCGGTAACCGCACTTTCAAGATCCGAGTAGGCCGTCATGATGATCACCGGCATCGAAGGATGCCGGGCCTTGGCCTGTTGCAGCAATTCCAGCCCTGATTCACCGGGCATTCGTATATCGCTGACTACCACCTGGGGTGTTTCATCAGCCAATGCCGCCAAAGCTTCCCGTGCCGAAGCGAAGGCCTTGAATGCTATGTTTTCCCGCGTCAGCGCTTTTTCAAAAACCCAGCGTATCGACCGGTCGTCATCAATTATCCAGACAGGTTTCATATGGTTTTGCAATCCGGTAAATGGGTCATGTTGCAGAAGACTGGCGCACCGTCGCCCGGGAGTTACGTATCTCATCCTCGACGGGCAACAACAGGGTGAAACGGGTTTCGCCTGGAGATGAATCAAAGGCGATCGTCCCGTTATGCTGAGTAATAAAGTTATGCGCTATCGTGAGCCCAAGCCCGCTCCCTCCTTCCCGGCCTGATACCAGGGGCTGGAAGACACGGTTACGCATATCATCAGAAATTCCGGGCCCGTTATCTATGATGCTTACTTCAACCGCATGACGGTAACGTCGACGAGCGAGAGTCACTTGCCGGGCAATTCGAGTACGCAGGCGGATTTCTCCACCCGGCATGGCGGCCCCCTTGATTGCCTGTGCAGCATTGCGCACGACATTGAGAACCGCCTGTATCAGTTGCTCCCGGTCGCCGGTCAGCAGGGGCATGCTGGTATCGTAATCCCGACGCACCGCGATCCCGGGGAATTCAGCAAGCATTACGCTGCGAACCCGCTCAAGAACTTCGTGGATATTCACCGGCCCGGGTAAAGGCAACCGATGCGGGGCAAGCAATCTGTCCATCAGCGCCTGCAGCCTGTCCGATTCTTTTATAATGACCTGGGTGTATTCATGCAATCCCGGTCGCTCGAGTTCCCGGTCGAGCAATTGGGCGGCGCCGCGGATTCCACCCAGCGGATTTTTTATCTCATGCGCCAGATTGCGGATCAGGTCGCGATGGGCCTGACTCTGTTCCAGGAGACGCGCCTCCCTCTCCACCCGTAACTGCTGGTCTATCTGCCTGAATTCGAGAAGAATGCTTTCACCATCGCCTCCTCCGAGGTCCGTCGGGCTCACTGTACAGGACAGGTGCAACCGCAGCCTCCCATTTACTGCGATCTCGAGTTCATGCTCCGTATAACTGCAATTGTTGACCCTAGAGTAGTCAATTGCCGCAGCCAGGACATCGTTTTCACCCAGCAACTGACCCAGCGTCAGGCCAGCCGCAGTAATGTGCGAGGCTTCGAAAAGATTTTCGGCTGCCGGATTCATGTGCATCACTGCGCGCTCTTCGTCTATCACCACCACCGCGGTGGCGAGCAAATCGAGCCCGGCCAGCATGTTCTGGTTCATGGCAGCGGGCGACGAGAGTTATGGAGCAAGATACGGGCCAGCATCTTCCCCATGGAAAATAGCCCGGTCGGGCGCGTCCCAACGAAACCGCCTGGGTGATAACCCTTAATACGGCAACTCAGCGCAGCAGCGAGAGTTCCTTGCGCAGATTCGCGATATTGCCTTCGTGGAGGGCAACTTTTTTCTTGTAAGGCTCCAACCGGTCGAGAACGCGCTGGTAATTGCGCTCGCTCCCCAACCGTATGGCTTCCTGTTCGGCCAGATCCCTTCTGGCCTGATCGAGCAACTTCTGTTCGCTTGCGAGCTCCTGCTCGAGGATTTTCCGCCGCGCGTCGTCGCGCTGTTGCTGGGTATTGGGATCGACCTTCGGAAATCCGCCCGGGGTTGCAGATTTCTGGCTTGCTCCAGGCCCGGGTTTCGGAGGCGCAGGGATGCTCGAAACCGGAGGCAGATTCATCAGCTTGCACCCTGCCGCCGCGGCCTCCACCTTGTTGTTGGTGAAGCTTTTGTTGCCGCTGGCGTCGATACACTGATAAATCTCCGCCTGCGCCGCAAAAGCCACGCCTGACAAAAACATCAACAGTGACAGCTCGCGCCTCATGAGAAAGCCCGGTGGTATCCGCACATCGGCTGGTTTTTCCTTCAACGGCAAACGCTACAGCCTGGTTGACTGGCAACATGAAAAAATACGAGCTAAGTCTATGTCAATAAAGATAAATCCGCAAACCCGCCACAACCAATCATGGCCCCGAAATGCAAAAGGGCGGGCATTTGCCCGCCCTTTTGCCGATCCCCATGCAATCAGAGGCTGTAATACATCTGGAACTCGATGGGATGCGTAGTCATGCGGAACGAAGTGACTTCTTCCATTTTCAACGCGATGTAGGCATCAATCATGTCGTTGGAGAACACGCCGCCGCGGGTCAGGAACTCGCGATCCTTGTCCAGAGTTTCCAGCGCCTGATCCAGCGAGGCACACACATTCGGCACCTTCTTCGCTTCTTCAGGCGGCAAATCGTAGAGATTCTTGTCGACCGCATCGCCGGGATGGATCTTGTTCTGAATGCCGTCAATGCCCGCCATCATCATCGCGGTAAATGCCAGGTAGGGATTGGCGGTCGGATCCGGGAAACGCACCTCAATACGGCGCGCCTTCGGACTGGACACATACGGTATGCGGATTGAGGCCGAGCGGTTCTTGGCTGAATAGGCCAGATTGATCGGCGCCTCGAAGCCCGGCACCAGACGCTTGTAAGAATTGGTTCCAGGATTGGTGATCGCGTTCAGCGCCCGTGCGTGTTTGATGATACCGCCGATGTAAAACAGGGCGAGTTCGGAAAGGCCTGCATAACCGTTGC
This sequence comes from Burkholderiales bacterium, assembly GCA_038144955.1. Lineage (GTDB taxonomy): Bacteria > Pseudomonadota > Gammaproteobacteria > Burkholderiales > SG8-41. The sequence continues at coordinate 15,280 of JAYQOT010000004.1, read as the reverse complement.
CGCTGAACAGATTCTGGCCGCCCTTCCACAGAGATTGGTGCACGTGCATGCCGGAGCCGTTGTCGCCAACCACCGGCTTCGGCATGAAGGTCGCCGTCTTGCCGTAAGAATGCGCAACGTTGTGCACCGTGTATTTGAGAATCTGATTCCAGTCAGCGCGCTTGACCAGACTGTTGAACTTGGTGCCGATTTCGCATTGTCCCGGCGCGGCCACCTCGTGGTGATGCACCTCGACTTCAACGCCCTGCTCTTCCAGCGCGAGACACATGGCCGAACGAATGTCCTGCAGTGAATCCACCGGCGGCACCGGAAAGTATCCACCCTTGATCGGGGGGCGATGGCCCATGTTGCCGCCTTCCATTTCCTCACCCGAGGCCCATGGCGCTTCGGTCGTGGTGATCTTGGAGAACGCACCCGACATGTCGACTTTCCACTGTACCGAATCGAACACAAAGAACTCGGGTTCCGGACCGAAGTAGGCGGTATCGCCAATCCCGGTAGATTTCAGATAGGCTTCGCCGCGCTTGGCAATGGACCGGGGGTCACGGTCGTAGCCTTTTCCATCCGTCGGCTCGACAACGTCACAGGTCAGATTCAGCGTCGCCTCGTCGGTAAACGGATCCATGCGTGCACTGTCGGGATCCGGCATCAGCAACATGTCGGAGGCCTGAATGCCTTTCCAGCCGGCAATCGACGAGCCGTCAAACGCATGGCCGTCGGTGAACTTGTCATCGCCGAACATTTTGGTCGGCACGGACACATGTTGTTCCTTGCCTCGGGTATCGGTAAATCGCAGATCAACAAATTTGACTTCGTTGTCCTTGAGCATTTTCATTACTTCTGCGGCGCTGGCCATCTAACTCTCTCCTAACGATTGCTATGGATTAAAAGATTTGAGTAACTCCACCTAGATACTCAGCAGGATGTGTACCAAGGCGGTGCATGATTAACTTATTGAATATAAATAAAAATTAAACAACATGGGGCTTCTGGTTGCACCATTGTTGTGCATACTGGATTCGAGCGCCTCATTATAGTGCATAAATTCATCCGTGATACTCAGTTAGAATCCGCCTCCCCTTTCATCCACGGCAAAACCATGAGCAACGATAACCACAGCCCGCAACAAAAAGCCCGCGAACGCGCCCGGCAAATGGGGCTGCCCTACAGCGGAGCACTACTACCCAAAGAAGCATTCGAGTTCTGGCAGTCGACCCCCGGCGCCCAACTGGTCGACGTACGAACGCAGGCAGAATGGGACTGGGTTGGTCGCATCCCGGGTGCCGTGGAAGTTGAACTGCTCAGTTACCCTGGCAATCGTCCCAATCCCGAATTCATGCGGCAATTGGCTGAAAAGGTCGTGGCCGATGCGCCGGTTCTTTTCATTTGTCGCAGCGGTGGTCGTTCGCACAATGCAGCAATGCTGGCAACACAGGCCGGCTACGCCGACTGCTACAACGTGCTCGAAGGTTTCGAGGGTGATCGCGATCCGCAAGGCCATCGCAATGTCGTCGGCGGATGGCGTACCTCGGGCTTGCCCTGGATCCAGAGCTGACCAGGCCACACTATATTTAGCTGAGGCGTGGTCTGGTTATTTCCCGCGCCAGACTACGCCATAAAGATCGTGACGGCGGTCACGAAGGTTGCGCACAGTTCCGTTGTTGCGAGCTGTAATCAGGGTATCCGGTCGAAGGTCGGCAATCGCTACCGTCTCCACATTGGGCGTGGTGTCAGCGGCTATACCATCCCGCGCAAAGGGAAAGTCACAAGGTGTCAGGACACAACTCTGCGCATATTGGATATCCATGTTGCTTACATTAGGGAGGTTGCCGACATTGCCTGACATCACCACGTAAAGCTGGTTTTCCACCGCCCGGGCGTGGCAGCAATATCTGACTCGCAGATAACTCTGCCGTTCATCGGTGCAAAAGGGCACGAAAAGAATATTTATGCCCTGATCGGTCAAATGCCGCACCAATTCGGGAAACTCCGCGTCATAGCAGATCAGCACGCCAATCGGGCCGCAATCGGTCTGAATCGCCGCAACAGCATTTCCACCTTCGATGTTCCACCAAGCCACCTCATTCGGCGTCGGGTGGATCTTCGGCTGTTCATAAATACTACCGTCTCGCAGAAAAATGTAGGCATTGTTTTCGACCCGGCCGTTGGGCATCCGCGTTGGATGTGATCCTCCAATGATGTTGATGTTGTGGCGCAAAGCCATTTCCCGCATTGACTCGCGAAACCGTGGTGTATACCGGGTCAACGCCGCAATTGCATCAGCAGGCGGCATTTCCTGATTTTCGATCGACAGCAGCTGCAGCGAGAACATCTCTGGAAATACAACAAAGTCGCCGTTATAGGTCGCGACCACATCGACGAAATACTCGACAAACTTGATGAACTCCTCAAACGAATGCACTCGCCGCTGCATGTACTGCACTGTACCCACTCGAATAGTATCGGCCAGTCGGCCGCCCGAATACTTAGGTCTGGCAGCGGTTTGCTCTGCCGGCACCTTGGGATTGCGCCAGACCAGATGCACACCATAGCCCAGAGACTCACGGTCGCCGGTGATGTAGTCCGGAATCACGCCGATGATTTCAAACCGGTTGCGCAGCTGGAATGACAGCACCGGATCGCGCTGCCGCCTCTCTTGCACTTCGCGCACATAGTTCTCTGCACTGCCAAACTTCTTCATGCGGCGAGCCAGAGTCGGCAACCGGCCGATAAATACGATGCCGTTGAGCTTGCGCTCCTCGCACAACTTCTTGCGCTGATTGTAGAGCCGCTGCCCGAGGTGATAGCCGCGAAAGTCCGGATCGACAAAAACCTCCATGCCATACAGCCAGTCTCCCGAGGGGTCGTGGCGCGCGGCATAACCGTTGCCGGTAATCTCGACCCAGGAATGCGGTTTCAGCGCAATCTCACCGCGGGTAATGAACGTCGCGCAATAGCCGACGATCCTGTCATTTACCAGAACGACGAACTGGCCTTCAGGGAAAATATTGATCTGGCCGGTAATGGCGCCCGATGAATAGCCCCTCATGCCGGTTTCGGAATAGACGCGCGCACTCAGCGCGCAGATCGCCGGTACATCTGCAAGTAAGGCATTACGGATGTGCAGCCGGGATTTCGGATCAGAAAGTGTTTTTGTCGTCATTATTTGTTTCCCCCAAATAATGCGACCGCGACAAAACAATAAAGTTCAATCATCACCAGTTGATTAAACCTGTATACGAACTGACGAGTATGACCAAGCCGAAAATAATCCGGTACCAGGCGAAGATCCTGAAATCGTGGGTGGCAACGTAGCGCATCAGCCAGCGTATGCAGATAAAAGCGGAAATGAATGCACTGACGGTGCCGATCGCGAACAAGCCGAAATCATCGAACGAGAACAGTGTGCGATTGCGGTAAAGATCATAGCCACCCGCCGCCATCAGCGTCGGCACCGCCAGAAAAAACGAGAATTCCGTTGCCGACCTGCGCGACAGCCCGAACAGCATGCCGCCAATGATGGTTGCGCCTGAACGCGATACTCCGGGGATCAGGGCGAAGGATTGCGCAATTCCGACCTTTAATGCATCGCGCCAGGTCATCGCATCGACTTCGTTGATGCGCGACTCCCGTTCTCGCCTGTCCACAGCGAGAATGACGAATCCGCCGACGATCAGGGCAATGGCCACCGGCACCACATGAAACAAGTGCGCCTTGATCGCACTGCCCAGCGTAAGCCCGATGATCGCGGCAGGCATGAATGCCGCGACCAGGTTGAGGATGAAATGCTGCGCCTTGGCGTCGCTAACAAGGCCCCGAAGCACCCCTGAAAACCGGGCCCTGAACTCCCAGCACACCGCCAGCATGGCGCCGGTCTGGATGACCAATTCGAATACCTTGCCCTTTTCGTCATTGAAATCGAGCAGGTCGCCGACAATGATCAAATGGCCCGTGCTGGATACCGGCAGGAATTCGGTAAGCCCTTCGACGACGCCCAGTACCAGGGCTTTCAATGCGAGTGCGGCATCCATGTTCGATACCATTTTACGCGAATGCCGCTAATTATTCGTAACGCAGGGCCTCAATCGGCAGCAGCAGCGATGCCTTTCGTGCCGGATAAAAACCAAAGAACACGCCAATGGCTGCAGCGAATCCCACGGCAAGCACTACCGGTTCAACTCCCAGTTCAACCGGCCAGCCGGCAAACTGTGCGATCGCCACGGAACTGCCGATACCGATGGCAATGCCAAGAAAGCCGCCGATCAGCGCCAGCGTGATCGCCTCCACCAGGAACTGGGTGAGTATGTCGCGACCGCGTGCGCCGACCGCCATGCGCAGGCCGATCTCGCGGGTACGCTCGGTTACCGAAACCAGCATGATGTTCATGATTCCGATGCCGCCAACCAGCAGCGACACCGACGCGACAGCGGCAAGCAATAGCCCCATGATGCGGCTGGATTCCTCCCGCGTTGCGAGTATCTCCGACAGATTACGCAGTGTGAAATCGTCGTCCTGGCCAGCCTGGATGCGATGACGCTGACGCAGCAATTCCCGGATTTGGATCTCGGCTTCCGCCATACTCTCCCCATCACGGACTTTGATCGAAATCGAACCCACCGTGCGCAACTTGCCGCTACCACGCCCCAGCACGCGGTTTCGAGCAGTTGAAATCGGCATCAGGATTACGTCGTCCTGATCCTGTCCCATCATGCTCTGGCCCTTTTTTTCAAGCGTTCCGATAACCACCATCGGCACCTTGCGGATACGTACGACCTGGCCTACCGGATCAGCGTCACCGAAAAGGCTGCGCACTACCGTATCGCCGAGCAGCACCACTTTTGCGGAACCGGTGAAGTCAGCAGGATCAAACATCTTCCCGCTCGCCACTTGCCAGTTACGGGCCTCAAAATATTCATTGGTAATTCCGTAAATGATGGTGGACCAGTTGTTGGTACCTGCCACCACCTGTCCGCCGCCGCGTAATGCCGGTGCCGCCGCCTGCACCGCGGGAATGTCGCGCTGGATGGCGTAAGCGTCCTCTTCAGTCAGCGTGTTGCGCGATCCGGCACCCATGCGCGCGCCACCACTGGTTGTAGATCCCGGAAGCAGAATGATCAGGTTGGTGCCCAACCCCTTGATTTGCTCCTCAATCCGGTTTTGCGCACCCGAACCCACTGCGATCATGGTTATGACCGCCGCCACGCCAATGATGATGCCGAGCATGGTCAACGCACTGCGCAGCTTGTTTATGCGCAATGCACGCAAGGCGATACGGATGCTGGCAATGATATTCATGCCGTCCTTTCCGTTTGCGGTTGGCCAGCCCTGAACTGTTCAGCAAGTAGCGCCGCATCCTTGGGCTGCTCGACCCTGTGATCCTCGACCACTCTTCCGTCCCGGAACAACACCATGCGCTTTGCGAATTCGGCGATGTCCCGTTCATGCGTTACCACCACCACCGTCATGCCCCGCGCGTTCAATTGCTGCAGCATCGCCATGACTTCACAGCTGGTCTGGGTGTCGAGGGCACCTGTAGGCTCATCCGCGAGAATCAGCACCGGGTCGTTCACCAGGGCGCGCGCGATGGCCACGCGCTGCTGCTGACCGCCGGAAAGTTGAGCCGGATGATGGTGGACACGATCAGCCAGTCCAACTTCGGCAAGGCGCTCCGCAGCCCGGCGCTGTCGTTCCTCCGCCGGCACCCCGCAATAGAGCAATGGCAGAGCGACATTTTCCAGCGCTGAAGTACGCGGCAATAAATTGAAGTTCTGGAATACAAATCCGATGCGGCGGTTGCGGATCGCCGCAAGCTTGTCGCGATGCTGGCCGGATATGCGGTCGCCAGCCAGCACATAGTCGCCGGTACTGGGCACGTCCAGACAACCCAGCAGATTCATGAAAGTCGACTTGCCGGAGCCGGAGGGCCCCATTACGGCGACAAATTCGCCGGATTGGATTTGCAGCGATACCCCGCGCAACGCCTGCACCGACAAACCGCCCATTTCATAAGATTTGGTGATGTCCTGAGTGATGATCAATGGCTGAGTCATCTTTGCTCTCAGGAAATCATGCGATTTGACGTTGGAGTTGGCAGTTTTTCAAAATCCGAAGCGCGGCCCGCTCCCGCTCCGATTGGATGCTGCGCGCGAAGCTGAACCACCTCCCGAGCCAACGATAACCTCATCTCCGATCTTGACTTCCTCTCCGATCAATTCGGTATGGGAGCCATCACTGATACCAAGACGAACGTTGACCGCCTTCGGTTTCCCCTCCGGGTCTGTCATCCACACGGTGCCGCGGCGGGCGGTAATCCCCTGCTGAGCCGCAACCATGGTCTCGTATTTTTCCTTTTGGCCCTCATCCAGCATGCCGGCGATCTGGGCCCGGGACTCTGCGCGCAAGCGGGCAATTTCGCGTTTACGGACCGCCGGATCCTCTGCTGAGATTCCGGCAATTTTTTCACGTGTTTCACGCTGTATGGCCTCAAGCCGGGTCTGCTGTTCCTCACTCAAGCCCAGCTCCTTGGTCAGCCTTTCACGTGTCGCCTGACCTCCGCCACCGCCTTTGGCAGATTCAGTGCCGCCTTTCGCTGCAGGCTTGGCAGCCGGCTTTGGTGCTGCCATTCCGGCCGGCCTGAAGCGCAGTGCCGCATTGGGCACCTTGACAACGTTATCCCGTTTGGCCGTGATGATGCGCACATTGGCGCTCATGCCCGGGAGCAAAGCCTGATCAGGATTCGGTGCGGAAATTACAGCGATATAGGTCACTACGTTCTGCACCACCTGCGCCGCCTTGCGCACCTGCATGATCTTGCCGCTGAAAGTGCGCCCGGGGAAAGAATCCACGGTAAACGTCGCTTCCTGACCAACGGCAACGCGTCCGATTTCCGCCTCGTCAATGGATGCCTCGACCTGCATGTCAGTCAGGTTGCGCGCAATCAGGAACAGGGTCGGAGCCTGAAGGCTGGCTGCCACGGTTTGCCCGGCATCCACAGCGCGCGAAATGACTATGCCATCCACAGGAGCGCGTATCGCAGTACGTTCAAGGTCCACTTTCGCCTGGGCCAGTTGGGATTCGCGCTGCTTCACCAGCGCCTCTCCATTGCGCACCTGTGCATCGCCGACGGCACGCTGGGCCTGCGCAGTCTTGACATTCTCCTGCGCCGTTGCCACCGCAGATTGCGATTTTTCGAGCACTGCCTGCGAAACGAATCCCTTCTCGACCAGCGACTGGTTACGCTTGAGGTCGCGCTCGGCCTCGGCGAGGGCAACCTGGGCCCGCGACACCTCGGCTTGCAGTGCCGACACGTTGGCGCGCTGGGTCAGCGCCGTGGCACGCGCGGCCTCAAGATCGGCCATGGCCTGGTTGACCCGCAACGCAAACGAGTCGGGGTCAATGCGCGCAATGATGTCGTCTTTTTTGACCACGGAGTTGTAGTCAACAAATATTTCCTTGATCTGACCCGACACCTGGGAGCCCACCTGCACCGAAACCACCGGATTCAGCGTGCCGGTGGAGGAAACTGCTGCGATCAGGCTGCCGCGTTCGATCTTGACCAGACGATAATTGGTTTGCGTCGATTGGCCGCCGTAATACCAGTAAGCGGCAAAAGCCAGCCCCAGGACAGCAACTAACCCGGCCGCCACCTGCAGTTTTCTTTTCAAGTTGGATCCGAAAAAAGGTAAGGCCGGATTCTAGTCCCCGCCAATAACACCTGATCGCCGGTTCATTTGACCGCTGATGGTGAATTCAGTTCTCGCACCGCTTCCCGCAAGGTGCTCTCGGCAATATGAGACAGCAACATGCCGGCAACAAGTCCCCGCGCTTTCAACTCAACCTCTATGGCCTCGAGTCGGCGTTGCAATTCTGCAGAGGGCGGCGGCGCCTCGCGACCCTCCGCAACCGCCAGCACAGCCGCCCGCACCTGGGAAAAAAGCAAACCGACATCGTTTTCACTGACGACCCCGCTGAACAGGGTCTGGGGCATCAGTTCAAGTTGCTGCTGCGGGATGGGGTCAGCAGCCGAAACCGGTGTCGACAGCACCACCCCTAGGGCCATAATGGTGAGGTTCAGATTCAGTCGCATGTCCATAATCTCCTGCCAATTATGCCTCTTCCGCCCTAACGCCGCTGATTACCGGCTGGTGTACGGGTTTCAGCGCCTCAGGTCTTGCGATAAATTTCCGCCCCCTGCTGGACGAATTCCTGCGCCTTGTCCTGCATGCCCTTGCTGAGCGCGTCTTTTTCTGAAACCCCCTGCGCCGCAGCATATTCGCGCACGTCCTGGGTGATTTTCATTGAACAGAAATGCGGCCCGCACATGGAGCAGAAGTGCGCGAGCTTGGCGCCATGCTGGGGCAGCGTTTCGTCGTGGAACTCCCGCGCCTTGTCCGGATCTAGCCCCAGGTTGAACTGGTCCTCCCAGCGGAACTCGAACCGCGCCTTGGACAGCGCGTTGTCACGGATCTGCGCACCGGGGTGGCCCTTGGCGAGGTCAGCGGCATGCGCGGCAACCTTGTAAGCCATGATGCCGTCCTTGACGTCGTTCTTGTCGGGCAGGCCCAAGTGCTCTTTCGGCGTCACATAGCACAGCATCGCCGTGCCATACCAGCCGATCATCGCCGCGCCGATCGCCGAGGTGATGTGGTCGTAGCCAGGCGCGATATCAGTGGTCAGCGGCCCCAGCGTGTAGAACGGTGCCTCGTCACAGTATTTCAACTGCAGGTCCATGTTCTCCTTGATCATGTGCATCGGCACATGCCCAGGACCCTCGATCATGGTCTGCACGTCATGTTTCCACGCAATCTTTGTAAGTTCACCGAGGGTTTTCAGTTCGGCGAGCTGCGCTTCGTCGTTGGCGTCGTAGATCGAACCGGGTCGCAGACCATCGCCCAGCGAGAAAGCAACGTCATACTGCTTAAGCAGTTCGCAGATTTCCTCGAAGTGGGTGTAAAGGAAACTTTCCTTGTGATGGGCGAGGCACCACTTGGCCATGATCGAGCCGCCGCGCGAGACGATGCCGGTCATGCGCTTCGCGGTCATCGGGATGTAGGGCAGGCGCACACCGGCATGCACGGTGAAGTAATCGACCCCCTGCTCGCACTGCTCGATCAGCGTGTCGCGGTAGATTTCCCAGGTCAGTTCCTCGGCCTTGCCGTCGACTTTTTCCAGCGCCTGGTAAATCGGCACGGTGCCGATCGGCACCGGCGAATTGCGGATGATCCACTCGCGGGTTTCGTGGATGTGCTGGCCGGTGGACAGGTCCATCACCGTGTCGCCACCCCAGCGAATCGCCCAGGTCATTTTCTCGACCTCTTCCTGAATGCCGGAAGTCACCGCGGAGTTGCCGATGTTGGCGTTGATCTTCACCAGGAAGTTGCGGCCGATGATCATCGGCTCGATTTCCGGATGGTTGATGTTGACCGGGATGATGGCGCGGCCGCGGGCAACCTCGTCGCGCACGAATTCCGGCGTGATGGTTTTCGGAATCGATGCGCCGAAATGCTGGCCGGGATGCTGTTTGGTCAGTAATTCGGAAAGCCCTTCGCGGCGCTGGTTCTCGCGAATCGCGATGTATTCCATCTCAGGCGTAACGATGCCCTGCTTCGCGTAGTGCATCTGAGTCACGTTCATGCCGGTCCTGGCGCGGCGCGGCTTGCGACCGAGGTTGAAACGCAGGCTGGCCAGCCTGGGATCGTTCATGCGCTCCACGCCGTAGCGCGAAGTCGGGCCGGGTAACTCTTCAGTGTCGTTGCGCCCGAGAATCCACGACTGGCGCAGGGGCGCAAGCCCGGAGCGAATGTCGATCTTCACCCCCGGATCCGTGTAGGGGCCGGATGTGTCGTACACCAGGATCGGCGGATTTTTTTCCGCACCCATTGCAGCCGGGGTATCCGACTGGATGATCTCGCGCATCGGCACCTTCACGCCGGGCTGGGAGCCTTCGACATACACTTTGCGCGAATTCGGCAGCGGTTTGACCGCGCCTTCATCAACACGGGCCGTGGCATTCAGGAACTTCGGATTGGCATTCATGACTCGCTCCGCGGGAAACACAGGCAGGGGCGGAGGATATCTCCACGCTTCCCTACGACGGCATTACCCGTATCAGGTTATGAGGGTCTGTCTCACCCGGCGGCAGGTGCCGCGCAGGACCCCTACGTGTACTGTGTTTACGCTAATGGAATTATGGGATAATTGCAAGCACGGGCCGGGATCGGCCAAGTCTTAAAAAATTCTTTTTATACAAGCAGTTACCTGTTAATGGACACGTTCGCCCAGCCGCAAACCGCCGCCACCATTCCCGACATCGAACGCGCACGTTTCAACATGGTTGAGCAGCAGATTCGGCCATGGGAGGTCCTTGACCCGGTCGTCCTCGACCTGCTGCTTCGGGTTCATCGCGAAGACTTCGTACCTCCACAGCATCGTGCCCTGGCCTTCGTCGACACGGAAATCCCGCTGGGTCACGGCGAAGTCATGCTATCCCCAAAACTTGAAGCCAGAATGCTGCAGGAAGCCGGGATCCAGGCGAGCGACACCGTGCTGGAAGTGGGAACCGGCAGCGGTCATATGACCGCGCTGCTGGCCAGCCTCGCCCGCCACGTTTACAGCGTTGACATCGTTCCTGAATTCACCAAAAACGCGGGCACCCAAATAGCTGCCACCGGAATCACCAACATCACTCTTGAAGCGGGTGATGCAGCCCGCGGCTGGAGTCGCCATGGCCCCTACGACGTCATCATGGTCACCGGTTCGGTCCCGCTGCTTTCTGACTCGTTAACCGGCCTGCTCAAACCCGGCGGCAGAATGATTGTCGTGGTCGGCGAGGCTCCGGCGATGCAAATGCAGTTGATTACTTGCCACCAGCCGGGCTCGTACCGGACGACGAACCTGTTCGAAACCGTTATCCCACCGCTGAAAAACGCTCCGCAGCGACGTCGGTTCGAGTTCTAAAAGAGACATGTCGACGCTGCGCTCAATCATGATACGCGCGCTCATCACCTGTTCCGCCATGATCGTCCTGCCTGCGTCAGCGGCAGATCTGCTCGACATCTATCGGCAGGCACTGACATCCGATCCGGTCTACAGTGCTGCACGCGCCTCCTGGCAGGCCGGTCAGGAAAAATTGCCTCAAGGGCAGGCCGGGTTGCTGCCGTCGGCCACACTGTCTGGTTCCACTCAGCACAACGATCGCGACTTGCGCTTCCGGAATCCTGCAACCCCAGGCAGCCAGACCCAATTCAATTCGAATTCGGCGTCTGTTTCGCTTACACAGCCCATATATCGCAAACAAAACCTGGTCGCATACGACCAGGGCAAGACCCAGGTCGTAATTGCCGACATCCAGCTGGCGTCCGCTGGACAGGACCTGATTCTCCGTAGCGCACAAGCCTACTTCGATATTCTGCTTGCGCGTGACAACGTTGCATTCACCCAGGCACAGAAAACCGCCATCGAACAGCAACTCGCCCAGGCCAAGCGCAACTTCGAGGTCGGCAATGCAACGATCACTGATACCCATGAGGCGCAGGCCAGATACGATCTGGTGACTTCCCAGGAAATCGCAGCCCGCAACGATCTCGAAGTTAAAAACCGGGCACTTGAACAATTGATCGGCCGCGCTTCCCCGGAGTTGCGCACGCTGGCGCAACGCTTCTCCCCTCTGCAACCTGACCCACAGTCCATGGAACATTGGGTAGAGCAGTCGCGCAGCCAGGGGTTATCCGTGCGCATCGCCCAGGAAAACCTGACTCTTGCCGCGCAGGAAGTTGAGCGCAACCGCGGCGCACACTATCCGACTGTGGACGCATTCGCGTCCGTCACTGAATCGGGTTCGGGATCCGGCGTTCAGGGCGGCAGTGGCACTGACACACGCTCGAAAGTCATCGGCTTGCAGCTTTCGATTCCGCTTTACCAGGGCGGCAGCATCAATTCCCGTGTTCGCGAAGCTGTCGCCAATGAGGAAAAATCCCGGCAGGATCTGGAAAATGCGCGACGCAGCGCCGAGCTTGCTGCACGATCAGGCTATCTCGGCGTTACCAGCGGCATTGCCCAGGTAAGTGCGCTTGAAGCGGCACTGGTATCCAGCCAAAGCTCACTGGACTCCACCCGACTGGGTCAGGAGGTCGGTGTGCGCACTCAGGTTGACGTGCTGAATGCGCAGCAACAACTGTTCAGTGCGAGGCGCGACCTGGCGCAGGCACGCTACAACTATATTCTCTCCCTGCTGAGACTGACTGCCGCTGCCGGCCGGCTGACCGAAGCCGACTTGCAACGAGTCAATTCCTGGCTGGAAAAATAAGCCTCGCCGGGCGTTACACCTTCACCAACCGTAAGACCCGATCAATAGCGCCACGGTGAGCGGCGGCGAAGGTCGCCCCAGCCTCACCCATGCGCTGGCACGCAGTCTCATCGTCTGCCAGTTGGAGCGCCAGCTCTACCGCCTGATTCATATCCCTGGAACGCAGCGCAGCACCGGCAGAAACAGCTTCATCCGCAACCTCGCTGAAATTGTAAGTTGATGGTCCCACGATGACGGGTTTGCCGGCGGCGCAGGGTTCTATCAGATTGTGCGAGCCGAAATCCATGAAACTCCCGCCCATCAGCACAATATCGCTCAGCCCGAAATAGACAGCCATTTCACCCATGCTGTCGCCTAGCAAGACCCGCACGGAACTGTCGAAAGTCATACCCTTGCTGCGACGCTGCAATTGAATGCCGCGAGCTTCAATCATTTCTGCAACCTCATCGAAGCGCTGCGGATGCCGTGGCACGATAACCCACAACACGCTGCCGCCCCCGGTAGGCGTCAGAGCATCCAGCAGAAGTTTTTCCTCCCCTTCGCGGGTGCTTGCGGCCAGGATTACCCGACGACCTGCTGCCGAGGCGCGCCATTGCCGCCCCTGTTCGAGCTGTACAGCCGGCAATTCCTGGTCAAACTTGAGATTGCCAGACACAATGACGTTTGCAGCACCCAGTTCCGTCAGGCGCACAGCATCGGCCGCGGTTTGTGCTGCAATCGCGGCAAAACCCTGTAGCGCGTCACTTATCAGCCTCCCCGCCCGGCGATATCCTGAATGTGAATATTCGGACAATCGCGCGTTGACCAGGTACAGCGGCACAGCCTCTTCCCCGCACTCATGCACGAGATTGGGCCAGATTTCGGTTTCCATCAGTACGCCTGCAACCGGCCTGAAGTGCTTCACAAAACGCGCGACCGCTCCGGGAAAATCATATGGAAGATAGGCTTGCACAACCTGCCCGCCGAACAGCGCATTGCCTGTCTCTCGCCCAGTAGGGGTCATGTGCGTCAGCAATACCTGATGCCCGGGATATCGATCGCGCAAGGATTTGATCAGGGGCGCCGCAGCTCTAGTCTCCCCCACTGAAACCGCATGCACCCAGATGCATGGCATCCCGGCCGGAAAATTCTGGTAATAGCCGAATCGCTCCTGGACATGTTTCAGATACCCCGGCTGCTTTCGCGCACGCCAGAGCAACCGCAAGATGACCAGCGGCATGCCCAGATAGAGCATCAAGCTATAAAGCAAACGCGGCATCGTCATTCCATGAGATCCCTTACCGCATTGATCACAGTCATTGAAGATGGTGGCTTGCCGATGCCGCCCAGGTTTGCTGCTCGTGCACAAGCGTAGAGCCCTGTTGCCGCAGGATCCGTCGCACAGTAAATCCCTGCCGTGGGTACCCCCAGCGCACCAGAGAGATGCGTAAGGCCAGTATCTGTGCCGACGACCACGCGTGCACCGGCAAGCAATGACGCCATGGCGTGAAGTTCGAAACGGTCCGGCACCACAGCCTGGGGAATCCGTGCCGCAAGTCGCTGACTGCGTTCCCGCTCCACCTGATTGCCCCATGGCAAAACACTGACGATAGAGCAACCGACCAGAACGCGGCCAAGCTCGACCCAGTTTTCTTCGCTCCACAGCTTGCGTTCGGCGCTGGTGGCATGAAGCAGCACAGCGTAAGCTGAAGCCGGCAAGCAATTGAATGCCTGGGGTGCCGCAGATATGCCGTACTGTGGGTCAGATGCCGGTTTATAGCCCAGGGCTTGCGCAGCAAGACTGCGATTGCGCGCGACTGCATGTTCCGTCCACGGCACGCGATAGGTGCGGTCATAAAACCAGGCCAGCGGCTCGCGCGAACTTTGCCAATCCAGACCGTGGCTCACGCCGTTGGCGATAGCGGCAATCCATGCGCTCTTCAACAACCCCTGGGTATCGATCACCGCATCATAGGTTTGTGCCTGCAACTCATTCCGAAACTCACGGACTTCGCGCCACGCCTTTGGATCCCACCAGCTTCGTCGCCAGCGACGAATGGCCACTGACCAGACACGCCCAATCCGCGGATGCAATTGCGGAATTGCCTGGAACGCCTCCTCCACCACCCAGTCGATGGCCACCCCGGGAAAAGCAGCGGCGAGATCATTAACCACGGGGAGGTTGTGCACCACGTCGCCGAGGGAAGAGGTTTTGACCAGCAGGATGCGCTGCATTTGCGCCGTATCTCTATGTTATTATTGAACAATTCTACAGCAGCGCCATGCGGCGTAGAACCGCGCAAGGTAAAATCAAGATAATACTAGGTAGATGGGCGCAATCTGTGGCCCTGATCTTCAATACCCGGGGCCGTCCCGGCCATACAACCGTCCAGAATTGGGATTACAACTTTGATACTGGTCACCGGGGGCGCCGGATTCATCGGCTCTAACTTTGTCCACGACTGGATTGACGCCGAAGGCTCACCCGTCGTCAATCTCGACAAGCTGACCTACGCCGGCAACCTGTCAAATCTTGCCGCTCTCGCAAATGATCGACGCCATGTTTTCGTTCAGGGCGACATCAATGACCGCGCGCTTGTTGCAAAGCTTTTCCAAGAACATCGCCCTACCGCAGTAATACATTTTGCCGCGGAAAGTCACGTCGACCGCTCCATCCACGGCCCCGGCGAATTCGTACAGACTAACGTTGTCGGCACCTACAGTCTGCTTGAGGAGACCCGGGCTTACTGGAGCGGCCTGGATGAATCCGAAAAATCCCGCTTCCGGTTCCTGCATGTATCGACCGACGAGGTTTATGGCTCTCTCGGCAGTACAGACCCGGCGTTCAGCGAAACCACACCGTATACCCCCAACAGCCCCTATGCCGCGTCGAAAGCGGCATCCGATCATCTGGTCCGGGCCTGGCATCACACCTATGGTCTGCCGGTCATCACCACCAACTGCTCGAACAACTACGGCCCGTGGCAGTTTCCTGAA
>JAYQOT010000003.1:0-73232 GCA_038144955.1 Burkholderiales bacterium | reverse complement strand
GCCTGCCACGCCGGCACCACGGCGTATTCGGCATAGCTGCCCCAGACGACACACCAGGCGACGCGATCGCCGACCGCGTGCGTGGTCACACCTTCGGCCACGGCCTCAACGACGCCGGCACCCTCCATGCCCAGCGTGCACGGCAGCCGCACCGGATAAGTCTGGGACTTCGCATACTTGCCCTGCCGGGTGTGGATGTCCATGAAGTTGATGCCGGCATGGTGCATGCGGACGAGCAGCGTGCCCGGTGCCGGCGCCGGCACAGGAATATCTACGCGGCGCAGCACTTCGGGGCCGCCGTACTGGTGTATCTGGATGGCTTTCATGATCTTGTCGCTTGAGAGGGCCTGATTATCGCATCCGCCCTGTTGCCCGTCCCGGACGTAAGGATTTTGCGCAAACTGCGACAGAGCCCATGTCACAATCGGTGATCACGGCCACGGAATTTTCCCCGTGGCCGGCGGTCTGACCGCCACAGAGGAGAACACGGACATGAAACGACGCGGCTTTCTGCAGGGACTGGCACTGACCGCACTGGGATCGACACTGACGCGACTGGCACAGGCTGCATCGGTCATCTCGATGAAGGACATCGAGGCGCTGCAGAAGAACTGGCGCTCGCTGCTCGCCGCGAATTTCAAGGCCCCCACGGCAGCCGAACCACTGAAACTCGCCGATGCTGAATGGCGCAAGCGGTTGAATCCCGCGCAATTTCACATCCTGCGCGAAGAAGGCACCGAACGCGCCGGCACCAGTCCGCTCAACGCCGAGAAACGTCCCGGTGTGTTCGCCTGCGCGGGCTGCGACCTGCCGCTGTTCACTTCCGACATGAAGTACGAATCCGGCACCGGCTGGCCGAGTTTTTTCACCACCATACCCGGCGCCTTTGCCACCAAGACGGATTACAAACTGATTTTGCCGCGCACTGAATACCATTGCGTGCGCTGCGGCGGACACCACGGCCATGTCTTCGAAGACGGCCCGCAGCCTACCCGCCAGCGCTGGTGCAACAACGGCGTTGCACTGAAGTTCATTCCCAAGCAGGCTTGAGCCGAAATACGGACGGGGAATTCCGCAATCTACCTCAAGAACGCGGGTTGCGGTAGCTGAAGATCGCGCTACACTGCCCCGCATGTCCGTTACACCATTTTTGTTGCGCCTGGCCCGGGGCAGCGATATCCAGGAAATCGCCGTGATGTCGCGCTGCCTGATCGAAGTCGGGTTGCGCGGCTGGACCTGGCATCCGACCCGGGTCGCCCGCGCGCTGCGCGCCCGCGAAACCTGCGTGCTGGTTGCCGAATCGCACGACAAGCTGGCCGGATTCGCAATCGCGGAATTCGGCGATACCAAGACGCATCTGTCCCTGCTTGCGGTTAAGCCTGCGCACCAGCGCCGCGGCATCGGGCTGGCGATCGTGGAATGGCTGAGCGAATCGGCGCTGACTGCCGGCATCCGCCACATCGAAGTCGAGATGCGTGCCAACAACTTTGCCGCGCGCAGTTTCTACGAGGCACTGGGTTTTACCCACACCCACTACATTCCCGGTTATTACCAGACCGTCGAGCCTGCCATCCGCATGCGCCGCGACCTGTGCGCGCCGGTCACCCGCCCCGCACCTGGCAAAATCGCCTGAGTTCCCGAGTTCGATGATTTCCAGCATCAAGGCGCTGACCTTCGACACCTTCGGCACCGTCGTTGACTGGCGCACCAGCATCATCAACGACCTCTCGGCTTTCGGCCGCGAACGCGGACTCGACATCGACTGGACCGCGTTCACCGATGAATGGAAAACGGCGTACAAACCCGGCATGGACAAGGTGCGCACGGGCGCATGGCCGTGGACCACCATCGACGGCATCTACCGCAAGGCGCTGGATGAAATGGCGCCACGTTACGGGCTCGACCAGCTCGATGAAGCCGCGCTGCAGCACATCAATCGCGTCTGGCACCGCCTGCTGCCGTGGCCGGATGCCGCCGCGGGACTCGCGCGGCTGAAGAAGAAATACCTGATTTCGACCTTGTCCAACGGCGATGTCGACATGCTCGCCAACATGGCCAAGCTCGGCGGCCTGCCGTGGGACGCCATCCTCTGCGGGCAGGTGTTCCGCCATTTCAAACCCGATCCCGAAATCTATCTCGGCGCCATCGAAATGCTCGGCTGCAAGCCGCATGAAGTGATGATGGTCGCTGCGCACAACGATGACCTCAGGCACGCACGCAGCCACGGCATGCGCACCGGCTTCGTGGTGCGTCCGACCGAGTATGGTCCGCAGCAGAAAACCAACCTCAAGGCCGACGGGCCCTGGGATGTCATCGCCAAAGACTTCGGCGAGCTGGCAAGCGCTCTCGGCGCCTGACTCAGGTTTTCCCGGCGTGGCGCGCCAGCGCCCACGCCACATGTTCGCGCACCAGTGCCGAAGGATGATCCGCCCGCGCGCGCAATGCGGCGACGGTTTCGGGTGACGTCGGGGCATTGCCCAGTCCAACGGCGAGATTGCGCAGCCAGCGCTCGTGACCGATGCGATGGATGGCGCTGCCTGCCAGTCGCGCGGCAAATTGAGCCTCGTCCCAGGCAAACAGTTCCACCAGTGTTGCATTGTCGAGGCCGTTGCGCACGGCAAAATCGGTTTCTTTCGTGACCTGCGCAAAACGGTTCCACGGACAGGCCAGCTGGCAGTCGTCGCAGCCGTAGACGCGGTTGCCGATCAGCGGCCGCAGCGCCTCAGGGATGCTGCCTTTCAGCTCTATGGTCAGGTAGGAAATGCAGCGCCGCGCATCGAGCTGGTACGGCGCGACGATGGCCTGCGTCGGACAAATGTCGATGCATTTGCGGCAGGTGCCGCAGTGCTCCGCCTGCGGCGCATCGACGGGCAGCGGCAGCTCGGTGTAGATCTCGCCTAAGAAAAACGCCGAACCGGCCTCGCGGTTGAGCAGCAGCGTGTGCTTGCCGCGCCAGCCGAGCCCGGCTTTCCCGGCCAACGCCACCTCCATCACCGGCGCACTGTCAGTAAACACGCGGTAGCGATGCTCGCCCACCGACCCGGTAATCCGTTCTGCCAGCCGCTGCAGCTTGCCGCGCAGCACCTTGTGATAGTCACGGCCGGTGGCGTAGCGCGAAATGAAGGCGCGCTCACCGTCGCGGATGACTTCCCAGCTGTCGCGGGACTCCGGGGGCGTGTAATCGAGCCGTGCCATTATCACGCGCAGCGTGCCGGGCACCAGTTCGGCGGGGCGGCTGCGTTTCATGCCATGGCGTGCCATATAATCCATGTCGCCGTGCCAGCCGCGGGCGAGCCATTCGGCCAGCCGCGGTTCGGACTGCGACAGGTCGCAGTCGGCAACGGCGATCTGCTGAAACCCGAGTTCGGTTCCCCAGCGTCCGATGTCGCGCCGGAGCCCGGACCAATCAACGACTTTCTGGGCCGCACTCTCTTGCATACCCCGCATCATAAACGCACGCTGAATCTGGCCGCCGAGGCCGACACCCTGGCACTCGGCCGCGCCATTGCCACGGGACTGGAACCGGGCATGGTCGTCCACCTTCGCGGCGACCTTGGCGCCGGCAAAACCACGCTCGCGCGGGGCATTCTCCGCGGGCTGGGTTACGAGGGCCGGGTCAAAAGCCCTACCTTCACCCTGCTTGAACCTTATAAATTTTCTAGGTTATACTTGTATCACTTTGATTTTTATCGATTCCTTGATCCGCGGGAACTCGAGGAAAGCGGTTTCCGGGAATACTTCAACCCGGAGTCCGTGTGCCTCGTGGAGTGGCCGGAAAAAGCGCCGGACCTGCCGGCCGCGGATCTGGACATCGCGCTGAGCGTTGCGGTCGAGGGACGCACAGCCGAACTGGCGGCGCATACGGAGGCAGGCAGGCGTTGTCTCGACAGACTGAAAGACTGAGACCCGACATCTGCCCGGCGGCAAGTCCGCTGCTGTTACTCCTTTTCCCCAAAATTCTGACCCTGCTCGCCGGCGCCGCACTGGCGCTGGCCGCCGCCACGGCGTGGGCCGCAGATATCCTGGTCACCTCGACGCGGGTATGGCCGGCGCCCGACTACACCCGCATCACCATCGAATCGCAGCAGGCGATCCGCTACAAGTTCTTCAGCATCGACAATCCGGACCGGCTGGTGCTCGACATCGACGATGTCGCACTGAGCGCCACCCTCAACGAGATATCGGGAAAAATCAGTACTGAAGATCCCTATCTGAAAGGTGTCCGCGTCGGTCGCTTCAAGCCGGGCACCGTGCGCCTGGTGTTCGACCTGAAAACCCAGGTCAAACCCGAAACCTTCGCCCTGGCGCCGGTCGGCGAATACGGCCACCGCCTGGTACTGGACATCTACCCTTTGCAGCCGCCGGATCCGCTGCTGGCATTCCTGAAAAAACACGAGGCGGCCCACTCCTCCGGCGGCACCGAGCTCATCCCGCTGGATGCGCATGCAGCACCCACGCCGGCGCCACCGCAACCGCTCTCGCAGCGGCTGATCACCATCGCCATCGATCCCGGGCATGGCGGCGAAGATCCCGGTGCGCGCGGTCGTCGCGGCACGCTGGAAAAAAATGTCACGCTCGCCATTTCACGCCGGCTGAAGGAACGCATCGACGCCGAGCCCGGCATGCGCGCCGTGCTGTTGCGCGACGCAGACTTTTTCATGTCGCTGGGTGCACGCGTCGAGAAAGCCCGGCGCATCCGCGCTGACCTGCTGGTCTCGGTGCATGCCGACGCCTTCATCAAGCCCTCGGCCAGCGGCTCATCGGTATTCACCCTGTCTGAACGCGGCGCGACCTCGGCGGCGGCGCGCTGGCTGGCCAAGCAGGAAAACGACGCCGACCTGATCGGCGGCGTCAACCTCGGCATCAAGGACACCTACCTGAAGCAGACGCTGCTCGATCTGTCGCAGACGGCCTCGATCAACGACAGCATGAAACTGGCCAAGGCCGTGCTCTCGGAAATGAGCAACATCAACAAGCTGCACAAGAATTACGTCGAGCAGGCGGGATTCGCCGTGCTCAAGGCACCGGACATACCGTCGATCCTGGTCGAGACCGCGTTCATCAGCAATCCCGAGGAAGAACAGAAACTGCGCAATCCGGAATACCAGGGGCGGATGGCAGAAGCGATTTTCACCGGGATCAAGCGCTATTTCTCGAAGAACCCGCCACTGGCACCCGCCAAGGTCGTATCCAATCCCTGAAACCCAGGGGATTCCTGCCCACGGATCAATTGCTCTAGAATCCGCTGCATAGAACAAGCGCCTGAGCGCGGCTGGAGGAGGAAAAAAAGATGCCCGGACACCGGATAGTTGCGGTCAGCATACTGCTGCTCGTTGCCGGCTGTGCCTCGGCGCCGCTTGACGATGCATCGGTTGCGGGCCGACTCCCGCAGAAGGTCGGCAGTTTTTCAGCGCATCCTCCCGGGAATGCTTTGCCACCCGGCTGGGCACCATGGGTACTGTCCGGATTCAAGCGCCCCACCGAATACCGGTTGGTCCAAAAGGATGGCATCACCGTCATGCGTGCCGATGCGCGCTCATCGGCTTCGGGCCTGATTCATCCGCTGTCCATCGATGCCCGGCAGCAGCCTTTGATTGAATGGCGCTGGAAAATCGAACGCCCCATCGCCCGAGCCGACAATAACCAGCGGCATCTAGAGGATTCCCCGGTGCGGCTGCTGGTCAGCTTCGACGGCAACATCGAGAGCCTGCCCGCACAGGACCGCCTGTTCATATCCAGCGTTCACCTGCTGACCGGCCAGCAACTGCCCTATGCCACCCTGATGTATATCTGGGAAAACCGCGCACCCCGCGGCACCGTGATCGCCAACCAGCACACCTCGCGCATCAAGATGATCGTCGCCGAATCAGGTGTTGGCAATCTCGGCGCCTGGCAGCACATCCGGCGCAACGTGTATGAGGACTATCGCCGCGCCTTCGGCGCGGAACCCGGCCGGATCACCGCGGTGGGCATCATGACCGATACCGACAATACCGGCGAACAGGCCCAGGCCTGGTACGGGGACATCCACTTCAAGCAAGCGAACGATGGCACCATCCCCACTGCCAGCCGGTAGACCGGCCTGGTATTGATCCAGCATCCCGCTTAACCCGCTACACCTTCCCCGCGCAGCGCTGCCATCAGGCGTTCGATATCGCTCTCGTCATTGGCGAACCCGGGAGAAATCCGCAGCGCATCGTCCTTCACGTTGACCACCACGCGATACTTATCGCGCAGCTTCTGCATCAGCGTTCCGGGATCAGCCACCTGTACGCTGACGATCTGGGCGCGTTCAGCCCACGGGTCGGGTGTATTGACCGCAAGCCCCGCCTGCTTCAGCTCCCGCATCAGCAGCGAAGTCAGTTCGCACACACGCGCTTCGATGTTCTGCAATCCGATGCCGCGGATGAATTCTGCTCCGGCGCGGAGGACTTTCAGCCCCAGAAAATTCGGGTTTCCGCCCTCAAAACGGTGTGCCGTGCGCACGTAATCAAACTGGCTGTTGACGTGCGCCTTCGCCTTGACGCCACCCTCTGAAGGCTTGATGAACGGCGTGCGCAAGCGGTCGACCAGTTCCTCGCGGCACCACAGCATCCCTGATCCGGTCAGGCCGAACAGGTTCTTGTGGCCGCCGATGGCAACGAGATCGGCACCGAGTTCGGCCAGCGGCGCAGCCAACACCCCTGCAGCCTGCACCCCATCAACCACCAGCCGCACATCACGTTCGCGGCAGGCAGCACCCAGTGCGGGCAGATCAACGCGATAGCCGTTGCCGTAGGTGATATAGGCCGTGGAAACCACCCGCGTACGCGCATCCATCTGCTCGGTAAAGGCAGCTGTCGGCAGCCGCCCCTCGCGGTTGCGTGCGAAGCGGATCTCCACACCTTTCTGCTCCCAGTGCTTCCACACCCAGATATTGGCGACATGCTCCATGTCCGTGAGCACGATGTTGTCGCCAGGCTGGAGATCGAATGCGTGGGCGGCAATGTTGAGGCCCTCGGTGGTGTTCTTGGTGAAAGCGATTTCGCCCGGTTTTGCTCCAAGCAGGGTCGCCAGTTCAGCGCGCGTAGCGCCTACGTTCTCCGCCGACCAGGCGTCGGCACCAGCGGTATCCTCAATATCCCGCCAGTATTCCTGCATGGTGCGTTGCTGGCAGCGCGGCGGCACGGTCTTGCGCGCGGTGTCGAGATAGGTCCAGTTCGCCAGCGCTGGAAATTCGGCCCGGATCCGGGCCCAGTCGATGCCGGTCATCAGTGATCCCTTTTCCCGGGCATGGTAGCAGACCGGCGCTTCCGTAGCGCAGGGCTTGCTGCTAATCTGGACAGCGGATATCCATCGCACACGCCACGCCCTGAGGAGAACAGTCATGTCCCGTTTTCTGCTGCCCCTGCTCCTGCTGATCGCGGGACCATCCCTGTTCGCAGCCGACGGCTACCCGACCCGGCCGGTGCGGCTGATCGTGCCCTATCCGCCCGGCGGCGGTTCGGATATCACTGGCCGCGCCATCGGCAACAAGCTGAACGAATACCTGGGCCAGACTTTCGTCATCGACAACCGCCCCGGCGCTACCGGGCTGATCGGCACACTCATCGCGGCGCGTGCGCCGGCCGACGGCCACACCATCATTCTTGCCGATGCGCCGCACACCATCAATTCGCTGGTGTACGCCAAGCCGCCTTATGACGCGATCCGGGACTTCTCACCGATCAATCTGGTGGCCACCTCGCCGCAGGCCCTGCTTGCAAATCCCAAGTTCAATACCAACACCCTGAGTGAACTGCTGAAGATGCCGCGGGCCCAGACCGAAAAACTCGCGATGGGCTCGAGCGGGCTCGCCAGCGGACCACACCTGGTCTATGAATGGCTGCGCCTCAAGACCGGCCTGACCCTCAACCATGTGCCGTACAAGGGTGGAGGCCCCTCGCTGGCCGATGCCGCAGCCGGCCAGATCCCGCTGGTGATGAACGCCGTTCCTGCCGCGATGCCGCATGTCAAAGCCGGACGTCTCAAGGTGCTGGCAATCACCAGCCCGCAGCGCCACCCGCTGCTGCCCGGCACGCAAACATTCGTGGAAGCGGGCGTAAAGGATTTCGTCAGTTTCCAGTGGTACGGCATTCTCGGTCCTGCCGGACTGCCGAACAACGTGGTTACGATACTCAATCAATCGATCAACAAGGCTCTCGCCGCACCTGAAGTCAAGGACCGTTTCGCTTCGCTGACATTCGATTCTGCCATTGGCAGTCCCGCAGACTTCCGCAAGCTGCTGGTTTCCGAAGACCAGCGCTGGAAAGACGTGGTCCGGCAGACCAAGGTTCGCCTCGACTGAGCCGCGAAAAGGCTGCAGCAATGAACAAGGGCCGCAACTGCGGCCCTTGTTTTTTTATGACGGGGGATCCCGGTCAGGATTTCAGCACAGTCAGCACTTCGTCCAGCATCTTCTTGGCGTCCCCGAAGAGCATGCGGTTATTTTCTTTATAAAACAATGGATTATCAACACCCGCATAACCCGAAGCCATGCTGCGCTTCATCACCACCGAAGTCTTGGCCTTCCACACTTCCAGCACCGGCATGCCGGCAATAGGGCTCGATGGATCGTCCTGCGCCGCCGGGTTGACGATGTCGTTGGCGCCGATGACCATCGCCACGTCGGTATCCGGAAAGTCCTCGTTGAGTTCATCCATTTCAAGGACGATGTCGTAGGGCACCTTGGCTTCGGCAAGCAGCACGTTCATGTGGCCCGGCATGCGACCGGCGACCGGGTGGATGCCGAAGCGCACGTTTACACCCTTCTCACGCAGCAGTTTCGTTATTTCGAACACCGTATGCTGTGCCTGCGCCACCGCCATGCCGTAGCCGGGGACGATGATCACGTTCTTCGCCTCGCGCAGCATCTCTGCAGTTTCGGCGGCGCTGACCGGTACCGCCTCGCCGGCCGGCTGCTCGCCTGCCTTCGCCGCAGGTGCACCACCGCCGGTGCCGAAACCACCCGCAATCACACTGATGAAATGGCGGTTCATCGCCTTGCACATGATGTAGGACAGGATCGCACCGCTGGAGCCGACCAGCGCGCCAGTGACGATCAGCAGGTCATTGTTGAGCATGAAGCCGGTCGCCGCTGCAGCCCATCCCGAATAGCTGTTGAGCATCGAGACCACCACCGGCATATCGGCACCGCCGATGGCCATCACCATGTGTATGCCGAACAGCAGCGCGATCACCGACATCACCACCAGCGGCAGCATGCCGGAAACGATGGACCCGGCCTTGATGAACTGGGCTCCGAAATAAATGACGATCAGCAATCCCGCCAGGTTAAGCCAGTGCCGCCCGGGCAGCAGCATGGGTTTCCCGCCGATCTTGCCGGAGAGCTTGCCAAAGGCAATCACCGAGCCGGAGAACGTAACCAGACCGATCAGGATGCCGACATAGATCTCCACTTCGTGGATGACCTTTTCCGCGCCCTGCATGCCCGCATTGGCCGCGGGATCGATGTAGGTGGCAAAACCGACCAGTGCCGCGGCAAGCCCGACCAGGCTGTGCATCAGCGCGACCAGTTCCGGCATCTGGGTCATCTTGACGGTGCGCGCGGCATAGAGACCGATCGAGCCGCCGATGACCATGGCAATAATGATCCAGGCGTAACCCTGGGCCGTGACCTGGGGTCCGAATATGGTCGCCAGCACGGCAATGGTCATGCCGATGATGCCGTAGAGGTTGCCGCGACGCGAAGTTTCCGGATGCGACAGGCCGCCGAGACTGAGAATAAAGAGGATGGTGGCGCCGATGTAGGCAACCGTGACTAGACTGAATGACATCATCGGTCTCCTACTTGCGGAACATGTCGAGCATGCGTCGCGTCACCGCGAAGCCGCCGAACATGTTGATCGCAGTCAGCACTATGCCGGCCACTGCCAGCCCCAGTATCCACGCCGCGGGACGCGAACCCGCCGCCTCCGCCACCGGGGGCGCGACCTGCACCAGCGCGCCGATGCAGATAATGCTGCTGATGGCGTTGGTCACGCTCATCAGCGGCGTATGCAGCGCCGGTGTCACATTCCACACCACCATGTAGCCGACGAAACAGGCCAGCACGAACACCGTGAAATGGTTGAGGAAGGCCGGCGGCGCATAGGCGCCGACAAACCAGAATGCCAGCGCGCCGATGCCGAACACGATGGCCAGCGTCTTTGCCGGCATCGGTCCGCCGACATCGTGGCCGTGGCCTTTCTTTTCGACCGGCTTGGCGGCCGCGGCGGGCTTGGGCGGCGCTGCGGGCATCTTGATCGGCGGTGGCGGCCAGGTAATGCCGCCGTCCTTGATCACCGTCAGGCCGCGGATGGCATCGTCTTCCATGTTGACGTTGATCACGCCGTCCTTGGTCTTGCACAGTTCCTCCGTCAGGCGGAACAGGTTGGTCGAATACAGGGTGCTCGACTGCTTGGCCAGGCGCGAGTTGAGATCGCTATAGCCGATGATGGTCACGCCGTGCTTCACCACGGCCTGCCCGGGTTCGGTCAGTTCGCAGTTGCCGCCACGCTCCGCCGCCATGTCGACAATCACGCTGCCGGGTTTCATCGACTTCACCATGTCGGCATTGATCAGCCGCGGCGCAGGCTTGCCGGGAATCAACGCTGTGGTGATGATGATGTCCACCTCGCGCGCCTGCTTCGCATACATCTCGCGCTGCGCCTGCTGGAAGCCCTCGCTCATGACCTTGGCGTAACCGCCGCCGCCGGAGCCTTCTTCCTCGTAATCCACCTTGACGAACTCACCGCCCAGCGAAACCACCTGGTCGGCGACTTCGGCGCGGGTGTCGTTGGCGCGCACGATGGCGCCGAGCCCCGCGGCGGTACCGATCGCAGCCAGACCGGCAACACCGGCGCCAGCGATGAATACCTTGGCCGGGGGCAGCTTGCCCGCGGCAGTTATCTGGCCGTTGAAGAAGCGGCCGAAGGCGTTGGCTGCCTCGATCACCGCGCGATAGCCGGCAACACTGGCCTGGGATGTCAGTGCGTCCATCTTCTGCGCGCGCGAGAGCTGGCGCGGCAGCGAATCGATGGCCAGCACGGTAGCTTTTTTCGCAGCAAGCTGCTGCATCAATTCCGGATTCTGCGCCGGCCAGATAAAACCGATCAGCGTGCCGCCTTCGCGCAGCAGGCCGACTTCGGCTGCCGTCGGCACAGCCACCTTGAACACGATGTCCGAGCCGGACCACAGTTCGGCGGCAGTCGCAGCAATCTCTGCACCGGCCGCGCGATACGCCTCGTCGCTGACGTTGGCGGCATCACCGGCACCGGACTCGACGCGCACCTTGAAGCCGAGCTTGATCAGTTTTTCTACGACTTCAGGAACGGTCGCCACGCGCCGCTCACCCGCCGCCGTTTCTTTTGGCACACCAATCGTCTGAGGCATGAACTCCCCTTTTCCAGCACCTTCAGTTGAGGGTCCGCAGGACCTGAATGGATGAAACACCGTGAGCGGCATGGCATGCCGCTCCACATGGCGGGATTATACGGGAACCACCACTCCCCGCGCAGTTCCGGAGGCAGCCTACGCCTTATAATCAGTCCATGTCCGCGATCCGCGTTCTCCCTGAACTCCTGATCAACCAGATCGCCGCGGGCGAAGTCATCGAACGTCCCGCTTCCGCGCTCAAGGAACTGCTGGAAAACAGCCTCGATGCCGGCGCTCAGGCCATCAGCGTCGAACTGGCCGCTGGCGGCGTCAAGCAGATCACGGTCATCGACGATGGCAGCGGCATTGCCCGCGAGGAACTGCCTCTGGCACTCGCCCGCCATGCCACCAGCAAGATCGCCTCGCTGGACGATCTCGAACATGTCGGCAGCCTCGGGTTCCGCGGCGAGGCACTGGCCAGCATCGCTTCGGTATCCCGTGTCGAACTGACCAGCCGCCGCGCTGAAGAGCGCCACGCCTGGCTGGTTGCCGCCGAAGGCCCTGCACTGGGCAAGGCGGAACCTGCAACGCTGGCGCGCGGCACCCGCATCGAAGTGCGCGAGCTGTATTTCAATACCCCGGCACGGCGCAAGTTCCTGAAGTCCGAGCAGACCGAATTCGCCCACTGCGAGGAGGCTTTCCGCCGCATCGCGCTGTCACGCGCCGACGTGGCTTTCGCGCTGACGCATAACGGACGCGCCCGCTTCCAGCTGAAACCGCAGCCGCCGGCCGCGCGCATCGCCGCGGTGCTGGGAGAGGAATTCGGCGCCGGCGCATTGCAGGTGGAAGAAATCGGCGGTCCGATCGCCATCCGCGGCGCGATCAGCGCACCGGCCGGTGCCAGGGGCACCCGCGACGCGCAATATTTTTTCGTCAACGGCCGCTGCGTGCGCGACAAGCTGGTGGCGCACGCAATACGCCAAGCCTACGCCGACGTACTGCACCATGACCGTCATCCGGCATTCGTACTGTTTCTGGAGATTGACCCGCAGCTGGTCGACGTCAACGTGCATCCGGCCAAGGCTGAAGTGCGCTTCCGTGATTCGCGCGCGGTGCACCAGTTCATTTTCCACGCCCTGCACAAGGTGCTGGCGGCCACCGCCGGCTCGACAGCAGTCGTCACACCGGCGGCAGTTGCAGCTGCGGCGCCATCGCCCCAGCCCTATCTGCGCACCCAGCAGGCGATGCCGCTGGGTATCGCCCAGCCGGCAACGGCCTACGCAACGCTGTTTGCGCCGCAACCGGCAAAAGAAATGGCATCTGCCCCGGCATTGCCACCCGCCGCGGGCGATCAGCCGCTGGGCTTTGCACTGGCACAGCTGGCCGGCATCTACATCCTCGCCGAGAACAGCGACGGCCTGATCATCGTCGACATGCATGCCGCGCATGAACGCATCATGTACGAAAAACTGAAAACGGCTCTCGACAGCCAGGCGATTCCGATGCAGCCGCTGCTGGTGCCGGTGCATTTCGCTGCCGAGGCACTCGACGTCGCCACTGCGGAAGACGAGCGCGAAGCACTGCACGACCTGGGCTTCGACATTGCGCCTGCCGGTCCGGGCGAACTGATCGTGCGCGCAGTACCGGCGTTGCTGGCCGATGCCGACACCCGGGCGCTGACGCTCGATGTGCTGCACGAAGTCCGGGAATACGGCGGCAGCCGCATTGCCACCGAGCGCCGCAACGAACTGCTGGGCACCATGGCCTGCCACGCCGCGGTGCGCGCCAACCGCAGACTGAGCATTCCCGAAATGAATGCGCTGCTGCGCGACATGGAAGCCACCGAACGCTCGGGCCAGTGCAATCACGGCCGCCCCACCTGGCACCCGCTGCCGGTGCGCGAGCTGGACAAGTGGTTCCGCCGCGGCGAATGATAACTATATGTTTTAATTAATTATTTTTATGTCCACTCCCGTGCAACCGCCAGCCATCCTGGTGATGGGCCCTACGGCCAGCGGCAAGACCGCGATAGCCATCCGGCTCGCCACCACGCTGCCCTGCGAAATCATCAGCGTCGATTCGGCGCAGATCTACAGGGAAATGAACATCGGCACCGCCAAACCCGACGCCGAAACGCTGGCGCGCGCGCCGCATCACCTGATCAACATCATCGAACCGCATGAAAGCTATTCCGCAGCGCGCTTCCGCGACGACGCGCTGGCGCTGATGCGCGAAATCACCGAGCGCGGCAACATCCCCCTGCTGGTTGGCGGCACGATGCTGTATTTCAAGTCACTGGTCGAAGGACTGAACGACTTGCCCGAAGCCGACTCGGCCATACGGCTGATCATCGAAACCATGGCCGAGGAGGAAGGCTGGCCTGCGATCCACGACAAACTGCGCAAGGTCGATCCCGAGACCGCGGCAAGGCTGGACCCCAACGATGCACAACGCATCCAGCGCGCGCTGGAAATTTATTACATCACCGGCAAGTCGATGACCGACCTGCTGAAGAAACCCAAATACGTCTATTTCCCCTACACCCCGATCCGCATCGCGCTGGTGCCTGGCGACCGCGCGGTGCTGCATGAACGTATTGCGGCGCGGTTCGATGCCATGCTCTCCGCCGGGCTGGTCGATGAAGTGCGCCGGCTGCAAGATGAATACGCACTCGACCCCGATACGCCGGCGATGCGCTGCGTCGGCTACCGACAGGCGTTGGACCACATCACGGGAAAAATCAGCCTCGAGGAACTGCGCGAACAGGGCATCGCGGCAACCCGCCAGCTCGCCAAGCGCCAGTTGACCTGGCTGCGGGGAATGGAGGATCTCACCGAGTTCGACTGCCTCGCCGAAAATGTCGGCGACCTGGTGCTGGAATACGTGCGCCAGGAACTCGAGGCGATCGTGATCGCCGGCGAGTCCTGAAAGACAGCAGAGTTTATTTTTTCCCGGTATTGCGCAGGCGGTTGGCCAGCGCCTTGAGCAGCGAAAGCCCGAAAGCCGGGTTGGTCTTGATCAGCGTCAGAAAGTCGTTGCGGTTGATCGACATCAGGTTGCTGTCCGCCGATGCAGCCGCAGTTGCGGCGCGCTTGGACTGGTCGACCAGCGCCATCTCGCCGAAAACCCCACCGGCCTTGACCAGTTCGACCACCTTCTCGCCTACGCTGATGCGGATGATGCCGTCGATAACCACGTACATGAAGATGCCGGCCTCGCCCTCGCGCATGATGACTGCGTTCTTGGGCTGGTAAACCGGGGGCCGCGCCGGAAAATTGGAAGTGAGTTCCTGCAGCAATGCCGCGTCGAACACCGCACCAGAGGTTGGAATGGCTTCGTTGGCGCCGGCAGCACCCTTGCCGAGCATCTGCATGGCGAGGGCCAGGCGCAGGCGCTTGATCAGAATCGCCAGCAGCATCAGTGCGAATTCAGGCGACTTCTGAATGGCCCCGGAAAATACCGGTCCGCTCATTTCGATCACTTCACAGTCCGACTTGGCGGTCGCCGTGGCACTGCGCGGCACACCGGTCAGCACCGACATCTCGCCCAGCACCTCCCCGGCCTTGATCACGTCCAGCGGCTTGCCGCCACGGGTCAGCGCCATGTCGCCACTGGCCAGGAAATACATGGAGTCGCCGGGAGCGCCTTCCTTGAACAGCACGTTGCCCGCTGCAACGCTGCGCGTCTGGCCATTGGCGTGAAAAAACAGTCGCGCGACGTTGGCGTTGTAAACCTCGCTCTGGGAAGGCCGCGTGAAATCGAACTCGTTCATGGTTCAAACCCCGTTGTCTGTGGGCAGTGCGTCTGCAGCTGTCCTGCGAACCGGGACAGGGTCCCGCTTCCATCGCCTCCCCGGAAAGACCTTATATGCAGCAACCGGCTGCACGTCAAGGCACGGCGTCGCTATCCCGTGCGCTTCACCCGCACCCCGGCCCAGCCTTTCGCCAGCGTGACCTTGAGCTCCTGGTCCGCTGACAATTTCGCACTGTCGCGCACGATGACGCCGTCAGCGGTCTCGGTGATGCTGTAACCGCGCTCGAGGACACGCTGCGGATTGAGGTGCAGCAGGTGGGCGCGCACCGCGCCCACCCTTTCTACCGCCGTTGCCAGATGATCGCGCAGACCGCCGTGAAGTCGCCGCGCCAGCTCCTGCTGCCGGTGCTGCCGAAGGCTGGTATCCGGCGCCGAAGCACGCAACCGCTGTGCAGCATCGCGCAAAGTCCATGTCTGCGCTTCCGCTCCCAGCCGCCAGCTGCCGCGCAGGCGGCTGCCCAGATGCTGAAGATGGATGAACTGGTTGCGCAGGCGTTCTCCGGGATGGGTCAGCCGCCGCGACAGGTAATCAAGCCGCTGCATGCGATCTTCGATCCCGCGCGCGAACACCCGAGCCAGCTGCTGACCGGCCAGCGCCAGGTCACGCCGCAGTTTCGCCGCATCGGGACTGACCAGCTCGGCGGCGGCAGTGGGCGTCGGGGCACGCAGGTCAGCCGCAAAGTCCGCGATCGTGAAATCGGTTTCGTGGCCGACGCCCGAGACCACCGGCAGCGGACAGGCGCGGATCGCCCGCGCCACCACTTCCTCGTTGAACGCCCACAGATCCTCGATGCTGCCTCCGCCCCGGCAGACTATCAGCACATCGCATTCTGCGCGGGCGCCCGCCAGCGCAATCGCATCCGCAATTTTCTGCGCAGCACCCTCTCCCTGCACCGGCGCCGGGTAAAGGATGACGCCTATTCCGGGCATGCGCCTGCGCAGTGCGCTGATCACGTCGCGCAGCGCCGCGGCCTGCGGTGAAGTCACCACGCCGACCGTGCGCGGGAAAGGCGGCAGTTCCCGCTTCAGCGCCGCGTCGAACAGGCCTTCTTTCTCCAGCCTGGCCTTGAGTTTTTCGAACGCAGCATAGAGCGCACCAAGGCCGGCACGGCGCATGGCATCCACCACCAGCTGGAATTTGCCGCGCGCCTCATAGACGGTCGCGGTTGCCCGCACTTCGACCTGCATGCCGTTTTCCGGGACCCAGTCGAGATGCTGCGCCTTGTGACGGAACATCACCGCATCAACCTGGGCAGCTTCGTCCTTCAGCGAGAAATAGCAGTGCCCGCTGTCATAGCGCTTGTAGTTGGAAATCTCTCCCGCGACCCACAACAGCGGCACATGGCGCTCGATGGCGCTGCGGGCGAGGCGGTTCAGTTCGGCGACCGAGATGACGGTTTGCTGTGTCGCCTGCTCGAGCAGATCGGACATCAGAGGATGCTGCCGGACCGGTCAACAACCACCGGAGCAAAGGAAAAAACAAACGGGGGAAACAGGCTCAGCGTTTGGCTTCGCAAAGCGCCTTGATCCTCTGGTGTGAATACTGGACATGATTGAAACCGGGCACGTTGAACGTGCGGTCATCGTCGCGGAAAATGAACGGGAATTCAGCTTTCTCCTGATACATGGCGAAAAGCGACTTGGCCTCCATGCCCGGGCGATGCTGGCTCTGCAGAAAAGCATCCACGGTCTTTTGTGCCACTTCGACCGCCTCTGCCACCGTCTTGAACTCGCCGATGCGGCGCACCTGTTTTTGCGGTTCCAGGGATTTGTTGACGCCTTCGACGAAAAAAGTCATTGATGCATTTCCTTTGGCCTTGCTGTGTTGATGATTTTATTCGACACCCGTTTATTTTCGCCGTGAACATCTCACGTGGCAATCAATCCGCTGCGCCAGCCATGCTTAAAGCGTAGTTGATTGCTGTCGCAATCCACCGGAGCCATGAAAAAACGTGGCGAGCACGCCGCGAAAAGCGCCGCAAACCGCGGATGCAAAACGATTTTTCCGGCACAAGTCATCCACAATCCCGGAACGCAAAACATTTACTCAAAAAGCGCTTTCACATCGCCCCGGGATGATTTAATTAACTATATGTTTTAATTGACTTTTATTACCAGTCCATGAAATAGGCAATCCGCTTTTTCTGAGCCGGAAGCGGGACTTAGGTTGACCGTTTACAGGCTGTGCACAGGCTTATCCACAATAAATGTGGAAAAGCCGAAAAAGCCGTTTTAGCTCAAAGCTCTTGCCTGCGCTGCGCTTGCTGATTCAGGCCATGGCCGCTACAGTTACGCCAGTTTTTTGAACCACTGAAGAAAAGAGTCCGCGTGTATTCCATCATTCAAGCGGCCGGTTGGCCGATTTGGCCCTTGCTCCTCTGTTCAGTCATCGCGCTGGCCATCATCGGCGAGCGCCTGTGGTCGCTGCGCCAGAACGTCGTATTGCCGAAAAACCTGCTGGCACACACCGTGCAGGCGTACCGCCAGAACGGTGTCACTTCACAGATGCTCAACCAGCTCGCGACCAGCTCACCGCTCGGCCAGATCCTCGCCGCCGGACTGCGCAACGAAAAACATGCCCCTGAGGTCATGAAGGAATCCATCGAGGAAGCCGGCCACGTGGTCGCCATCGACCTTGAGCGCTTTCTCACCAGCCTGGGCACCATTGCCGCCATAGCACCGCTGCTCGGCCTGTTCGGTACGGTGATTGGCATGATCGAAATATTCGGCTCGCAGACGCCTTCCGGCACCAACCCGCTGGTACTGGCCCACGGCATTTCGATCGCCCTCTACAACACCGCTTTCGGCCTCGTCGTCGCCGTACCCAGCATGGTGTTCTACCGCTACTTCCGCACCAAGGTCGATGCGCTGCTGGTTGAAATGCAGATGCAGGCCGTCAAGCTGGTCGAAATCATCCACGGCGAACGGGATGCCTGAGCCCCGGCAACCGGAAATGCCCGCATGAAATTCCGCCACCGCGCCTTCCGCGAGGAACCTGAGATCAACTTCATACCGTTGATCGACGTGCTGCTGGTCATCCTGATTTTCCTGATGGTGACCACCACCTATTCGCGGTTCGCCGAACTGCAGATCAATCTGCCCACGGCCGAGGCCGAAAGACCACCCGAGCGGCCTGCACAGATCGACGTGGCAATCGATGCCAAGGGCAATTACTCGATCAACAAGGCGGCGGTCACCGCCACCAACGCAGGCATGCTCAGCGACGCGCTGAAACGGGCTGCCGGCGAGATGAAAGAGCCGGTCATCGTCATCAATGCCGACGCCAACGCCGCACACCAGTCGGTAGTGCGGGTGATGGAGGCGGCACAGATGGCGGGTTATCCGAAAATCACCTTTACCACCAAGGCGCCGCGCAAGTAACCCGGCCTCGACGGCGGCCGACTATGGGGGTACGCTTCTCCCGTGATGTCCTCTCCTGCTCACTGGCAGAACCGTGGCCTGCGCGCCATTCTGCTGTTACCCCTGGCGCTGCTCTTCCTGCTCGCGGCAACCCTGAGGCGCCTCGCCTGGCGCAGCGGGCTGCTGACTCCTGAGAAAACCGGCCTTCCGGTCATCGTCGTCGGCAACATCACCGCCGGCGGTACCGGCAAAACACCGCTGGTGCTGTGGCTGGCACGGTTTCTTGCGGAACAAGGCCGTCACCCCGCGATTATCAGCCGCGGTTACGGCGCATCGCGCACCGATCCACGCCAGGTTCCACCTGAAGGCCTCCCTGCCGACTACGGCGACGAACCCTGCCTGCTGGCACGCCGCGCCGGCTGCCCGGTATGGGTGGGCACTGATCGCGCCGCAACCGTCCGCGCATTGCATGCCGCGCATCCCGCAATCGACGTGATCATCAGTGATGACGGCCTGCAGCATTACCGGCTCGCCCGCAATTTCGAAATTGCTGTCATCGACGGCGCCCGCGGACTGGGCAACGGCTGGCCGCTGCCGGCAGGCCCGCTGCGTGAACCGGCATCACGGCTGGCGACAGTCGACGCCGTGGTGGTCAACGGTGCGCAGCAGGACTGCCCCGGTGCGATCAGGATGGATCTCGAGGGCATGACTTTCCGCAACCTGCGCGATCCGCATACCACCGCACCCGCCGCTTATTTCCGCGGCCGTCGCGTGCACGCGGTTGCCGGCATCGGCAATCCGCAGCGTTTTTTCGAACATTTGCACAGGATCGGCATCGAATGCAGCGAACATCCGTTCCCGGATCATCATCCCTACGTGCCCGCAGATCTGCAGTTTGCCAGGGTAGATGATGTCGTGATGACGGAAAAGGATGCGGTAAAATGCGTTGGGTTCGCGACTTCAACCTGCTGGGTGCTGGCCGTTGATGCCGTCGTTGAACCGGAACTGGGCGCAAAAATACTCACCCGTCTTTCACAGGCCTGACGCCATGGACGAAAAACTGCTCGACATACTGGTATGCCCGATCTGCAAGGGTCCGCTGCTCTACCGCAAAACCGAGGGCGAACTGATCTGCAAACCATGCCGACTCGCCTATCCGATCACGGACGGCATCCCGGTCATGCTCGAAGACGACGCACGCAAGATACCCGCCGAAACAGAACTCTGAGACGATGAAATTCATCGTTGTCATCCCCGCACGCTACGCATCGTCGCGTTTCCCGGGGAAGCCGCTGGCCGAAATCCGCGGCAAGCCCATGGTGGTCCAGGTAGCCGCACGCGCGGCCAGGAGCGGCGCGGCCCGGGTCGTGGTTGCCACCGATGATCCACGCATCGCAACCGTCGTGGAAGATCACGGATTCCAGGCGATGATGACCCGAAAAAACCATGCCACCGGCACCGACCGCATTGCTGAAGTAGCGCGCAGGTTGCGGTTGCCCGACAGCGCCATCGTGGTCAACGTGCAAGGTGATGAGCCCCTGATCGCACCGTCCCTGATTCACAGGGTCGCTGAAAACCTCGCCGAGCATCCTGCAGCCGCAATCGCCACTGCCGCTACACGCATCAGCGATCCGCGAGACATGACCAATCCCAACGTGGTCAAGGTCACCCTTGATGCGGAGGGACATGCGCTGTATTTCAGCCGCGCCCCGATTCCATACGCCCGCGACGCGTTCAAACACGGCATCCGCAAACTCCCTCCCGGTCTGCCGGTGCTGCGTCATCTGGGCATTTATGCCTATCGCGCGGGCTTCCTCAAAACATACGGCCGGCTCAGACCCGCGGCCATCGAACGTGCTGAAGCGCTCGAGCAGTTGCGCGCGCTGGTCAACGGCTACCGCATCAGCGTAGCGCTGACCAGCACAGCACCGCATCCCGGTGTCGACACCCCCGCGGACCTCAGGCGCATACGCCGTTTGCTGCGCTGAACACGGAATCCTGCACTGATTTTGCGGACAGCCACCGCACGGCTATACTCATTCACCCGACCTTCAACCGGCAAGCTGACATGCGCATACTGTTACTTGGATTGCCTGGCGCAGGCAAAGGCACCCAAGCCCATTTCCTGATCGAACGTTACAAGATTCCGCAGATTTCCACCGGCGACATGCTGCGCGCGGCGATGAAGGAAAATTCGCCGCTCGGCAATGAAGCACGCTCCTACATGGACCGCGGAGCCCTGGTGCCTGATCCGCTGGTCATCGAACTGGTCAAGCAACGCATCAAGTCTCCCGATTGCGTCAACGGTTTCATCATGGACGGTTTTCCGCGAACCCTGCCGCAGGCCGAGGCGCTGCGCCAGGCGGGGATAGACATCGACTTCGTCATCGAAGTTGAGGTTGGCGACGGCGAAATACTGCGCCGCATGAGCGGCCGACGCATACATCCGGCTTCCGGACGCTCTTATCACGTCGAATTCAATCCACCGCGTGTCGAGGGCAAGGACGACGTCACCGGTGAGCCGCTGATCCAGCGTGCAGATGACAATGAGGAAACCGTCACCAAACGCATCGCGACGTATCACTCGCAGACCAAACCACTGGTGAACTACTACCTCAGCTGGGCTGCCAGCGGTGATCCACGGGCACCGAACTACGTCAACATCTACGGCCGCGGTTCAGTCGAGCACATCCGCGACAAGATCTTCGCTGCCATCGAATCGCACGCTCCACACAACCGCGCGAAACATTGAATGACCGCAGTGGTGACCGGCTGAAGCCTTAAATACTCCAGCGTCGACAGGATCAGAAGCCGAGTTTTTGCACGTGCCCGCCCGCAACGCACTCTACGCCCAGTCCGGCGGTGTCACCGCCACCATCAACGCCACGGCCTGCGGTCTGTTCGAGGCGGCGCGCCGTTACCGTCGCCATATCTCCGGCATCCTTGCCGCCCGCAACGGCATCATCGGTGCCCTGACCGAGGACCTCATAGACATAAACGCCGAGTCGCTGTCCGCGATCCGGGCGCTGCGTCACACCCCAGGGGGGGCATTCGGCTCGTGCCGCTACGACCTGTCCCCGCTGCCGCAAGGTCGCCTCCAGTACGAACGCCTGGTCGAGATCTTCCGCGCCCACAACATCGGCTACTTCTTCTACAACGGCGGCAACGGCTCCGCCGAAACGGCACACTTCATCGCCACCATCCTCCCGCAGATAGGTTACCCGGTCACCTCGATCGCCGTGCCCAAAACCATAGACAACGACATCCTGCACTCTGATTCGAGTCCGGGTTTCGGCTCGGTCGCCAAGCATGTGGCCACCAGCCTGCGTGAAGCCATGGCGGACCTGGCTTCGATGGCTAACAGTTCAACCAAAGTCTTTGTGATGGAAGTAATGGGCCGCCATGCCGGATGGATTGCTGCTGCCTGCGGAATGGCGCAGACCGCTGGCGACGACGGCCCCTTGCTGCTGCTGGTGCCGGAGATCCGGTTCAACCGAATCCGCTTTCTGGCCGGTGTGCGCGCCCGCATTGCCCGTTTCGGTTACTGTGCCGTGGCGGTGGCCGAGGGCATCTGTCTTGCCGATGGCAGACGGCTGACCCAGGTGGGGGGAGACGGCATCCCGGCACACGACCAGCTGGGCGGCGTCGCCCCGCTGATCGCGGCGATGATCCGCAACGAACTGAAGGTCAAGGTGCACTGGAGCGTGCTTGATTACGTGCAGCGTTCGGCACGCTACCTGTCCTCGAAAACGGATGTCGAGCAGGCCTACGCAGTTGGCCGCGCGGCGGTCCAGTTTGCCGTTCGCGGCCTAAGCGATGTCATGCCGGTTATTGTCCGTAGCCATGACCGGCCCTACCGCTGGCATCTCGAACCGGCACCGCTGGCAGGCATCATGAACCGTGAAAAACGCCTGCCCCGCGCCTTTCTGACTGCCGACGGTTTCCGGCTGACCGCACGTGCCAGACGCTACTTTGCCCC
Source organism: Burkholderiales bacterium (assembly GCA_038144955.1). Taxonomy (GTDB): domain Bacteria; phylum Pseudomonadota; class Gammaproteobacteria; order Burkholderiales; family SG8-41. The sequence goes on along the minus strand of JAYQOT010000003.1, from coordinate 50,686 downwards.
GTTGATAAACGGCGAGGCATGGCCCCCGTTCAATGACGGCCTGCCGCTGCACGCCAAATTGCGGCTGAAACCCATTCGCCGGCAATTACCCGCGCATTACCGGAAACTGCCCTGACCGTCATTTCGTTTTCATCGCAGCCACCTGATCCGGACATGGACAGCTGCGGGTTTTATATAATCCGCCTGACTCCGGACTGGGACAGCCAGCGACTTTAACGGCAGCGATTCAAACCGGACCCAAACCCCGATCCGGGCTCGGGCAACTTTAACCAAGATCAAAAGTCAGGCAAGTATTTCGCCCAGGGTCTTGCGCTTTGCACCAAATCAAGGCACCCTAGCGCGGCCCAGCCACTGGCTGCATTAAAATTAATGAATTAAAACAATAGGTTAGGAGCATCAACATGACGAATGGTTTGATTTTTGCGCTGGTCTGCGCCATTGCCGCCCTGGTCTACGGCGGATTGTCGATCCAGTGGATCGTCGCCCAGCCCTCCGGCAATGACCGCATGCGCGAAATTGCCGCTGCCATCCAGGCCGGCGCCAAGGCCTATCTCAATCGCCAGTACACCACGATCGCCATCGTTGGCGCCGTGCTGTTCGTGCTGATCGCGATTGCGCTTGGCGGCACCACGGCAATCGCTTTCGCCATCGGCGCCATCCTTTCAGGCGCTGCCGGATATATCGGCATGAACGTTTCGGTACGCGCCAATGTGCGCACTTCCGAAGCCGCCAAGAACGGCATCAATCCGGCGCTGAACATCGCGTTCCGCGGCGGCGCGATCACCGGCATGCTGGTCGTCGGTCTCGGTCTGCTCGGCACGGTCGGCTTCTTCTGGTTCCTGCTCGGCAGTGCCGGCGCGGGCGCCAAAATGAGCGAAATCGTCAAGCCGCTGATCGGTTTGGCTTTCGGTTCCTCGCTGATTTCGATCTTCGCACGTCTCGGCGGCGGCATTTTTACCAAAGGTGCTGACGTCGGCGCCGACCTCGTCGGCAAGGTTGAAGCCGGCATCCCTGAAGATGACCCGCGCAACCCGGCGGTGATTGCCGACAACGTCGGTGACAACGTGGGCGACTGCGCCGGCATGGCGGCCGACCTGTTCGAAACCTACGCGGTGACCATCATCGCCACCATGGTGCTGGGCGCGCTGCTGCTGCCCAAACCTGAAGTGGTCCAGGGCGCGGTGATCTATCCGCTGGTGCTCGGCGGTTTCGCCATCATCGCCTCGATCATCGGCGCCTTCTTCGTCAAGGCAACTGACGGCAAGAACATCATGTGGGCACTGTACAAAGGCCTGATCGTCGCCGGCGTGCTGGCACTGATCGCGTTCTATCCGATCACCAACTGGATGCTGGGCAACATTGCCGAGCATTATCCGAATCTTACTGTCGCAAAACTCTACGGCGCTTCGGTTGTCGGCCTCGCGCTGACCGCGTTCCTGGTGTGGATCACCGAGTACTACACCGGCACCGAGTATTCCCCGGTGCGCCACGTCGCCTCCGCCTCGACCACCGGCCACGGCACCAACATCATCGCCGGCCTCGGCGTATCGATGCGTTCCACCGCCTGGCCTGTGCTGGCAGTCTGCGTCGCGATCTACGTTTCATACACCCTGGGCGGCCTCTACGGCATCGCCATTGCAGCGACCTCGATGCTGTCGATGGCCGGCATCATCGTCGCCCTTGACGCCTACGGTCCGATTACCGACAACGCCGGCGGCATCGCCGAGATGTCGGAACTGCCCAAAGCAGTGCGCGACGTGACCGATCCGCTGGACGCGGTGGGCAACACCACCAAGGCGGTGACCAAGGGTTACGCCATCGGCTCGGCTGGCCTCGCCGCACTGGTGCTGTTCGCGGACTACACCCACAAGATCGAGGAAACCGGCCGTCACCTCACGTTCGACCTGTCAAACCCGGCAGTCATCATCGGTCTGTTTGCAGGCGGACTGATCCCCTACCTGTTCGGCGCAATGGCGATGGAAGCGGTTGGCCGCGCCGCCGGCTCGGTGGTCGTCGAAGTGCGCCGCCAGTTCAAGGAAATCGCCGGCATCATGGAAGGCACCGCCAAGCCGGACTACTCCCGCGCTGTCGACATGCTCACCCGTGCCGCGATCAAGGAAATGATTGTGCCCTCGCTGCTGCCGGTGCTGGCTCCGGTCGCGGTGGCGCTGATCGTCGGCATGCTGATGGGCAAGGACGCCGGTGTTCAGGCTCTGGGCGGCATGCTGATGGGCACCATCGTCACCGGCCTCTTCGTCGCGATTTCGATGTGTACCGGCGGCGGCGCCTGGGACAACGCCAAGAAATACATCGAGGACGGCAACCATGGCGGCAAAGGCTCCGAGGCCCACAAGGCAGCGGTCACGGGTGACACCGTCGGCGATCCCTACAAGGACACCGCAGGCCCGGCGATCAACCCCCTGATCAAGATCATCAACATCGTCGCCTTGCTGATCGTTCCGCTGCTGTAAGCCTGACGGGCATCAACAAAAACGGCCGGGAAATCCCGGCCGTTTTTTATTCCGAAACAATACCTATTTGACCAGTCCGAGCTCGGTCATGATGGTCTTGGTCAGGCCGTATTCCTTTTTCATGTATTCGCCGAATTCCTTGCCGCGCAGGAAATGGCCGTCAAGGAAATTTTTTGCAAGGCCGCTTTTCCACTCTTCAGTGGCAATCACTTTTTCCAGAACGTTTTCCCAGTAGGTCACCTGCGCCGCGCTCAGTCCCTTGGGACCGATGATCGCGCGCCAGTTGGACAGAGACACGTCATACCCCTGCTCGCGCAACGTCGGCACCTGGGCGAGGTCGCCGCCCAGACGCTCCGGGGAACTGACCGACAGGATGCGGGTTTTGCCGTCCCGTACCCTGCCAACCGCGGTGCCTACGGCCGAGGAAACGAGCTGGATATGCCCGCCGAGCAACGCGGTGATGCCCTCGGCATTGGTCTTGAACACGACCACTTTCAGTTTACGCGGATCGATACCCCCCGCTTTGGCCAGCAGGGAAATCGCCAGATGGTTGGTGCCGCCCCGGTTGCTGACACCAATGGCAATCGAGTCCGGATCCTTTTTCAGCTGCTCGACGAGGTCTTTCGCGTTCCGGTACGGCGAGTCCGCGCGTACCGAAAAAGCGGAAAACTCGTTGACCAGCAGTGCGATAGGCGTGAAATCGGTGTACTGCTGACGCCCGGCGATGGTGTTGGCAATCAGCGTCGGATTGCCGATGTCCATGTAATGCCCGTCGCCCGGACTCTGGTTGATATAAACACGGGAAATGGTCTGGTTCCCGCCCGGCTTGTTCAGCACCGACACCGGAACCGGCACCAGCTTCTGTTCCTGGATGATCCGCTGCAGGGTACGCGCAATGCGGTCATTGCTGCCTCCCGGCGCGGACGATACCGCTATTTCTACCGCTTTTTCCGGGCTCCACGCTTGCGCGGCTGCCGTCCCCATGCCGATGAAGGCCATCAAGACCGGCACGATTGCTATAAAGCGCAGGAACAATGATCTCTGTTGTGACATGTCTGCCCTCCCTGGTTTTGTGTCGCCTCAGTTCCCAACAATCCGGACCGCAAGCCGCGGCCGGTGAAAACAGTAACACTTGCAGGCCTTCCCGCATTCCTTGAAACAATGCGGTTTCAGGTCGGCGGCGCAGCATCTCCGGTCAGCAGCGCCTTTAGCGTCTTCGACGCAAATTCCCGGTGATACAGGATATAAACCACCCAGGCCGTGGCAATCAGCATCAGGTAAGGGTGGAGAAACCACGTCATCGCCGCCAGAGCGAAATAATAGGCCCGTAACCCGGCATTGAAATTGGTGCTGGCATAGGAAGTAATCAGCGCGATGCGATCGATGTGCACGGCGTACTGCTCCGGATTTTCCTTGGGAGCCTTGGGCGCAGCACCCACCAGCGTCGAACAGTTTCCGAGCTGGCGGATCGCCCAGGAGAACTTGAAAAAGGCGTAGACGAAAATCAGGACCATCAGGATCATCTTGATTTCCAGCAGCCGCTGCGAAGCCTTGACGGTGAATGGCAGCCCCGATACCACATCCATGGCCTGCTGCACGTAGCCCAGCAGCGCAATCAGCGCACCCAGTACCAGCATGGTCGTCGAAGCAAAAAACTGCGAGCTGCGCGTCAGATTGCGCATGATGTTGACATCGACCATGCGGTTATCGCGTTCGATCATGCGCAGCATCCATTCCCGCCGGTATCCGTCCATCGTGCTGTGCAACGAGGGAACGGAACTGGAATGCCATTCAGCGAACAGGGCATAAACCGCCCAGGCAAGCAGGAAAAACAGGAAAGCGCTCACGTCGAGCCAGGTCAGGCTGAGCTCAGCAAAAAGTCGATCAGCGGTCATCGCAACTCCGACGGGCAGCGGCCCGCGACAATCAGATGAAAAGGGTCAGGACCCCAGTATAGCCGTAGAGCCTGTTATGCGAGATTTCCCCGTTGCCGAAAAAGCCGGCAAGCGGTACGTCCCCCAGAGATTCACGGATCATCCTCAGTTCCGCGGATTCGCCGCCGAACAGCGCACCCGTACGGCCAAGACAGGAATAATAAAGTGCGCCGCGCGGAGGGGTGTACAGTCCCTCGCGGATGCTGTCGAGCATCCTCGTCATGTCGGCACGTGCCGTTTTCGAATCACGCTTGCAAAAATGCAGTCGCTGCCCTTTGCGCACGATATCCCCTACGGCAATCAGCTTGTTGCCGGGATCAATGCCGATCAGGTTGCGTACCAGATAATCACCGGTATCGCTTCCGGAAACCGACAGCCCGACGAATATCTGACCGCCCAGTTGCGCCAGGTCCTCGTTGGCGGTAATGCCGACATCGGCGCGCAAGGCCTCGAGAGCGGGCAGTCCGTCCAGAGTCAGGACAATGTTGTTCTGTGCTCCCGTGACTTCCCTGACCGCACCGATCGGACTGCACCCCTGAGTCAGCCGGGTCGCTACTGCAACCGCATCAGAAAATGCGACGCCGGCAAAGCCATTACTGTAAACGCCATCGGCCAGAACCAGGTTCTCGCCTCGCGAACTGGCCAGCCCTCCGACCAGAAAACCGCTCTCGGTCCGCTTTGCCAGTCCGCGTATCTGCTGTGCGATATCGCCGCCCAGCGGGGTGCCGTGCACTATCGCTATGCTGGCAGGCGCCCCACCGCATTGCAGATCGGCCTCCTGCAGTGCGGAGCCGTTCAGTCCACCAAACATGCTGAACGAGTCCTTCGGGAAATCTCCGATCATTACCGCTATCGCCGGCTCATCCATGTACTCCCGGCCGCCGGCGCAGATGCCGATTCCCGTGGTGCCAGTCCAGTGCGGGACCCCGGTATGCTCCGCAAAGTAGGCATGTATTTCAGCCAGATCGCCGGAAAAATGGTCCGTGACATAAAGGAAACCGAGGTTTCCCGGACCGGCTCCAAGCTGCTCCAGGCAGGTCTGGGCAGCAGCACGCCAGTCCGGGGCGCCGGCATGCCCGCTGCGGAACAGGTTGGCCACGACCGCAGTCCCTTCAGACCCGCTTGATCCAGCCGGGCAACGCTTCCACGCGCTTCACCCACGCCGCGACGGAAGGATGCGCCACCAGATCGAAGCCCCCCTCGGGAGAGACAGACGTGTAGCAGTAGCACGCGAGATCGGCAATGGTCGGCCGCCCGCAAGCCAGCCAGTCATTCGATTTCAGCCGGCCCTCAAGCACTGCAAGACCGCTGCGGCCATAAGCGGCATATTCGTCGTAACTGCCAATGTCACGAATGCCGGTCTTGATGCCCCTGGCCCATTGCAGGCCGTAATGCATCTCGTTGTTGGACAGGGCTAGCCATTGCTGGACCTCCGCCATTCCGGCAGCGTCTGTCGGCAACCACTGTTCACCGCCGTGCTTGCGCGCCAGGTAGACCAAGCAGGCCGTGGAATCCCAGAACACCCTGTCACCATCCACCAGCACCGGAACCTGGCCGCGGGGATTGAGCTTGAGGAAATCAGCCGACTTGTGTTCCTTTTTCTTGGTGTCCAGCACAACGGTTTCGTAAGGCAGCTTCAGCATTGACAGCAGCAGGCGCACTTTCCAGGCATTGCCGGACGTAGGGGTAATGTAGAGTTTCATGATTGCTCCGGAATATTCGAAGCATGATCCTAGCACGGGGAAAGAGCCGCAGAGCCTGCAACGCTATAATGGCGCTTTGTGACTGAAGGGGTTCCGCAAAGTGAATCTGGATCGTGTCAGCTCAGGCAATGACGTACCCAACGACGTCAACGTCATCATCGAGATTCCGATGCATGCCGAGCCGATCAAGTATGAAATGGAAAAAAGCACCGGCGCGATGTTCGTCGACCGTTTCATGTCGACCGCCATGCACTACCCTTGCAATTACGGATATGTACCGCATACCCTGTCGGGAGACGGAGATCCGGTGGACGTACTGGTACTGTCTCCAGTACCTCTGATCACGGGGGTGGTGGTACGTTGCCGACCCGTGGGAATGCTGAAAATGGAAGATGAGGCGGGCGACGACACCAAAATACTGGCCGTACCCATCGACAAACTGACCCCGCTATATTCCGCCATACGAACGCCCGGCGACCTGCCCGCAGGCACTCTGGCGCAAATCGCGCACTTCTTCGAACATTACAAGGACCTGGAACCCGGGAAATGGGTCAAGGTCGTGGGCTGGGTCGGACCCGACGAAGCCAAGAAGGAAATTCTTGCCGGGGTTTCCGGTTACCAGCAGGCTACACGCAAGCCTAAATTCTGATACCTGCAACCGGTTTTGCGGACCCCGCTGCCTGCGGGATCCGCATTCAAGCCGCTTTCAATCCACCGCTACAATCAGTAATGCCATGGCCGCCCCTACTCCGGCCGGTACGCCGATCTTTTCCAGCTTCGATACGGATTGCCCAGCCACCACCTCCACCGGAACCTGCGCCAGTTCAAGCACCTTGTTGGTGACCGAGTCTTCAAGCATGCGGGTGAGCGAATTCTTGCGTGCTGTGCCCATTACGATCTGGGTAACACGCAGGCGCTGCGCAACACGGTGGATCGTTGTCGCCTTGTCCCCAAGCTCGATATGGTCAGCGTGCGGCACCCCGAAGCGATTGAGGAGGTCACGCGCCGGTTGCAGTGCACGCTCGGCCTCTGCCCGGTGAAATGCCTCACGGTCACGACGGCTGACAAAACGGGCAATGTGTTGAGAAAGCGGCTCGCGCACATGCAGCAGGTGCACTTCCATGGCAGGGTTGGCAAGGAAGCGGTTGACCACATGACGCACCGAGTTCAGCGCATTTGCGCCACCATCTACCGGAATGAGAATCTTGACCATTTTGACACCTCCTTGCAGGTTGGCAGGAACAGCTGAATGAGTTGAAACGGAATTTACTTCGGGTGTGGCGGCAAGATCGACCAGATGCGCCGCCACTCGGGCACGGGCACGGGCATGGTTCACCCAGAAACCGGCACCCAGAACGCCCAGCATGACGATGGCATAGATCAACACCACCGGAAAACCGCTGGCGGCAAGGTAATCTTTGACCAATGGCTCGCTGACCATCATCTTGGCAGATGTCCACGCCAGCACGCCGCCACCGATATAAACGATGGAGGGAAAGCGTTCGACGTAATGAAGAATCAGCGTGCTGCCCCAGATCACGATCGGGATGCTGATCAGCAAACCGATTACCACCAGCAGGAAGCTGCCGTGCGCCGCGCCGGCAACAGCCAGCACGTTGTCCAGCCCCATCACGGCATCTGCAACCACGATGGTTTTCATGGCGCCCCAGAAATTGCCGGCGGCACTGACCTCGTGGTGGGAACCATCGTTGTCGGCCAGCAGCTTGTAGGCAATCCACACCAGTAACGCCCCGCCAGCCAGCAACAATCCGGGAATCTTCAGCAGCCAGACCACGGCCAGCGTCATCACGGTACGCACTGCAATAGCACCGAAGGTACCCCAGATGATCGCCTTCTTACGCAGATTATCAGGCAGGTTCCGCGCCGCCAGCGCAATGACGATGGCATTGTCGCCGGCCAGAACAAGGTCGATGATGACAATGGCCAGCAGGGCGGAAAGAAACTCAGTTGAAAGTAACTCCATGCTTCCTCCTTCAAGTAAGAGATCAAATTGCACGCCGCGTTTCCGCGTGCCCGCAACCTGGTCTCGCTTGCACCACTGAAGGCTGCCGGTGCGACCGGGTATTACCCGTATTGACGACCGCACCGCTGACGACGCAATTTCTGCCTGCGCCGCTGAAGCTACTCCCCCGGCAACAACCGCAGTCACTCGAACAACCTCTCGCGACTGCATGCGCCTGCTACTGCGCACGGCCGAATTATCAACACGTCGACATCAGAAGTGAAATGAAAGTTTGCAATCTTCAGCATTACTCATCACAAAATTTCAGATAACTCGCAATACGACTAATCAGAAAATGTAATGCACATAAAAATGGAAGATTCGAAGGGCCAGGAGCAGGCTACCCGGCGGGTTTTCATGCCATCCAAAAATGCTTTTGATTACTTTTTGTAATATCAATGCCAGCGCGGACCAAAAACCTTTACGACTTGCCATGACACAAATGGCATGCTTTAATACTCAGGTGCGCATATTTATTTATGCGCGCTCCCTCCAAAGGGGAGTAGCTCAGCCGGGAAACCGGCGTTAGCCGTCTCGTCAATTCGGAACTATGCTTGTTCCCGGGGTGGCTGGCAGTCCGACATACCCAGGTCCTGTCGTTGCGAGCGAGACCTTTGCCTGAATGGGCGAGGTCTTTTTTTATGGCCGTAAACCGGCTGTCGTCCATTCGAGGTGAAGGTCGCGCCTTCCGCATTTGCGGAGGGTGCGGTGGACAATTTAGCTCGTAACGAAAGGAACAACATGTCTCAGGCAAACATCCGCCGCTTCATCAAGCATGGCCTGCTGCCGCAACTCTCCGTCTTCGAAGCCGTTGCCCGACTGGGCAGCTATACCAAAGCCGCCGAAGAACTCTACATGGCACAGCCTACGGTATCGGTTCAAATGAAAAAACTCAGTGAGACGGTAGGGATGCCGCTGACCGAACAGATCGGCAAACGCATACACCTGACCGACGCCGGTCGCGTTCTGCATGAATCCTGCACGGAAATCTTCGATGTACTGACTGGAACCAGCCGTGAGCTGGACAATCTGCGTGGCATGAAGAGCGGAAGACTGCAACTTGCGGTCAGCACCACCGGAAAGTACTTTGCGCCCCGCGTACTGGCCGAATTCGTCAAACAGCATCCCGATATCGAGGTGTCGTTGCAGATCCACAACAGGGCCACCCTTATCGAGCGCATGACCCTGAACATGGATGACTTGTACATATTCGCCAGCCCTCCTGATGACATCGACGTGGTAACCCAGGTCATACTCCCGAATCCGATGGTGGCCTATGCCCATGCTGAACACCCTCTCGCCAAAGAAAAAGGAATTCCGTTCGCACGTTTCGCCGAAGAGCCGTTCCTGATGAGGGAACCCGGCTCCGGCACACGCATGATTGCCAGCAAGGTATTCCAGGAACATGGGTGCAAGCCCGATATACGAATGGAGTTGTCCACCAACGAAGCCATCAAACAAGCCATCATCGCCGGGCTCGGCGTGTCGATCATGTCCCGTTACACGCTGGGCCTGGACATGTCACATGAGAAACTGGCCGTGCTGGACGTTGACGGTCTGCCGGTCGAGCGCAACTGGGTCTTTGCCTACCCAGTAGGCAAGCAATTGCCGGTTATCGCCCAGGGATTCATGGATTTCACCCGCAAGACCGCAAAAACGCTGGTTTTCGATCACCTGGCAATGCCCTGAACACGCTCAAACTAGCGCAGAAACTGGAAGGAAGGCGTTCCTGGATATTAAAATGCCGGTTATCACGCGTAACCACGGACGGCGCGGCTCCCCGCGCCGTTTCTTTTAAAGGATTCAGCAATGCGCCTGGCCACTTACACACTCAAAAATACCCCTGAAATCGTGCGCATCGGCGCACTGCTCGATCAAAAGATGCTTGATCTTGTGGCTGGCGAACAGGCCATGGGTGACGGAAAACGGATCATCCCCCCTTCAATGAAGAAACTGCTCGCACTGGGTGAAACCGGACTTGCACGGGCAAGGGAAGTGACACGATATGCAACAAAAAACGCAGCTTCGCTCGACGGGAAAACACTGGCACCGGTAACCGAGGTCTGCTATCTGCCGCCGGTCCCCGACGCAGACAAATTTCTCTGTGTAGGCAAGAACTACCGCACGCACCTTGAAGAACTGCGGAAAAACGACCTGATCAAGGAAATGCCCGGTGAACCCACCGGCTTCGTAAAGCTGAATTCGTGTCTCACCGGGCATGAGAGTGAAGTTCCGCGCCCCGCCACCGTTTCCCGCCTCGATTACGAACCTGAACTGGTTTTCGTACTGGGCAAACGTGCCTTTGGCGCCAAGCGCGAAGACGCTCTCAGCTACATTGCCGGCATCACCATACTTAACGACCTGACCTGCCGCGACACCCAGAAAGCCGAAGTCGCCTCGGGCTCTCGCTTCTGGACATCAAAGAATGCGCCTGCCTTCGGCCCGCTGGGACCTTACATCATCACCATGGACGAAGTGCCGGACCCTTACGACATCTGGGTCACCTGCAGTGTCAACGGCGAACAACGCATGCGGGTCAACACCAGCGACCAGATATGGAAACTTCCGGACATCATCGAGCATTTTTCACGCCTGCTCGACCTGCAACCCGGCGACATGTTTTCCACCGGCGCTCCGGGCGGAGTTGCAGTCGGCAAAGCCAACGCGGAAGCGCTGTTTCTGAAACCCGGAGATGTAGTCGAATGTGCTTTCGAAAAACCGGCGATGACGCTGCGCAACCGTATCGTCAGTTCCTGAACAACATCTGCCACCTCCCAATTGCATCCCCGCAATGATGCTCACCCTTGCTGGTGAGGAAATTCTGCAGAAGTGTTAGCGGCAAGAGCCATTCCGGGCGTTGTATTTGCGTGACTGCAAGACGATTCTGGTCGCACACACTTGTCATTCTTCGTCCACCGTTGTATTAGAAAGCATGGTAATCGCGTAATCATATATAGTTGATTTCGACATTCACCCCTACTCCCCGCCGTGAGGCTACTGCTACTTCTTGTCGTCATACTGCCGGTCATCGCTCACGCCGGTGGCTCGCATTACACGGTCGCACCCGGAACTCCGCAGAATTACGCCGGCACAGTCAGGGAATGGTCCGTACCCTCCCCCGAGTTCGCCCGTGACCCTGCAGTCGCTCCGGACGGCAGCATTTACATTGCCGTCATGACCGGCAACAAGGTCACACGTTTCAATCCCAGGACACAGACATTCACCGAGTGGAACATGCCCCGCGGCCATCACCCCCATGGCTTGCTGGTCGACAAGCGCGGTACCGTCTGGACCACCGGCAACGGCAACGGCACGATCGGCAAACTGAGACCCGCATCGCGCATGTCCACAGAGTTCACGGTACCCTCAGGAGGTGGAGGTCCCCACACCATTGTTTCCAGCGAAGATGGTGCAACTCTTTGGTTCACCATGCAAAGCGGTGACCGCATCGGCAGCCTCGACACCGCCACCGGCAGAATAGTTGAGTACAGCACGTCCGGCGGTCCCTATGGCATCACGATCGACCGCGCTGGCAACGTCTGGTGGTGCAGGATGAACGAGGACAAACTCGGCAGGCTTGAACCCGAGAGTGGTGCAATCAGGGAACTCGACACCGGCCGAGGTTCACGCCCCCGGCGCATGGCAACCGCACCCGATGGCATGCTATGGGTCACTCTTTATGGCAAGGGCGCCCTGGTCAAGATTGATCCCGTCGAGATGAAAATCCTCAAGACCTATGACTTGCCCGGTGGCAAAGGAGCAGGAGCATATGCTGTCACGGTGGACGGATCCGGCGTTGTCTGGGCCAACGAGATCAGAAGCGACGCAGTAATCCGTATGGATCCTGCAACCGAGAAAATGCAGGTCATTCCTCTGCCGACCCCGAATTCCGGCATCCGAAAGATGATTGTTGATGGGGCCGGACGGCTTTGGTACATGGGTTCGCACAGCGGCAAACTGGGCGTCATCCAATAAGCCTGTTCAAACTGGCTGTCATGCTGCGATGCGATGCCACAGCCCCCGAGAATCGTAATTTTGCTGCATCTTTGCGGCCTCCAATGGCAAGCCATCGAACCTTGATCAGTTAACCATGATTTTGCAGTGCGCAATGTCCTGCGCCACGCGATTTCACTTGGTGATGTCTCGTTGCACCAGAGCGGCTTACTGACTAACATAGCCGCTGTACTGCTTGCTGTCGGGGATTGCAACATCCTTAGACCCCGCTGCTTCCCGCTTCCGGCGGTCTCCAATTTTTTCAAAAGGAAAGTATCGAGAATGCGCACGTATAAGATCCTGATTCTGGGCGCCTCCTATGGCTCGTTGCTGGCAACCAAACTGCTGCTGGCCGGACATACCGTCAAGATGATCTGTCTGCCGGCTGAAGCCGAACTGTTCAATTCTGAAGGCGCGATCGTGCGCATGCCGATCAAGGGCCGTGAGGGTCTCGTTGAAATCCGTTCCCGCGACCTGCCCGGAAAGCTTACGGCAGGCGGCCCTGATTCAGCCAATCCCGCGGACTATGATCTGATCGTTCTTGCCATGCAGGAGCCACAATATCGCTCCCCGGGAGTCCGCGAACTGCTCGACAAAGTGGCCAAATCCCGCGTTCCGTGCATGTCGATCATGAACATGCCGCCGCTGCCCTATCTGAAGCGTATCCCCGGGCTGAACGCCGATGGCTGCCGGGACTGCTATACCGACGCATCAGTATGGGACAGCTTTGACCCGAAAACACTGACGCTGTGCAGTCCCGACCCCCAGGCATTCCGTCCCCCTGAAGAAAAAGTCAACGTACTTCAAGTCCGGCTGCCGACCAATTTCAAATCCGCACGCTTTGACTCCGACGCTCACACCGCGATCCTGCGCCAGCTCGAAGCCGACATCGAAGCCGTACGCTTCGATCCGGGCGACGGCAAGAAAATCGAATTGCCGGTCAAGCTCAAAGTACATGACTCGGTATTCGTGCCACTGGCGAAATGGGCCATGCTGATTGCCGGCAACTACCGCTGCGTGCAAAAAAACGAAATGCGGCCGATCAAGGATGCCGTGCACAGTGATATCGATGCCACGCGCACTGTCTACAACTGGGTGGTCAAATTGTGCGTTTCTCTGGGTGCCAACGAAAAAGACCTGGTCCCGTTCGAGAAATACGCCAATGCTGCCCTGTCGCTGGGCAGCCCGTCGTCGGCAGCCCGAGCACTCGCGGCGGGCGCACCAAACATCGAACGCGTTGATCGCCTGGTCAAGACCATTGCCGCCCAGAAGGGCATGCAATCATCGGTCGTTGATACGACCGTGAATCTGGTGGATGGCTGGCTGGAAAAGAACCGGAGCAAGGCCGCCTAAAGGGCCTCCAGGCCTCCTTCAAAACCGAAATGGCGCGCACAAGGCGCGCCATTTCCATGTACGATCCGGCGACTGCGCCGGATACGCAGCCCGGTATCACGGCCACCCGGGCATCTCGTAAAATACGCGCATGAAATCCGCAGCGACGACGTCCGCGCACACCCCGATGATGCAGCAATATCTGCGCATCAAGTCGGAACATCCGGACGTGCTGGTGCTCTACCGGATGGGCGACTTCTATGAACTCTTTTTTGACGATGCCGAACGGGCATCGCGCCTGCTGGATATCACGCTGACCACTCGCGGGGAATCCGCGGGAGCCCCGATCAAAATGGCCGGGGTACCATTCCATTCCGTTGACCAATATCTTGCAAAGCTGGTCAGGCTCGGTGAATCAGCGGCGATCTGCGAGCAAATAGGTGACCCTGCCACCTCCAAGGGTCCGGTCGAACGCAAGGTGGTTCGCATTGTCACGCCCGGCACTCTGACCGAATCGGCGCTGCTGGATGAAAAAAGTGAAAACCTGCTGCTGTCAGCCTACTGCAACGGCAATCAACTCGGGCTGGCATGGCTATCACTTTCTTCCGGACGGTTCTGCGTGATGGAAACATCGACCGCAAACCTCGTTGCCGAACTGGAACGCCTGCAGCCCGCGGAAGTACTGGTTGCAGAAGGTTCAGACCTGGTCGATGAAGCGCGTTTTGCCGTCCGCCGCCTGCCGCTATGGCGCTTTGATGCGGAAAATGCACTGCGAATGCTGTGTGCACAGTTCGGCACCCATGATCTCAGCGGTTATGGTGCAAAAGACATGGATATGGCGGTAGCGGCCGCAGGCGCCCTTTTCGATTACGCAAAATCGACCCAGGGCACGGATCTTTCCCATATTACCGGGCTCACTGTCGAATCCGAGGGTGCCTGGTTGCGCATGGATCCGTCGACCAGGCGCAATCTCGAGCTGACCGAAACGATACGCGGTGAACAGTCACCGACGCTGCTGTCATTGCTTGATACCTGCGTAACCGGCATGGGCAGCCGGCGCATGCGTCATGCCCTGCACCATCCGCTGACCGACAGGAAACAGATACAGGCGCTACACCAGGCAGTAGCCCGATTGATTGATGATGGCCGCGGCACGGCAGTACGCAATGTCATGCGCCACCTTGCCGATATTGAACGCATCACGGCCCGCATCGCCCTAACCACTGCACGACCACGCGACCTGTCATCGCTGCGGGATTCACTGAGGAGGCTGCCCGAACTGCTCACCGCCATTAACGCCGATGCAGATGGCCGACTCGCACAGCTCGCTACAGCACTTTCGCCACAGGAAGCGCTGGTCTCCCTGCTGACCTCATCAATCAGACCCGAGCCGTCGGCGGTGATACGCGAAGGTGGCGTCATCGCCGATGGATACGATGCTGAACTCGACGAATTGCGAGGCATCCAGGAAAACTGCGGTACTTTTCTCTCCGAGCTGGAAATCCGCGAACGGACGCGCACCGGCATCACCACGCTCAAGGTGGAATACAACCGGGTGCACGGTTTTTATATCGAAGTCACAAGGGCACAATCGGAAAAGGTACCTGACGATTACCGCCGCCGGCAGACCCTGAAAAATGCCGAGCGCTACATCACGCCGGAACTGAAAACCTTCGAGGACAAGGCTCTGTCCGCACAGGACCGCGCCCTTGCCAGGGAAAAACTCCTCTACGATCAATTGCTCGGAGAGCTGACTCCGCACGTTCCGGCACTGCAAGCTGCCGCAAACGCCCTCGCCGAACTCGACCTGCTCGCCGCCTATGCCGAACGTGCAATTGCTCTCGACTGGACAATGCCGGAGTTTGTCGAAGACCCGGTTATCGAAATCACCGGCGGACGCCATCCGGTAGTCGAGGCACAAACCAAGCCTTTCATCGCCAATAACACGCAGCTCTCAGCCATGCGGCGCATGCTGCTGATCACCGGACCCAACATGGGGGGAAAGTCCACCTATATGCGGCAGACGGCCTTGATTGCCCTGCTTGCGCATTGCGGGTCGTTTGTTCCTGCAAACCGTGCCCGGCTGGGTCCGCTGGACCGGATTTTCACCCGCATCGGCGCAGCCGATGATCTGGCTGGCGGACGATCGACGTTCATGGTGGAAATGACGGAGGCCGCTTTTATCCTGCACCATGCCACGTCCAGCAGTCTGGTCCTGATGGATGAAATCGGCCGTGGAACTTCGACTTACGACGGCCTGGCGCTGGCCTGGGCAATCGCACGCCACCTGATAGAACGCAATGGCAGCTATACACTGTTCGCCACTCATTACTTCGAATTGACACAGCTTGCAGCCGAATACAAACAGGTTGCAAACGTGCACCTTGATGCCGTGGAACACAAGGACAGCATAGTCTTTCTGCACAGTGTTGAAGAAGGACCGGCGAGTCGCAGCTATGGTCTTCAGGTGGCAAAGCTGGCGGGGGTGCCATCGGCGGTGATCCGCAGCGCCCGCAAGCACCTCGCCGGGCTCGAAGCGGCGGCTGCGGCACAGATTCCGCAGGGGGATTTGTTCAGTCCGGGGTCCGCTGCCGCAGCCCCACCCGCCGCCGAACCTAACCCTGCGGTGGATGCCCTACGCGACTGCGATCCGGACGCGCTGACACCACGCGATGCACTCGCTCTTCTGTACCGGCTGCACGAAATGGCCGGTAAAGACCCGGAAGAATAAGGGTATCGGTTTTAATTTATTTTAATGGTGATGGCCGTGCGGACCATGCACATGGCCATGCTCGAGCTCCTCCCCGGTCGCAGCCCGTACCTCGGTCACGGTACATTGAAAATCCAGTGTCTGCCCTGCCAGGGGATGATTGCCGTCAACTACAACCTTGTCATCGGCAACATCCGTCACCGTATAGACCGTAGCCTGTCCCGACTGCTCACCACGGCCCTCAAACTGCATACCCACCGCAACTTCCGCAGGAAATTTGCTGCGTGACTCCACATGCACCAGCTCGGCATCGTATTCCCCGAAGGCGTCACCCGGTGCCAGACGTACGCGGCAAGTGTCACCGGCCGACTTCCCATCCAGCGCCTGTTCGACGAGGGGAAACATGCCGTGATACCCGCCATGCAAATAGGCCATGGGCTGTTCTGTTTTTTCGATCAAGTTGCCCTGTGCGTCCATCAACTCGAAATTCAGCGTTACAACGGTATTTTTTGCGATCTGCATCAGTTTTTTCCGATTAGTAATTACTTTTCCAGGGCACGGAAAAGGTTGCAAGCCCGCGCCAGACGGGAGCCGCGGCATTCGTGTCCTGCGACACTGGAGCAACTCCTGTTTCCATTGTGGATTCTGTGAAGAAAGCGCCTCCGGGTCAAGCGCACTGAACTTATAATCATGCGCAATGCGCCATAAACTGCTCAATAGCCTTGCGCCAGCTCAATTCCTGCGCCGACACTGGCAAAAAACACCCCTGTTGTCTCGCCTTGCCCTGCCATCTGCTGCCAGTGCACTGACACCCAGCGACTTGCTCGAACTCGCGCAATATCCTGAAACCGAGGCGCGGTTGATATTGCGAAAAGGCAAACAATGGCAGGTTTCTCACGGGCCATTCCGCAAGAATGACTTCAGCAGGCTGCCGCGGCGCAACTGGACGTTGCTGGTACAGGGCGTCAACCTTGTGCATCCCCAGGCCGGGGAACTGCTGGCACCTTTTTCTTTCATTCCCTATGCCCGCCTCGACGATTTGATGGTGAGCTACGCACCACCCGGAGGCGGCGTCGGCCCCCATTTCGACAGCTATGACGTATTTCTGGTCCAGGGCGAGGGCAAGCGAAACTGGCGGATCAGCAATCAACGCGACCTGAGCCTGGTTGAAAATGCACCACTGAAAATCCTGCGCAATTTCCGTGCAATGGACGAATGGACATTGGATCCAGGAGACATGCTTTACCTGCCGCCACGTTGGGCACATGACGGCGTCGCCGTAACCCCCTGCATCACCTACTCAGTCGGATTCCGCGCTCCTTCCGCACAAGATCTTTGCAATCGTTTTTTCGACTTCCTTGCCGATCATCTTGATGTTCGGGAGCATTATGTCGATCCGCAACTCCGTGCAACGCACCGCCCCGCACGCATCGACAGCCAAATGACCCGTAAGCTGCTCAACCTGCTCCGTCACGCCCGCTGGTCGCGTGCAGATATGCTGAATTTCATCGGCACGGATCTGAGCACGCCCAAACCCCACATCATGTTTTCCGCACCCCGTCGGTCGTTATCGCGCAGCGCTTTCAAACGTGCAGTCAATATGCACGGTCTGCGTCTCGACCCGAAATCCATACTGCTTTACGACAACCGCGCCTTTTATATCAACGGTAACCGCCTGCAGCCTCCCGCCGGTTGCACCACTCTCCTCCAGCGACTTGCCGATCGCAGAATACTGACCGGCATCCGTACTTTGTCCGCTGCCGCGCTGAATACCCTGTACGACTGGTACCGGGCCGGCTATCTGCACCCCGGGGCGTACGCCCCTTGAACAATGAGGTCCGCTGATGGATATGACCGGCAATCCGCCTAATGCCGAATACCGGCGGTTCGAAAGCAACAACGAATATGAACAGATCATAAACGGGATGATCCCGCTGACGCAGCAGATCATCCGCGTTTTTGACAAAACCTTGAGTCGGGAATGGAACTCTCCGGCGCGCATCGAACTGCTGCGGCAGTTTTTGCTTGCCAATCGCACCAATCGGGTATTGATCATTCTGCATGAAACCCGCCCGCTGGCTGCCGAATTCTCACGGTTCATCGGCTTTGCACAACAGTTCAGCCATGCCTGCCGTGTCCGGGAAACTCTGCGCGGCGCCAAGCATGTCTACGATCCGTTTGTGGTTTTTGACGGCAGCCATTATGTGCACCGCTTCCACTATGATCACATGCGCGCGGCACAGGGCACCCACGATGCCACAGGCGCCCAGCAACTGGTCGATCGCTTCAGTGAAATTGAGGATTGCGCGGGCCCGCCTCTGGCCACCAACGTCACGGGATTGTGACGGTTTGTAGCACGCCCCTCTTGAGTTGATCCGTACGCTGTTAGCATGCGCGCCGGTAACGGGTTTAGCGTGCCCACAGTCTTCACGCATGTGACGATAAATCCGGCCATCCAAATATCAACCATCTTCGAAGGACAGTTACATCATGAATCGCTCTCTCCTCATTGCCGCCCTGTTGTCAATCGGCCTGGCCGCCTGCGGCGACAAACCCGCCCCCGCTCCGGCACCTGCTCCGGCGCCTGCTCCGGCACCTGCCGCTGCCCCGGCCGATGCACCGAAAGCTGATGCTGCCGCCCCTGCTGCAGATGCCCCGAAAGCTGATGCACCTGCCGCCGCCGACGCCGCAAAAGACAAGGCGATGGATGCAGCAAAAGATGCAGCCAAGGAAGCCGTAAAAGATGCCGCGAAAGATGCGGTAAAGAAATAAGGCTTTAACAGCAGCATTGAAAAAGCCGGCGAAAGCCGGCTTTTTCTTTTGGCAAATACATTTCCGGTCAGTCCAGCATACGCCAGGCAAAACCTTCGGCCTGGGAGGCTATGCCGATCCAGTCCTGGGTGCAATTCAGCGCAGCAGACAGCGCCGCGGCAGCCAGTTCCGGTCGGTTGTTTTTCTGCGACAAGTGGGCGGCAATGACGTGTTGCAAATGTTGCGTATCGATTCTGGACAGGATCTGTGCAGCCTGGGCGTTGCCGAGATGGCCAAGCCGGCCGCCGATCCGCTCTTTCAGCCGCTCCGGATAGGCGCTGTTCGCCAGCATTGCAGGATCATGGTTGCATTCGATTACCAGTCCATCCAGTCCGGACAGCATCTCCTCGATATGCGGGGTCGATGATCCGGCATCCGTCAGCACTCCCAGACGTGACTGGCCGTCACTGAAAACAAACTGGGTAGGCTCCCGTGCATCATGGGGCACCGGGTAAGGGAAAATCTCGATATCCCCGACTGAAAACTGGTCATGACTGTCAATCAGAACCGAATCGGCAAAGTCACCGTTGCCATTGAGAGACGCGGCACGGGTACCATGCGTCAAATACACCGGAATATCGTATCGCGAGGCAAACCTTGAAACACCGCCGACGTGATCTTCATGCTCATGTGTAACCAGAACCGCATCGAGCATATCCGGCTGCAATCCCAGTCGCTCAAGCCGACGCACGGTTTCCGCAATGCTGAAACCGCAATCAAGCAGCAGCCGGGTACTGCCCGCCTCCACCACCAACCCGTTGCCTTCACTGCCGCTACCCAGCGAAGCGAAGCGCATCATCGGCGAAAAATCGGAAAACTGGAGGGGAAAACCTGCGGCCGGGGGTTACGGGCAGGCAACAAGCGCAAAGCCCTCACTTCAATTGATCGTAGAGCAGGGTCAAGATCCGGTTGGCGGTATCAGACTGCTCCCTGCTGCCGTTCTTGTCGAGAATCCGGACTTCGCTCCCTTTTGCATCCCCCTGAACCAGAATGCGGTACTGTTCCTTGCTGGGAACCTTCTCGGTACTGCGCCAGAACATCAGCTTGGATAGCCAGCTCTTGTTTTCGGCTGTTTTCAGATCCGAATCCGGATCTATGTAACGAACGAAATACAGACCCTTGGAACGATCACGGTCCTCAACGGTAAAGCCGACCCTATCCAGCGCTAGGCCTACCCTGCGCCAGGCGCGGTCGAACTGGTCGGTCAAAGACAACCGTCCACCTTCACTGCCGCGCTCAATTTTCGCCTGCGGATCCAGTTTTACGGATGCTATCTGGGCACTGGCACGCTCCTCCTGCACCCCTAAACGGACCATCATCTGGCGCAGCATCGTCGCCTCAAGGTCCGGGTCCGGTTTCCGTGGTTGCCAACGCAGCTGGTCTTTAGTTTCGTTAATGAAAACCTCTTCCATGCCGCGATGGCTGACATAAATTTCCGTGGTCCCGGGCTGTGCTCCGGGTTCAAGACGGGTGCGGAACTTGTCACGTTCGCTGGTGGAATACATGCTGTTCAGAAAACCGCCGAGCAAACCGCGAAGACCGCCTTCGGGAATTTTCGCGCGATTTTCGGCCCAGTCCGTTTCCATGACGCCGGCTTCAGGCATTTCGACATTCACCAGAAAGCCGTTTTCCTGCCAGAACTCCTTGACGATGGGCCAGATTTTCTCCGGGGTTCCGGGAACCACCAGCCAGCGCTGGGTACCGGCGCGCTCAATGCTGATATTTTCGATCTTGGGTAGCACTGCGGACGTGGCGGAGGACACCCGCGGTTTGCCCGTGCGTTCCCTGTTGTAATCCGAATAGGTGGCCGACCCCTTGGGATTGACGTCTGGAATCCTGAAACGGTCATCGGTACTGGGACGCGCCAGGTCGGGCGGAACTTCCAGCGGGGGCAGCTTGGGGTTGGTCGAGGATTTGTAGTCGATTTTTTTGGTAGGTATCTCAACCGATTTACACCCCACCAACGCCGATGCGGCGACCATCATTACAGCAACTGCTTTAAGCAACGACATGCTTTTTCCCTGAAGAAATCGGCGCCACACCTGCCTGCTGCATGGCGCCTCGGACCAACTCGTAATATTGGGCTGACAGCGGGGTCAAGGGCAACCGGATCCCGCCCTTCATCAAGCCCAGTTGCTGCACCGCCCATTTCACCGGTATGGGATTGGCCTCACAGAACAAATGGCGATGCAATCCCAGCAACTGGTTGTTCAATTTCACCGCCTGGTTTGCCTCGCCGCTCAGGGCTGCGGCGCACATGTCATGCATCATGCGCGGCGCCACGTTGGCCGTCACGGAGATGACACCATCCCCTCCCAGCAACATCAGCGCGATGCCCGTGGCATCGTCACCGCTGTAGACGTGAAAGGTATCGGGGCGACGCCGCAAAAGATCGGAGCCACGCTCCAGATTGCCGGTAGCATCCTTGATACCCACGATGCCCGGCACCTGTGCCAGTCGCAACGCGGTATCGTTCGACAGATCAGCCACCGTACGCCCCGGCACGTTGTAGAGAATCTGGGGAATATCCACGGCCTCGGCAATGCTGCGGAAGTGCCGGTAAAGACCTTCCTGGGTCGGCTTGTTGTAATACGGGACAACCGAAAGACTCATGTCGGCACCGGCCGCCTTGGCATACTCCGTCAATTCGATGGCTTCCTTGGTCGAATTGGCACCGGTTCCCGCGATGATGGGCACCCGTTTTGCCGCATGCCGGACAGCGATCTCGATCAGCTGCCGATGTTCATCGAAATCCACAGTGGGCGATTCGCCGGTAGTGCCCACCACGACGATGCCGTCAGTGCCTTCGGCAATATGCCAGTCGATCAAACTGCGGAATGCATCAAAGTCCAGTGCGCCGTCCTCCGTCATGGGAGTGACGATGGCTACCATGCTGCCGCGAACCCCTGTCAAGTCCTTGATTTTCATCGGTAATTTATAACTGCGCCGGTTTATCCGAATATTGTACCCAAGCCCGCGGTACAAAGATACGGGTTCGACAGCAGAAAGCCCAGTGGATTCAATATCCGGCGCCGGTTCAACCCGGGCCGGGAGTCGTGGCGTCAGCCGAAACGCCCGGTAATGTAGTCCTCGGTCTGCTTGTTCTTCGGCTTGATGAAGATCGAATCGGTCTGACCGAATTCAATGAGTTCGCCCAGATACATGTACGCGGTGTAGTCGGAAATGCGCGCGGCCTGCTGCATGTTGTGGGTGACAATGACGATCGTGAAATCCCGCTTCAACTCATTCAGCAACTCTTCGATCTTGGCCGTGGAAATCGGATCGAGCGCAGAAGTCGGTTCGTCGAGCAGCAAAACACCGGGTTTCACCGCGATACCCCGTGCAATGCACAGGCGCTGCTGCTGCCCACCTGAGAGACTCATGCCACTCTGCCCCAATATGCCCTTGACCTCGTCCCAGAGGGCCGCGCGTTTCAGCGCCCACTCAACACGTTCGTCCAACATGGCCTTGGGCAAACGCTCATGCAGCGAAACGCCCCAGGCCACATTGTCATAGATGGACATAGGAAATGGTGTCGGCTTCTGGAACACCATGCCTACCTTGGCCCGCAAAGTGGTGGCATCGACCTTCTTGCCGATGATGTTCTCGCCATCTAGCAGCAATTCCCCCTCGGCTCTCTGCTCCGGGTAAAGTTCGAACATCCTGTTGAAACAGCGCAGGAACGTGGATTTTCCACAGCCGGAGGGGCCAATAAACGCCGTGATATGGCGTTTGTATATCTCGCAATTAATATCCTTGAGCGCCTGAAAGGAACCATAGTAGAAGTTGACGCCGCGTGCTGCGATGTGCACGGTCTTCTGGTCATCATCGATTGCACGATCTTCATTACCCGCCGCTCTTCCGGCTGACGCCCTCACGGAAACCATCTACCGCCTCCCTTCCCTCAGCACCACACGTGCGATGATGTTGATCAACAGCACGCCCAGCGTGATCAGGAACACTCCGGCCCACGCCAGCTTTTGCCAGTCCTCGAACGGACTCATCGCAAATTTGAAAATGGTGACCGGCAGATTGGCCATGGGCTTGCCCAGATCCAGTGACCAGAACTGGTTGGACAGTGCCGTGAACAGCAGTGGCGCAGTTTCACCGGCGATCCGCGCCAGTGCCAGCAACACCCCGGTCATCACACCGGCCCTGGCTGCGCGCAGGGTGACCGAGAGGATGACATGATATTTTGGAGCGCCCAGGGCGTAGGCAGCCTCGCGCATGCCATTGGGTACCAGAATCAGCATGTTTTCAGTGGTGCGCACTACCACGGGCACAACGATCAGTGTCAGTGCGATAACCCCGGCATAACCGGAAAATCCGCCGGTCCGCGCCACCACCACGGCATAGACGAAAAGACCGAGTACGATCGAAGGTGCAGACAGCAGGATGTCGTTGATGAGACGGGTCGTCGATCCCAGCCAGCCTCGCTGGCCGTACTCACCCAGATAGATACCCGCAAGCACCCCGATCGGGGTGCCGATCAGCATCGCCAGGCCGCACATCATGAAGCTGCCGACAATGGCATTGAGCAGACCGCCATCCTCTCCCGGCGGAGGAGTCATCTTGGTGAACAGCGCCGGTGAAAGACCACCGACACCCAGTCGCAAAACATCAAATAATATCCAGACCAGCCACAACACGCCGAATGCCATCGCGCAAACGGAAAGAAAGAGTGCCAGCCGGTTGACCAGCCTGCGACGTTTGACGATATCCATGGTCAGGCTACCGGAGAACCTTCATTGATTTTCATCCTCGCCAGCAACCACTTGGAGAATGCCAGGACCATGAATGTGATCATGAACAGGATCAGTCCGAGCTCCATCAGCGCCGCAGTGTGCAGCCCCGGGTCCGCTTCGGAAAATTCATTGGCCAGCGCTGAAGTAATGCTGTTGCCCGGGGAAAACAGCGAGACATTGTCCAGCAGATTGGTGTTTCCGATTACAAACGTGACCGCCATGGTCTCGCCCAGTGCGCGCCCCAGGCCCAGCATGATGCCGCCGACGACACCGACCTTGGTATAGGGCAGAACCACATTCCACATAACCTCCCAGGTCGTGGCGCCCACACCATATGCAGATTCCTTGAGCATGGGCGGCGTCACCTCAAAAACATCACGCATTACCGCGGCAATGAAGGGGATGATCATGATTGCCAGTATCACCCCGGCAGCAAGCAGGCCGATTCCCAGTGGCGCCCCCTCGAACAGCACACCGATCAGTGGCAGCTTCCCCAGCGTCTCCGCCAGCAGCGGTTGCACGTACTGGCCGAACAGCGGCGCGAATACCAGCAAACCCCACATGCCGTAGACGATGCTGGGAATTGCAGCGAGCAGTTCGATGGCGGTACCCAGCGGGCGGCGCAACCAGGCCGGAGATAGCTCAGTCAGGAACAGAGCAATGCCGAAGCTGACTGGCACCGCTATGAACAGGGCAATAACCGAGGTGACCAGGGTGCCGTATATCGGAATCAGCGCACCGAACTTTTCAGCCGGCGGGTTCCAGTCTGTCGTCCAGATGAATGAAAAACCGAATTTCTGGATCGAAGGCCACGAACTGACGATCAGCGAAGCGATGATGCCCAGCAGTATCAGCAGCGTCAGCAGTGCTATGCCGCGAACAATATTGTAGAAAACGACATCCCGGATCTGGCTACGGCGGACGGGCACTGCGGTATCAGGCTGCGCATTGTTCATCGCGCTCAATTCTACACGCTCACCTGTGACCTGCAGATTCATCGCTCATCTCCGGCAAGAACCATTCCGGGTACGTCAAAAAAATCAGGGGCGCCAAGCACCCCTGGGACCGGCAGGATAATTCACTTTGCCTGCCACACTGCCTTGCCAGAGGCATCCTTCACCGCCGCCCAGGCAGCGTGGATCTGCTTGACCATGCTGTCAGGCATGGGAACGTAGTCCAGCTCCAGCGCCAGGTTGTCGCCGTTTTTATAGGCCCAGTCGAAAAACTTCATGACCTCGACGGTCTGCCCGGGTTTCTCGGCTTTCTGGTGGATGATGATGTAGGTCGCACCGGTGATCGGCCACGCTTTCGCGCCCTTCTGATCCGTCGGGTGGATGTAGTTGCCGTCTGCACCCCAGCCCGTTGCCGCCGCCTGGATCGTATCGTCGCCCGGCTGGACAAAATTGCCGGCAGCATTCTTCAACTGTGCATGCGGCAGCTTGTTCTGCTTGGCGTAGGCAAACTCGACATAACCGATCGACCCGGGCAGCCGCTGCACAAAGGCCGACACGCCCTCGTTGCCCTTGCCACCCAGGCCCGCCGGCCATTGCACCGTCGAACCTTCACCAACTTTCGCTTTCCACTCGGCATTCACTTTCGACAGGTAATTGGTGAATATCGAAGTTGTGCCCGAGCCATCGGCCCGACGCACCACACCGATAGCTGTATCCGGCAATTTCAGCCCGGGGTTCAGAGCGGTGATCGCCGGATCGTTCCATTTCTTGATCTTGCCCAGATAGATGTCGCCGAGCACCTCACCGGTGAGCTTCATCTCGCCGGGTTTCAGGCCCGGGAGGTTGATCACCGGCACCACCGCGCCGAACACGGTCGGAAACTGGATCATGCCGTCCTTCTGCAGATCGGCCGCCTTCAGCGGCGCATCGGAAGCACCGAAATCCACGGTTTTCGCCTTGATCTGGCGTACGCCGCCGGAAGAACCGATCGATTGGTAATTGAGCTTGTGGCCGGTGGCCTTGTTGTAGGCATCAGCCCACTTGGAATACACCGGGTTCGGAAACGAGGCGCCAGCGCCGGTAATTTCGGCTGCGGCAGCGGATCCTGCAGCCGCGAGCAGGGAGGCGATGTATAACGATATGATTTTATTGACTAATTTCAATTTCTTTTCTCCTGAACAATTTTCAGTCATGGTCTTTTTGAGTGCCAGACCGATGGTAGCCAGAAGAGATGACAGCTTCATGACACTTGCAGGAAAAATCCCGGAACCTCAGATCCCGCGTGTGAGGCTATCGGGATGCGGAACGCTCTTCGCCCAGCAACCACCACATCGCTGCCGATGCGAGCAAGGCGCCGGCCAGTTGCGCAGCAATGAACATCGGCGCATCCAGCGCACGGATACCGGCGAACGTATTGCTTGCAGCACGCGCCAGCGTGACTGCCGGATTGGCAAACGAAGTGGATGCAGTGAACCAGTAGGCCGCGGTTATATACAGCCCGACCACATAGGGCACGGCATCGGCACGTGAACGCAGGCAGCCCAGAATCATTGCAATCAGCCCGAAAGTCGCCACCACTTCGCTCCACCACTGCGCCCCACCAGTGCGCACCTTCAACGATTCCGAGAACAGCGGTTCACCGAACATCAGATGCGCACAGGCAACGCCGGCAAAAGCCGCGGCCACCTGCACCGCCACGTAGGCGCAGGCGTCACGGCGCGAGAGCAGACCACGGAGTGCCATTACCAGCGTCACTGCAGGGTTGAAATGGGCACCTGACACCGGACCGAAAGCATGAATCAGGGCCACCAAGGCGGCCCCGGTGGCAATCGCATTGGCCAGCAGCGCAATCGCCACATTACCCCCGGCCAGGCGCTCGCCCATGATGCCCGAGCCAATCACTGCGGCCAGAAGAAACGCCGTCCCCAGGGCTTCGGCTGCGAGGCGGCGACCCAAGGTCATAATTTCGTGCTGCCGATATCCCGCAGTTTTTTCTGCAGGGTCATCCGGTCAAGGCGGTCGATCGGCAGATTGATGAACAGCGAAATGCGCGCCCCCAACTGGCTGTAGGCGGTGAAAAACGCCCTGCGTCTGTCTTCGATGCCGCCTTCAGCCGCCGCAGGATCAGGGATACCCCAGTGCGCGGTCATCGGCTGGCCAGGCCATACCGGACAGACTTCGCCTGCGGCGTTGTCGCAGACGGTGAAAACAAAGTCCAGCGCCGGCGCACCGGACCGGGCGAATTGCTCCCAGCTCTTGCTGCGCAGACCGTCTATGGGCAGGTGGTTCTTTTCCAAAAGATCCAGCGCAAGAGGATGCACCTCTCCCTTGGGCATGCTGCCCGCACTGTAGGCATGAAAGCGTCCCTTGCCCATGCTGTTCATCATGACTTCGGCCAGGATGCTGCGCGCGGAGTTACCAGTACAAAGAAAAAGGACGTTGTAAACCATAGGTTCACTCATCTGGGAATCGAGCAAGATTCAGTTCAGGAATTGTCACGGGTTTCTGCACCCACAAGCGAAAAGGAATCACCTGCAATGCATTAAGGAGACGAGCATGCCAACCCGGTATGACAGCCTGATGACAAAGCCGGGTTTTGGGCCGGGCAATACTGCTGCCGGTATTACTTCACGTTCCGCACTGCACGTGCGATGGTATTGGCCAGTTGCGTGACCTGGCGCCGGGACCTGCCCTCGACCATTACCCGGACCACCGGCTCGGTTCCGGAAGGCCTCAGCAGGACGCGGCCGGAGGCTCCCAATGCGCGCTCGGCATCCGCAACTGCCACCTGCACCTCTTTCGCACCCATCACACCGCTCGCCGCGACACCGCTCAGCCGCACATTGACCAGGACCTGGGGGTAGAGGCTGAAATTCACCGCCTTGGTAAGTGTGGTTTTTGCCGCGATCAGCGCCTGCAGCACCTGCAGTGCCGATACGATGCCGTCCCCCGTGGTGTGCTGGTCAAGGCAGACGATGTGACCGGAATTCTCGCCACCCAGTTTCCAGCCACGCTGCTGCAGCATCTCGAGTACATAGCGGTCACCCACCTTGGCACGGGCGAACGGGATTTTCAGTTTCGCCAGCGCCTGCGCCATGGCGAGGTTGGTCATCTGCGTACCGACCACGCCACCCTTGAACATGCGCATACGCTTGAGATGCGCGGCAATCACATAAAGCAGCTCATCACCGTCGTAGACCCTTCCCGCGGCATCGGCCATGATCAGCCGGTCGCCGTCGCCATCCAGCGCAATGCCGATGTCGGCCCGGGCCCGCTTGACCGCGCGCTGCAGAGATTCTGCATGAGTCGCCCCGACGTCCTTGTTGATGTTGAAACCGTCCGGCTCGGCACCCACGGACACCACCTCTGCACCAAGCTCGTGAAAGACATGCGGTGCAATGTGGTACGCGGCGCCATGCGCGCAATCCACCGCGATGCGCAGTCCGTGCAGGTCCAGATCTCCCGGAAACGTACTCTTGCAGAATTCGATATAGCGCCCGGCCGCGTCGTCGACCCGGCGCGCCTTGCCCAGACCCGATGAGGGTTTGCAACGCAGCGGCTCCGCCATCGCCGCCTCGATTGCCAACTCGGTGGCATCGGCCAGCTTGTTGCCGTCTGCGGAAAAAAACTTGATGCCGTTGTCCTGGTAAGGATTGTGCGATGCGCTGATGACTATGCCCGCCGACAGCCGCAGCGCGCGTGTCAGATACGCAACACCTGGCGTCGGCATCGGTCCGATCAGCAGCACGTCGACACCAGCCGACGACAGCCCGGCTTCCAGCGCTGATTCCAGCATGTAACCCGAGACCCGGGTGTCCTTGCCAATCAGCACTGCCGGCCGTTCTGTCCCAGCGGTTTTCCGCGCCAGCACTCTGCCCGCGGCATGCCCCAGACGCATGACGAAATCCGGGGTTATCGGATCCGTCCCCACCAGTCCGCGCACGCCATCGGTGCCAAAATATTTTCTGCTCAAGCCATGAACTCCGGATTGGAAAAAATCTAATCGCGATTTTTACCGGATTCTACAGCGTTCCATATCGCCAGCGCGTCTCGCGTGGCCGCAACGTCGTGCACCCGGAGGATGCACGCCCCACGCTGGACAGCGATCAGTGCCGCTGCGACGCTGCCAAAAACCCGGTCTCCGGTTTCGCGACCGGTCAGCGCACCGATCATGGACTTGCGTGACAGGCCCGCCAGCACCGGAATTCCGCTTGCGGCAAGCCGCCCCATGAAACGCAGCAATTCGAGATTATGGTCCAGGGTCTTGCCGAAACCAAAACCGGGGTCGATCACGATGCGCTCGCGACCCAGGCCGGCGCGTTGTGCCGCAGCGACGCGCTGTTCCAGATAGGCATGCACCTCATCGACCACGTCGGCATATTGCGGCGACTGCTGCATGGTCTGGGCATTGCCCTGGCGATGCATGATGCAGATCGCACTGTCCCCTGCCAGGACCGCCTCAAAGGCTCCTGCACTCTCGAAACCATTGACGTCGTTGATCATGGCTACCCCCGCAGCTGCCGCCTCCCGCATCAGTTCGGGTTTCTGCGTATCCAGGGACAGCGGCAGGCCGGCATCCGCCAGTGCCTCCAGCACCGGCAGCACCCGCCGGCGCTCCTCCTCCAGCGACACTGGTGCGGCACCGGGACGAGTCGATTCCCCGCCGATATCAAGAATGTCCGCGCCTTCTGCCACCAGTTGCCGGGCATGGGTTACGGCGGCAGCAGTCTGCAGATAGCGTCCGCCATCCGAGAATGAATCGGGGGTCACGTTGACCACCCCCATCAGCAGCGGCCGGTCAAGCGTCAGGCGGAACTTGCCGCACTGAAGAAATTTCATCGCTGGAAAAGAAACGGCCGGGTTATGGCAACTCCGGCCGTTGACTTCCGTTCCATCCGGAAACCCGATCGCGCAGCGCTCAGGCTTCTGCAGCGGGCGTATTGGTCGCCGCAGCGCCCGGCGTGCTGTCCTTGGGCGGCTTGGGCACCGGCGCGGCTACCGGTTTCGGCGACCGTGGCGGACGGCCTTCCATGATGTCGCTGATCTGGTCGGCATCTATGGTTTCCCAATCGAGCAGTGCCTTTGCCATTGCCTCGACCTTGTCGCGGTCTTCCTCGATCAGGCGGCGCGCCAGCTTGTACTGGGTATCGATGATGCGGCGGATTTCGGCATCTACCTGCTGCATCGTCGTCTCCGACACGTTCTTGTGCGTGGTAATCGAACGGCCAAGGAAGACTTCGCCCTCGTTCTCGCCGTAGACCATCGGGCCGAGGCTGTCGCTCATGCCCCAGCGCATGACCATGTTGCGCGCCATCTCGGTGGCACGCTCGAAGTCGTTGGAGGCACCGGTGGTCATCTGCCCCATGAATACTTCCTCGGCAATCCTGCCGCCGAACAATACCGAAATGTTCTGCAGGATCTGCTCGCGGTCCATGCTGTAACGGTCTTCAGTCGGCAACTGCATGGTCACGCCCAGCGCACGGCCGCGCGGAATGATGGTGACCTTGTGCACCGGATCGGTCTTGGGCAGTCGTCGTGCCACCAGCGCATGGCCGGCCTCGTGATACGCGGTGTTTTTCCGCTCGTGTTCAGGCATCACCATCGAACGCCGTTCCGCGCCCATGATGATCTTGTCCTTGGCCCGCTCGAAATCGTCCATATCAACCAGGCGCTTGTTCGCACGAGCCGCAAACAGTGCTGCCTCGTTTACCAGATTGGCCAGATCGGCACCGGAAAATCCCGGAGTGCCGCGGCCGATGATGTCGGCCTTGACGTCGGGGGCCACCGGCACCTTGCGCATGTGCACCAGAAGGATCTGTTCGCGACCACGGATATCGGGCAGCGGCACCACCACCTGGCGGTCGAAACGGCCCGGGCGCATCAGCGCAGGGTCAAGCACGTCGGGACGGTTGGTCGCAGCGATGATGATGACGCCGGAATTCGCCTCGAAGCCGTCCATTTCCACCAGCAACTGGTTCAGCGTCTGCTCACGCTCGTCGTTGCCGCCACCGAGGCCGGCGCCGCGCTGACGACCGACCGCGTCGATCTCGTCAATGAACACGATGCAGGGGGCATGCTTCTTGGCATTCTCGAACATGTCACGCACGCGGGCCGCACCCACGCCGACGAACATTTCGACGAAATCAGAACCCGAGATCGAGAAGAAAGGCACCTTGGCCTCGCCGGCAATGGCGCGCGCCAGCAGCGTCTTGCCGGTTCCGGGATTACCGACCATCAGCACGCCGCGCGGGATACGCCCGCCAAGTTTCTGGAATTTGGAAGGATCACGCAGAAACTCCACGAGCTCTGAGACTTCTTCCTTGGCTTCCTCGCAACCCGCAACGTCGGCAAAAGTCACCGTGTTGTTGTTTTCATCCAGCATGCGCGCCCGGCTCTTGCCGAACGAAAACGCACCGCCACGACCACCACCCTGCATCTGGCGCATGAAGAATATCCAGACGCCGATCAGCAGCAGCATCGGGAACCAGGACACAAAAATATTCATCAGCAGCGAGGGCTCGTCCTCGGGCTTGGCCTCGACGATCACGCCGTTTTTCAGCAGGTCGGTCACCATCCAGATGTCGGATGGTGCGTAGGTGGTGAATTTCTCGCCGGTGGACTTGACGCCCTTCACCACTCGCCCCTCTATGGTCACCTTGGCGATCTTGCCCTGCTTCACCTCGTCGATGAACTGCGAGTACTCCATGGCCTTCTGGGTCGACTGCCGCGCATTGAACTGATTGAACACCGTCATCAGCACCAGCGCGATGACCAGCCATACCGCCATGTTTTTCATCAGATTGTTCAAAATCACTCCTTGTCGCGCACCGGCAAGCAGATGCGCATGAATCTAAGTATTTCAATTCTAGACGTTTTTACCCATTATCGCAGCCCGGAAACCCGGCTATTTCCCGGTTTTCAGACCCTTGGCAACCACGTAAACCTCGTTCGAACGGCTGCGCGAGGCTTCGGGTTTGCGGATCAGCACCTGCACAAACCGCCGCCTGACTTCGGCAACCAGCGCATCGAACCCCGAGCCCTGAAACACTTTGACCAGAAAATTCCCCTTCGGTTTCAGGTGGTTGACTGCAAAATCCAGTGCCAGCTCCGCCAATCCGACGCTGCGTGCCTGATCCACGGCAGCAACCCCTGAGATATTGGGGGCCATATCCGACAACACAAGATCCACCCCTTGCCCACCCAGCATGTCTTCCAGCGCCTTGAGTACCGGGTCCTCGCCAAAATCGCCGCGGATGAATTCGACACCGGCAACCGGCTGCATTTCCAGCAGATCGACGGCAATTACCCGCCCCGAGTCTCCAACGGCCTGCCTCGCCACCTGTGACCACCCACCTGGCGCAGCTCCCAGATCGATCACGGTAAGTCCCTGTTTCAGCAGATGATCGCGTTCGGCCAGTTGCTGCAGCTTGTAAGCCGCCCGCGAACGCATGCCCTCGGACTGCGCCCGCCGTACATAGGGATCTGTGACATGCTCGTGCATCCAAGCTTTGCTGGATTTGTTCTTGGCCATAACCGTCGATCAATCGCCGTGCCCTGTTAAACTTCGCACCATGCTGAACCTGACACCTGCCGAACGCCGTGCGCTGCGCGCACGCGCCCACCACCTGCAACCCGTCGTGATGATCGGTGATGCCGGGCTTACACCCGCAGTCTCACGCGAAATCGACGCCATTCTCAAAAGCCACGAACTGATCAAGATACGCGTGCTTGGCGACGACCGTGGAGCACGCGAAAGTCTCATCAATACCGTCTGCAATCAACTCGACGCGGCGCCCGTGCAGCATATCGGAAAAATCCTCGTCGTCTACCGGCCACGTCCCGACGCAGATCCGGATTCCTCGCCTTCGCAGATCAAAACCTCAGGGAAACCGAAGAACGGAAAACGTTCCGCGCCGCGCAGGGAACCACGTCGCACCAAACGCAGTTATCAGGGATCTTAACCGGCAGTTACCCGCCGGCCTGACAGGAAGGCAACACACGCAAACCCCTGTCTTGGGGGCTTCTTCGTACCAAGTCCAGACTACACGTAACGGACGTCGATAATCTCGTATTCTCGCAGCCCCCCGGGGGCCTGGACTTCAGCAACATCGCCTGCGTACTTGCCGATCAGCGCACGCGCGATCGGGGAACTGATGGATATCTTGCCCTGCTTGATGTCAGCCTCGTCGTCCCCGACGATCTGGTAAGTCACAGCAGCACCGCCCTCTTCCTCAAGATCCACCGTAGCGCCGAATACGCAACGACCATCAGTATCGATCGTCGCAGGGTCGATGATCTGCGCATTCGAGATTTTCGATTCAAGTTCGGCGATGCGGCCTTCGATAAAGCTCTGCCGTTCCTTGGCCGCCGAATATTCAGCGTTTTCAGAAAGATCCCCGTGGGAACGCGCCTCCGCAATGGCGTTGATGATCGCCGGTCGCTGCACCGTCTTCAATTCGTGAAGCTCGGCGCGCAGCAGTTCAGCGCCTTTGACCGTCAATGGAGTTTTCGCATTCATGGGTTATCCCCCCATCTTCCGTATTAACCTGAAAATATTGTCGAGCCACCGGACAGCGGCACCATGTGCCGCCTTGAACTCAGGCCGTCAGCCGCTTGTGCAGATCCTGCACCGCATAAACCTGCAGCTCGCGCGCCTGCGCCATGCCGTTGGCCGCCGCCCGAGCGCCGGCTATCGTGGTATAGAGTGTAACCCGTTGCTGCAGCGCTGCGCGCCTGATCGAATACGAATCGCGGATTGCCGTACGTTTTTCCTCGACAGTATTGATGATCAACGCGATCTCGCCGTTCTTGATCATGTCAACGACATGCGGACGGCCTTCGGCCACCTTGTTGACCCTGGTGACCGCAAGACCCGCAGCCTCCAGTGCCTTCGCGGTACCATGAGTAGCCGCCAGACTGAACCCCATACCTGCCAGCACCCGTGCAGTATCGAGCACCCGCGCCTTGTCATCATCGCGCAGGCTGATGAATACCCGCCCCGCCTTCGGCAGCCTTTCACCCGAACCGAGCTGGGATTTGACGAAAGCCTCGGCGAAGGTTTCGCCAACGCCCATGACTTCGCCGGTCGACTTCATTTCAGGGCCGAGGATGGTGTCGGCACCGGGGAACTTGATGAACGGGAACACCGCTTCCTTCACCGAGTAGTAAGGAGGAACGATTTCGCGTGTCACTCCCTGACTCGCCAGCGACATGCCCGCCATGCAGCGGGCGGCAATCTTGGCCAGCGGCAGGCTGGCCGCCTTGGATACGAAGGGTACCGTGCGCGATGCCCGCGGATTGACCTCGAGCACGTAGACCACGTCACCTTCGGGGCCGTGCTGGATCGCGAACTGCACGTTCATCAGACCGTTGACCTTGAGAGCCTTGGCCATCGCCACCGTCTGCCGGCGCAACTCTTCCTGCAGCGCCGGGGACAGTGAGAACGGCGGCAGCGAGCATGCCGAATCGCCGGAATGCACACCGGCCTGCTCGATGTGCTCCATCACGCCGCCGATGATCACCTCGTTGCCATCGCTGACCGCATCAACGTCCACTTCGGTGGCATCGTTGAGGAAGCGGTCGAGCAGCACCGGCGAATCGTTGGACACCTTGATCGCCTCGCGCATGTAGCGCTCGAGTTCGCTCTGTTCATGGACGATTTCCATCGCCCGCCCGCCCAGCACGTACGAAGGACGCACCACCAGCGGGTAGCCGATCTCGGCAGCGGCAGTCAGCGCCTTGGCCTCGCTGCGTGCGGTGCGATTGGGCGGCTGCTTCAGTTTCAGCTTGTGCAGCAGCTTCTGGAAACGCTCGCGGTCTTCTGCAATGTCGATCGAATCCGGCGTGGTGCCGATTATGGGCACGCCGTTGGCTTCCAGCGCACGCGCCAGCTTAAGCGGCGTCTGCCCGCCGAACTGCACGATCACGCCGACCGGCCTCTCGATGGCGACGATCTCCAGCACGTCCTCCAGTGTCAGCGGTTCGAAATACAGACGGTCGGAGGTGTCGTAGTCGGTGGACACGGTCTCTGGATTGCAGTTGACCATGATGGTCTCGAAACCGTCCTCGCGCAGCGCCAGCGCCGCATGCACGCAGCAATAATCGAACTCGATGCCCTGGCCGATGCGGTTGGGTCCGCCGCCGAGCACCATGATCTTTTTGCGGTCCGTCGGCTGCGCTTCGCAGTCCTCTTCATACGTCGAATACATGTAGGCGGTGCTGGTCGAAAATTCGGCCGCACAGGTATCCACACGCTTGTAGACCGGGCGCACACCCAGCGCATGGCGACGCGCTCGCACTTCGTCCTGCTCAACCATCAGCAGTTTCGCCAGACGGCCATCGGAGAAACCGGCACGCTTGAGCCGGCGCAGTGCAGCAGCATCCAGGTCCTGGAGCTTTTTCCCGATCAATGCCCGTTCCTGACGGACGATGTCCTCGATCTGCGCCAGGAACCAGGGATCGATGCGCGAAAAACCGAAAACCTGCTCCTGGGTCATGCCGACGCGGAAGGCGTCAGCGACGTAGAAAATCCGCTCGGGACCCGGATCGCCCAGCTCGTTCTCGATGATGTCGGGATCCGTGGTCTTTTCGTCAAACCCGTCAACACCGGTCTCCAGGCCGCGCAGCGCTTTCTGCATCGATTCCTGGATGGTGCGACCCATTGCCATCACTTCACCCACCGATTTCATCTGAGTGGTCAGACGGTCATCGGCCTGGGGGAATTTCTCGAAGGCAAAGCGCGGGATCTTGGTGACGACGTAATCGATGCTCGGCTCGAACGATGCCGGGGTCGCGCCGCCGGTAATCTCGTTACGCAGTTCATCGAGCGTATATCCGACAGCGAGCTTGGCGGCCACCTTGGCAATCGGGAACCCTGTGGCTTTGGACGCCAGCGCCGAAGAGCGCGACACCCGCGGGTTCATCTCGATGATGACCATGCGCCCGTCTTCCGGGTTGATGCCGAACTGCACGTTCGAACCGCCGGTATCGACCCCGATTTCACGCAGACAGGCAATCGAGGCATTGCGCAGTATCTGGTATTCCTTGTCGGTCAGCGTCTGCGCCGGCGCCACAGTGATCGAGTCGCCGGTGTGCACCCCCATCGGGTCGAAGTTCTCGATCGAACACACGATGATGCAGTTGTCGGCGCGGTCGCGAACGACCTCCATCTCGTATTCCTTCCAGCCGATGACCGATTCCTCGATCAGCACTTCGTTGGTCGGGCTGGCGTCGAGCCCGCGCTCGACGATGGCGACGAATTCCTCGCGGTTGTAGGCGATGCCACCACCGGTGCCTCCGAGCGTGAACGAAGGACGGATGATGGTGGGAAAGCCGACCACGGCCTGCACCTGCAGCGCTTCCTCCATGCTGTGCGCCAGTGCTGAACGCGGACTTTCCAGGCCGATCTTGGCCATCGCCTTCTTGAACTTTTCGCGATCCTCGGCCTTGTCGATGGCTTCCTTGGAGGCACCGATCATTTCCACGCCGTATTTTTCAAGCACGCCGTGCTTCGCCAGGTCGAGCGCACAGTTGAGCGCAGTCTGGCCGCCCATCGTCGGCAGCAGCGCGTCGGGTCGTTCGGCGGCAATAATCTTCTCCACCACCTGCCAGGTCACCGGCTCGATGTAGGTCGCGTCCGCCATACCGGGATCGGTCATGATGGTTGCAGGATTCGAGTTCACCAGGATGACCCGGTAACCTTCTTCGCGCAGCGCCTTGCAGGCCTGGGCGCCGGAGTAATCGAACTCGCAGGCCTGACCGATGATGATCGGGCCGGCGCCGATAATCAGGATGCTTTTTATGTCTGTACGCTTAGGCATGGCGCACCGTCCCGGCTTTTTTCTTGTCCATCAATCCGATGAACCGGTCGAACAGGTAATCGACATCATGCGGGCCCGGACTGGCCTCCGGATGGCCCTGGAAACAGAATGCGGGTTTGTCGGTCAGTGCAAAGCCCTGCAGGCTGCCGTCAAACAGTGAAACGTGAGTCACCCGTGCGTTGGCCGGCAGTGTTTTGGCGTCCACCGCAAAGCCGTGGTTCTGACTGGTGATCATTACCCGTTTAGTGTCGAGATCCTGGACCGGGTGATTGGCACCATGGTGACCGAATTTCATTTTCAGCGTTTTCGCGCCGCAGGCCAGCGCCAGCAACTGGTGACCGAGGCAGATGCCGAACAGCGGCACGCCCATCCCGAGCAGTTCGCGGATGGAGCGAATCGCGTAGTCGCAGGGCTCGGGATCGCCGGGACCGTTGGACAGGAACACGCCGTCGGGATTGAGTTTCATCACCTCGGCCGCGGGCGTCTGCGCCGGCACCACAGTCAATTTGCTGCCGCGTGCGACAAGCATGCGCAGGATGTTGCGCTTGACACCGAAGTCATAGGCAACGACATGGAATTTCGTTTCGCCGCGTTTGCCGTAGCCGGAACCGAGCGCCCACACCGACTCATCGGTTTCGTAGGGTTTCGCGCAGGACACAACTTTCGCCAGGTCCATGCCGACGAGTCCAGGAAATTCCCTGGCCGCCTTCAGTGCGGCCTTTTCATCGATTTTGCCGGCCATGATGCAGCCGTCCTGCGCACCCTTGTCGCGCAGCAAGCGCGTAAGTTTGCGGGTGTCGATGCCCGCGATCGCCACCACCTTGCCGGCGCGCAGGTAATCGTCCAGCGCCTGGGTGGAACGGAAATTCGAAACCTGCAGCGGCAGGTCGCGGATCACCAGTCCGGCAGCCTGGATCTTTTCAGATTCGACGTCTTCAGGATTGGCGCCGGTGTTGCCGATATGCGGATAGGTCAGAGTGACGATCTGCCGGCAGTACGAGGGGTCGGTAAGGATTTCCTGATATCCGGTCATCGCGGTGTTGAACACCACTTCCCCGGCAACCAGGCCCTCAGCACCTATCGAGACGCCTCGAAATACCGTGCCATCCTTCAGTACAAGAATGGCAGGCGTACGCGAGGACACGACAAGCTCCTGATTTTATTGGGTTTGATACGACAAGCGGGACGGATTGCAGCCCGTCCCGCTGTTCTTGGAGAAAGAATTATACGCGAGAGGCGCTACCGCGACAAACCCTTGACCGAAATTTGAGGCCAAATCATCGGTTCAGAGCACGCCGGATGAACTCAGAGGCCCGTTTTGCCGCATCTTCGGTCGCCATTTTCTCCTCCTCGCGCTGATCCTGGCGGAAATCGAAAGCACGGCGCGCATGGGGATACATCAGCATTTCCACCGGCACGCCACGCTTGAGCAGTGCGTAATAGGCACGGCGGATGCCGGTGCGGCGCAGTTCCTGCTCCTCGTCGCCGACGATGAACATCACTGGCACGCTGATTTTTTCAATTTCAGGCGCATAGCGGTAGACCTGGACCGGCTCCGGGGCATTCGGATTTACCATGTGCCCGTAATAAGTCACGATGCAGGCAACTTCGCTACGGCGCGCCGCAAGCAGCACGGCATGGTAGCCGCCGCGCGAGAAGCCGACTACGCAGATGCGGTCAGATCGAACCTCCGGGATTTTCTTCAGCGCGTCGATCGCCAGTTCGACATCCTTTTCGGTAGCCGGATCGTGTTCGATGGGCCACGCCGTGATGAAGCGCGGACTGTGATAGTCCGGCGCAATTACCGCAATGCCGCGGGCGACGATACGCCGCACCTGGGCGTCGGCCTCGAGATCCCAGCCGCGGCGGGCATGAACATAAAGCACCGCGGGATGCGGCGCGCGGCCTTCGGGCAGATAGAGTTTGGCGCCGACCTCGATGTCGCCGTTGCGGTAGCTGACGTCACGCACCGTGATTCCGGCGGCTGCAGCAACGCCCATCACTGCGAAGAGGATGGTGACAACTGCGGCTTGCGACAGCCTTTTCACGGTTTTTATAACCTGTTGATTTTATTTTCTTTTAAGATCAAGCACGTCCCACATGTCGAACTGCCCGGCGGGCTTCGTCATCAGGAAATGTGCGGCGCGAAGCGCACCCAGGGCGTAGTTGGCCCGACTGTTGGAACGGTGGGTAATTTCAACGCGCTCGCCGGTACCGGCAAACATGGCGGTGTGATCGCCGACGATGTCCCCGCCGCGTATCGTGGCAAAGCCGATGGTGCCGGGCTTGCGTTCCCCGGTGACACCCTCGCGGGCGAATACGCCGCAGTCCTTGAGGTTGCGCCCGAGCGCGCCGGCAATCACTTCGCCCATCTTCAGCGCGGTGCCCGACGGTGCATCGACCTTGTGTTTGTGATGCGCCTCGATGATCTCGATGTCATGGTCAGCGCCCATGGCTTTGGCCGCCATCTCCAGCAGTTTCAGCGTGACGTTGACCCCGACGCTCATGTTTGGCGCGAACACTATGCCGATGTCGCGCGCAGCTTCGGCAATCGTATTTTTGCCGGCCTCGTCAAATCCAGTCGTGCCGATCACCATCCGCACCTTGAGCTTGCGACAGACTGCGACATGGTGCAGCGTACCCTCGGGCCGGGTGAAATCGATCAGCACGTCAGCGCCGGACAGCGCCCGTTCCGGGTCATCACTGAGCTTCACGCCACGTGAAGCGCCGTGGAGTTCCCCGGCATCGCGGCCGACCAGCGGATTGCCCGCGATTTCCAGCGCAGCCGCCAACCGGGCACGCGCATCGTTGCCAACGGCTTCAAGCAGCATGCGCCCCATGCGGCCACTGCTGCCGGCGATGGCGATGCGTGTCACTCCGGTCGCAGTCATTTCTTCTCCTGCGCAGCAGGTGATGCTGGATTGGCAGGGCCCGGCACCACATCGCCCTCTATCCTTTCGAGCTGGTCGCCCTTGAACAATACCGTGACCAGACGCTGCTCAACGAGATCGCCTTTCTTGTGCAGCATATAGACGTAATCCCAACGGTCTGCATGGAAAGGGTCGGCAACCAGCGGCGTACCCAGCGCGAAACGCACCTGGCTGCGCGACATGCCGGGCTTCAGCTTGGCCACCATGTCCTGGGTCACGTAATTGCCCTGCTGGATGTCGATCTTGTACGGAGCCAGCGTGGGAATTGCAGGAACGTAACTGCAGCCCGGCAGCAACAAAACGATGATCAGCAGCTTTTTCATTGGATTTAAGGCGCCCGGCTCGCAAGGGGCAATCAAGATATCTTTGTTGGTATCATAGCCGAATTGACCTGCGAAAGGCGCACCGACCGGCACGACCAGCATGAGCTCTCCGGACGACCTGAAAACCATCGGCCTCAAGGCCACGTTGCCGCGCCTGCGCATTCTCGAATTGTTCGAGAAAAGCGATATCCGCCATCTTTCTGCCGAAGACGTCTACAAAAAACTGGTCGAGGAAGGAACGGATACCGGGCTTGCCACGGTTTACAGGGTGTTGACCCAGTTCGAGCAGGCCGGACTGCTGATGCGCCATCATTTCGAATCCGGCAAGGCAGTGTACGAACTCAACCAGGGCAACCATCACGATCACCTGGTCTGCGTCCAGTGCGGTCATGTCGAGGAATTTTACGACCCGGAAATCGAAAAACGGCAGGAAAAGATCGCCAAGGAACGCGGCTTCCGCATCCACGATCATTCGCTGCACATCTACGCCGATTGCCTGAAGAACAACTGTCCGCACAAGAACCGGGCCTGACCGGATCCAGCGGGCAGCCCGCCTGACTCCCCGACCGTTATTTCCCGCCGAGCAGTTCGGCCGCGTGCTTGCGCGTGGTATCGGTGATTTTCACGCCGCCGAGCATGCGCGCGATTTCCTCGACCCGCGCACGGGCTTCCAGTGCCTCCACGGTGGAAGTGGTCTTGCCGCGAGCTGCGGATTTGCTCACCCGCCATTGCCGGTCCGCTGCGGCTGCCACCTGCGGCAGGTGGGTGATGCACATCACCTGGTGTTTTGCCCCCAGCGCCTTGAGCATGCGGCCGACGATTTCGGCCACGCGGCCGCCGATGCCGGCATCCACCTCGTCGAAAATCAGCGTCGGCACCTGTGCCAGGCGGCTTAATACCGTCTGGATCACCAGCGAGAGCCGCGACAGTTCGCCTCCGGAAGCGGTCTTGGCCAGCGGCTGCGGCGTCATGCCCTTGTGCGGAGCCACCCGGAACTCGATCTGCTCGAGCCCGTACGCCGCGGGTGTCTCCACCGCCTCCAGCGCCACTTCGAACCGTCCGCCCTGCATCGCCAGGTCCTGCATCGCAGCCGTTACCGCTTCACCCAGCTTCTTTGCAGCCTTTTTTCTTCCAGCTGTCAGTTTCTTCGCCGCCTCTGTATAAGCAGCCTCGGCTTCCGCTTCGCGCCTGCGCAGCGTCTGCGGATCACCACCGGCAGCGAGCTCTGCCAGGCGTTCGCGGACATGCTCAATGAGTTCCGGCAACGCCTCGGGGTCAACCCGGTACTTGCGCGCCGCACTGTGCAGAGCATCAAGACGCTGCTCCACTTCTTTCAGGCGCTGCGGATCAAGATCAGTGCGTTCGCCGTAACGACGCAGCGCACTGACTCCCTCCTGCAGTTGAATCTGCGCCGGTTCCAGCGCATCGAGAATGTCCTTCAACCGCA
Source organism: Burkholderiales bacterium (assembly GCA_038144955.1). Classification (GTDB taxonomy): domain Bacteria; phylum Pseudomonadota; class Gammaproteobacteria; order Burkholderiales; family SG8-41. Next base: position 9,492 of record JAYQOT010000003.1, on the reverse strand, counting down.
TATCGTGCTGCAGCAGCGGTTGCAGCCGGGCAATGACCGCGTTCAACTGTTCCAGTGCGGCCCCCTCCCCCTCGGACAGCATTTCCACGCCGGACTGCGCCGCCTCGATCAGGCTGGCCGCATGGGCGAGACGGGCATGCTCGGCACCCACCGCAGCCCATTCCCCCGGAACGGGCTTCAGCGCATCAAGATCCTGCAACTGCCATTCCAGCCGTTCGCGCTCCGCGGAAATGGCGGCGGCATTGCCTTCGAACGCAAGCCGCTCCTCGCGCCGCCGCTGCCACGTCCGCCACAGGTCAGCAACCTGCACCGCCTGCGCCTCAAGACCGCCGTAACCATCGGTCAGCGCGCGCTGCGTCCCGGGCCGGCTCAACGACTGGTGCTGGTGCTGGCCGTGGATATCTACGAGGAAATCGCCGGCTTCCCGCAGCTGCGCAGCGGTTGCCGGATGGCCGTTGATGAAACCGCGCGAACGCCCTGAAGATTCGATGACCCGGCGCAACAGGCAAACGCCTTCGTCGCCGGCAAGATCGCTGGCATCGAGCCAGGTCCGCAGCGGCTGGTTGCCGTCGACTGCAAACTCGGCAGTGATATCCGCCTTGCTCGCGCCCTGCCGCACTGCGATGGCTTCCGCACGTTCTCCCAGCGTCAGCGCCAGTGCATCAATCAATATGGATTTGCCCGCGCCCGTCTCGCCGGTCAAGACCGTGAAGCCGGAGCCGAACTCGAGTTCGAGGCGCTCGACAATGACGAAATCCTGGATGACGAGACGAACGAGCATATTGTTATCGCTGAACCCTTCTCAAAATTGTCCGAGCGCAGGCAGGACAAGGAGCGCGCGAGGCTTCGACGAGACATTACACGAGGGCAAGGCGAGGAGGAATCCCGGGGGAAACACCGGGATAAACTCCGCGCGCAACGAATTCATTTCAAGCACAGGGATTTTGAGGATCAGTCCCGATTCCAGTGAAGCTTCTCACGCAGCATCGCGTAATAACTGTGGCCGACCGGATGCAGCAGCTTGATCTTGTGCGGATAACGCTTCACCGCAACCCGATCACCTTCACGCAGGTCAAAATGCGAATGGCTGTCGAAATGCGCACGCGGATCATCCGCACTGCGCACGATGATCTCCACTGTGCAGTCCCCGCTGAGGACGATCGGGCGATTGGACAAGGTATGCGGTGAAACCGGCACCAGGGTAATCACCGACAGCGACGGGTGCACGATCGGTCCGCCCGACGACAGCGCATAGGCGGTGGAACCGGTCGGCGTCGCCACAATCAGTCCGTCGGAACGCTGGTTGTAGATGAACTGGCCATCGACGCGAACCTCGATCTCGACCAGGCCGCCGGCAAAACCCTTGGCGACCACCACATCGTTGAAAGCGAGCACCTCGAATACACGTTCCTGTTCACCGTTGCCGCTCCACACCTCGGCGGAAAGCAGCATGCGCTCCTCGGTCACGTACTGGCCGTCCAGGATCGCGGTGATCGTCTCGAACATGGTGTCGAGGGAAATGTCGGTAAGGAATCCCAGGCGCCCCTGGTTGACCCCTACCAGTTCCACCTCGTAGGGGGCGAAGGTGCGCGCGATGTTGAGCATGGTGCCGTCGCCGCCAAGCACTACGGCCAGGTCGGCTTCCCGCCCCAGGTCCTCCAGCCGCAGCACCGAGTAGGGACAATCCGGAATATGCGCCGCGGTCAGGCGGTCAATCAGCACCCGGACGTCACGCTTTTCCAGAAAACGTGCGAGCTGCAGCACCGGACCGGCGATCTCCGGAGAGTTGTATTTGCCGATCAGTGCAACGGTGTTGAAGGCGGAAGGCATGGCGGCATTAAACCATAATTCCCCGCTACCCGGTTTCCAGCAAACCCATTAAAAACAATGGATTGGCGCTCCACCACCGGGAGTGCTGGCAAACAAAGCTTTTTGTGTAAAATAAATTTCATGGCAAAGGAATCACAGGCACTGAACGAACGCGCCCAGCTGCTGCTGAAAACGCTGGTCGAGCGCTATATCGCCGACGGGCAGCCGGTGGGCTCGCGCGCACTGTCGAAGTTTTCGGGACTGGACCTGTCGCCGGCGAGCATCCGCAACGTGATGGCCGACCTCGAAGAAATGGGCTTCATCGCCAGCCCGCACACTTCGGCAGGACGCATACCGACCCCGCGCGGCTACCGTTTCTTCGTTGACACCCTGCTCACGGTCAAACCGCTGGACCGCATCGAAATCAACCAGCTCGAGGGCCAGTTGCAGGTCGAGAACACGCACAAGCTGGTGTCCTCGGCCTCGCACATGCTGTCGGAGCTGACCCACTTTGCCGGCGTCGTGGTCACGCCGCGGCGCAGCGGCGGTTTCCGCCACATTGAATTCCTCAAGCTCGCCGAAAAACGCATCCTGCTGATCCTGGTCACCGCCGAAGGCGACGTGCAGAACCGCATCATCCAGACCGAAAAATCGTACACCCCGGCGGAACTGGTCGAAGCCGCCAACATCCTCAACCAGAATTTCGCCGGCTGCAGCTTCGACGAAATCCGTCGGCGCATCCACGCTGAACTCAAACAGTTGCGGGAAGACATGACCCAGCTGATGTCGGCGGCACTGGCCGCGGGCGATCAGGCCGCCAGCGATTCCGCGGAGGACGTGGTGATCTCGGGCGAAGTCAACCTGCTTGGCATCGATGACCTGTCGTCGAACATGACCAAGCTGCGCGACCTGTTCAACCTGTTCGAGCACCGCACTACGCTGCTGCAGCTGCTCGACGTATCCAGCTGTGCCCAGGGCGTGCAGATCTTTATCGGCGGCGAAGCGGGGCTGCAGCCGCTGGACGAATGCAGCGTCGTCACCGCCCCGTACGAAGTCGACGGCAAGGTAGTCGGCACCGTCGGCGTCATCGGACCCACGCGCATGGCCTACGAGCGCGTCATCCCCATCGTCGATATCACCGCGAAACTGCTCAGCAGCGCATTAACCCAACGCTAGCCACGCAGCCGGGGGCAGCGCACGTGGTGTTACCCTAGGCCCTCCACGAACCTGACTTTCACAACGATGGGCCCCTTCACCAAAGAACCGTCTTTTGCCCACGGCACGCAGCCGAAGATCGGCATCCTGCTGATCAACCTCGGCTCCCCCGATGCCGCGACTCCCGGTGCAGTACGCCGCTACCTGCGTGAATTCCTGTCCGACCCTTTTGTCGTCGAAATCCCGCGTCCGGTGTGGTGGGTGATTCTCAACCTGTTCGTACTGACCCTGCGGCCGAAAGCTTCGGCGCAGCGCTACGCGCAGATCTGGACCAACGAGGGTTCGCCGCTGAAAGTGCACACCGAACGCCAGGCCAACCTGCTGCGCGGCTACCTGGGGGAACGGTTGAAGCAGCCCCATGTCGTCGACTACGCGATGCGTTACGGTAAACCTTCGATCGATACAAAACTCAAAACCCTGAAAGCGCAAGGCTGCGACCGCATCTTGCTGCTACCGCTGTACCCGCAGTATTCCGCGAGTACCACCGCCACCGTATTCAAGGCTGCATTCGACGCCCTCGCCAGCATGCGCAACCAGCCGGCGCTGCGCACGGTGAAACACTTCCATGACCACGACGCCTACATCAAGGCCTCTGCCCAGAATATCCAGGACTACTGGTTCAAGCACGGCCGCGGCGACCACCTCGTTCTGAGCTTCCACGGTGTGCCGCGGCGCACGCTCGAACTCGGCGACCCCTACCACTGCGAATGCCTGAAAACCGGCCGCCTGATCGCCGAGCAGATCGGGCTGAAGCCGGATTTCTACACCATCACCTTCCAGTCGCGCTTCGGCCGCGCCGAATGGCTTAAACCGTACACCTCCGAAACGCTCAAGGAACTCGCGACAAAGAAAATTCCGCGCGTCGATGTTACCTGTCCCGGCTTTGTCAGCGACTGCCTGGAAACGCTGGAAGAAATCGCGATCGAAGCCAGGGGCGATTTCCTCAAGGCCGGCGGCAAGGAACTGCACTATATCCCCTGCCTCAACGAGCGCAACGACTGGATCCACGCATTGACCGACATCACACTGAAAAACGTGCTTGGCTGGACCGGCAGCGCGACACCGGACAGCCTGAAAGCATCGAAAGACCGCGCGCTCCAGCTCGGCGCGAAAGCCTAGGCGCCGTGCCGTTCGTCGACAGACACGGCCAGCCGCGGCTGCATTACGCCGTGGATGACTACACCGACCCGTGGAAAAAAGCGCCAGTCGTGCTGTTGCAGCACGGCAACGGCCGCTCGTCGAAATTCTGGTACCAGTGGGTGCCGGCGCTGGCCCGCCACTACCGGGTGGTGCGTCCTGACATGCGCGGGCTGGGTGAATCAGGCCGCGACTTCGACCTCGCCACCAAACTCACTGAACAACACTGCGTCGCCGACCTCGCCGCAATCATCGAAGATCTCGGTGTAGACAGCGTGCATTACGTCGGCGAATCCTCCGGCGGCATCATCGGCCTCGGTCTCGCCGCACTGCACCCGAATCTGGTACGTACGCTGACCATTGCCGCGACTCCGGTCTATATCAGCGACAAAATGAAGGCCAGCTACGCACTGAAACACGGCTCGCGCACCGACGCGATGCGCGACATGGGCATCCGCAAGTGGGTGGACACCACCAACCGCTCGACGCGCTTTCCGCCGGAAACGGCAGACGGTTTCTTCAACTGGTACGCAGATGAATTCGCCAAAGGCGACATCGAGGTGCTGCTAAGACTGGTGCAACTGGTGAATGAAGCCAACGCGCTCGACTGGCTGCCGCAAGTGCAGTGCCCCGTGCTCGGCCTCTACCCCACGGGCGGCCCGATCACCGACGCCGAACAGGAACGCCTGCTCACCGCACATCTTAAAAACTTCCGGCTGGTGCACCTGCCTACGGCCTACCACATGGTCCATCACATCGTGCCAGAGGCATGCGTCAAAGAATTAATGGCCTTCCTGTCCAGCCAGCAGGAATAAATGAGCCAGCCATGCACTCTTGATCTATAGCCAGAAGAAATTCAGACCTGAGCTGAGGTCTCAATGATGCGGCGCGCAGCATCCACGGCGATGTCGTTTTTTTCCTTGAGCCGGAGGATTGAGTCGGTCACCTTCCTCAGCCGCCCAGCCAACTGCACGGTCATGCGGGAGACCAAAGTAGTATGCAGATCAGGGTCTTTTTTCTGCATCAATGTGAACTGTTCAATCGACAACAACCCTACCTCGCCCTCGTTGATTGCCTTGCAGGTGGCATAACGCGGCTCATTAGTAATCAAACCCATCTCGCCGAGCATCGTGCCGGGCTTGGCAAAAGCCATCAATTTTCTCTTGGCGCCCTCGCCTTTTGTAACCTCAAATACACCTGACACCACCACGAACGCCAGATCGGAAACATCCCCTTCTCTGATCAGAATCTGGTCCGCACGCACTTGTATCCACTCGAAGTAGGACAAATAGCGTACTAACGTTTCATCAGTCATGTCCGAGAATAGTTCAATTGCTTTGAGAGCACGCAACTTCGCCTCGTGCATTTGCGGTGGCATCGGAGCATTCATGACATTCATCCTCCCACAGGGTTTGGCATCAGAGATTCGCGGATCTTGTCGGACCCCGGCATCGGATGGACAAGATCCCGAGATTCAACGAGGGATTTTCCCGGGAAAATCTTGGGGCAATCTTATTCGAGCAGCGTGAAAGCACGCTGTAACAGTTGAACCCGAAACCAAGTAAGAAATAGACTTACATGATGCTGCCGCAGGGGTGCTTTAGACACAACAACGGATGCGCGGCCCAACTTGGCAGCAATTGCTGCTAATCCTCGTCCGACCGCGGCTCGGGATCCTCGCCGGCATCCTCGTCCGACTCGTAGACAACTTCCATCTGGTTGGGCCCCAGACCCAGCGAATGCGAAACCACGGTTCCATCAGCAGCCTGCCAGGAGTCCTCGACCCAGGCCCCGCCGAATTCGTCGATTTCATTGACTTCCAGCACCGAACCTTCCATCGCACGCGCGGCCTCGGCATCGGCTGTTGAAAGCTGTGAGAGCACGGCGTCGCTGATTCTCAGTACGCGAACCCGGCTGCCCACGTATACCGGGGTTCCGTTGATGTCTTCGGCTTCATCATCCATGGCAGGCCATTCCATTCGTTGATCAGTTGGTGGGCAAACAGCGCATCCAGTGCAGATAGTCCCGTGATTTGCGTGATCTGTCGAGTCTCAATCCGGCGCGGCATGCCGCAACCGGACGAACCGCGACGCTGCTCAGGTAGCCAGAGCCTGCAACGCATCGACATGCGGATATCCGTGCGCCTTCGCCACCGGTTCACAGGTCACCTTGCCGCCGTGCACGTTTAGACCGTTGCGCAGGTGCGGATCGTCGGCCAGCGCGCGCTGCAGGCCCTTGTCCGCCAGCGCCAGCACGAACGGCAGCGTCGAATTGTTCAGTGCATGCGCCGAGGTTCTCGGCACCGCGCCCGGCATGTTGGTCACGCAGTAGTGGATTACGCCGCCGACTGTATACACCGGTTCCTTGTGGGTGGTCGGTCGCGAGGTCTCGAAACAGCCGCCCTGGTCAATGGCGACGTCGACCACCACCGAGCCGGGACGCATGCGCCGCACCAGTTCCGCCGACACCAGCTTGGGTGCTGCCGCACCGGGCAGCAACACGCCGCCGATCACCAGGTCCGCGGTCGCGACATGGCGCTCGACGGCATCACGCGTCGAAAACACTGTGTTCAGCGGCCCGCCGTAATGCTCCCACAGCCGGCGCAGCACGTCGGGATTGCGGTCGAGCACCCACACTTCGGCGCCCATGCCCAGCGCGATATGGATGGCATGCGTACCCACCACGCCGCCGCCCAGCACTACCACTTTCGCCGGATCAACCCCGGGCACCCCGCCCAACAGCACGCCGAAACCGCCGTTTTCCTTTTCGAGGTAGTGCGCGCCGACCTGGACCGCCATGCGGCCGGCCACCTCGCTCATCGGCGCCAGCAACGGCAAAGTGCCCTGTGCCGAAGTCACGGTTTCGTAGGCGATGCAGCTCGCGCCGCTGGCGACCAGGTCGCGCGTCTGCTCGGCGTCAGGCGCCAGGTGCAGGTACGTGAACAGCATCTGCCCCGCGCGCAGCAGCTTGCGCTCGCCGGCAAGCGGTTCCTTGACCTTGACGATCAGCTCTGCCTCCGCAAACACTTCCGCTGCGGTGGACACGCTGGTGACGCCGGCCGCACGGTACTGTTCATCGGTCGCGCCGATGCCGAGTCCGGCCCCGCTCTCGATCATCACCTGGTGGCCGTGGGCCACCAGTTCGCGCGCATTCGCCGGAACCAGACCGACGCGGTATTCGTGAACCTTGATTTCCTTGGGCACCCCTATCCGCATGATTGTTCTCCCGGCGCGCACATCGCGCAGCCGCGCTAAGCGCGCGTTCAACCAGTTAGACCGCGCCCGCGGCGCAATGTTCAGGACCGTGCCAGCGCCACCCGCGCCAGCGCCAACAACGCTTTGCGCTCATCCTCGCTCCGCCGCAGCAGTGCCAGCCGCCACAGCGGGAACAGGTTGTGCTCCTCGCGGTATTCGTGCTTCGCCAGCGTGCCCGAAAGGATCGCGCAGTAGATGCCGAGTTCAGTACCATCGATGGGGTCAACGGCCAGTGCCTCTTCGACCAGTTTCAGTTGCTCGCCGATTTCGCGGTGTTCGCGCAGCATGATTGCTGCCGGCTGATCGGGCGCGGCCTGCGCTGCGCCGAGAGCAACTGCAAGCTCCCCGTCCTCGAATCCGACATGGCGTTGCAGCGCAATGACAAATTCGCGCAGCAGCGGCACTGCCGAATCGGCTTCTCCCTGGTTGAGTAACCCCAGCGCGCGCGCGAGCAAGCCGTCGATGCGCTTGTGGTCCGCAGCCAGCAGCACCAGCACGTTGTCTGCGGCAACGTCCTCACGATGGCGCACGGTGACGCGCCAGGCGCCGTCGGCTTCGACGATTTTCCAGGCAAGGTTTTCGCGTAATTGCAGGTTAAGGCTGACCATCAGCAACGAGGGTTCCTCGGCCACGACCAGCGTCACTGCAGTGCCCGGCCGCACCGCCTTCACCCGATCCAGGGCAGCACCGGTCAGATGACCGGCAGGTTCGTCGCGCAGGTCATGCAGATTCTCTGTGGAAAATCGCAATTTATCAGTTAAAACATATAGTTATAAATTTTCCGCCGTTATCTTGAATCCGGCGGTATCGCCCCAATCTGCGAACGGTTAACTCACCCACACAACCAAAATCCATGTCGCAGGAAATACCAAAAACCAATCCAGAGAATACTCCCGAAGCCGCCACTGCCGCAGCAAAAGATGGCGCTCCGGCCGTGGAAACCATGCCCTCCACCGAGGAGTTGCTGCGTCAGGCCGAACTCGCCGCCCAGGAGCATCACGACGCCTGGCTGCGCGCCAAGGCCGAGACCGAGAATGTGCGCAAGCGCGCAGTCACCGACGTTGCCAACGCCCACAAGTTCGCGATCGAGGGCTTCGCCGGTGAACTGCTCGCCGTCTGCGACAGCCTCGAGGCTGCACTGGCCGTCGAGGCAGCCACGGTGGAGAGCCTGAAAAGCGGTGCTGAACTGACGCTGAAACAGCTCACCGCGGCATTCGAAAAATACAATCTCAAGGCAGAGAACCCGCTGGGACAGAAATTCGACCCGCACCGCCATCAGGCGATCGGCATGGTCGAATCCGATGCCGAACCGAACACAGTGACCCAGGTGCTGCAGAAGGGTTACCTGCTCAACGAGCGCATGGTCAGGCCCGCGCTGGTCATGGTCGCCAAGGCCAAAGACTAACTCCGCCGCCTAACGCACTGACAACGCTTGAAAAACCGCTCGCCAACCCCAGATGGGAAGACAAGTCAGCCGGTAGAAAATATTTTATTTTATTGAATTAAATCAATAGTTTAACAATTTCTCCGGCGCATCATTTTTAGAGAAAAGAGGCAGAACATGGGCAAGATCATCGGCATCGACCTGGGCACCACCAACTCCTGCGTGGCCGTAATGGAAAACGGCACGCCTAAGGTCATTGAAAATTCGGAAGGCGCGCGCACTACGCCGTCCATCGTCGCCTACATGGAGGACGACGAAATCCTCACCGGCGCGCCGGGCAAGCGCCAGGCAGTGACCAACCCGAAGAACACGCTGTACGCCGTGAAGCGGTTGATCGGCAGGCGCTTCGAGGAAAAGGAAGTGCAGAAGGACATCGATCTGATGCCCTACAGGATCACCAAGGCCGACAACGGCGACGCCTGGGTCGAAGCCCGCGGCAAGAAAATCGCCCCGCCCGAAGTCTCGGCGCAGGTGCTGATGAAAATGAAGAAAACGGCCGAGGACTACCTCGGCGAGCCGGTCACCGAAGCGGTGATCACCGTGCCCGCCTACTTCAATGATTCCCAGCGCCAGGCCACCAAGGATGCCGGCCGCATCGCCGGCCTCGACGTCAAGCGCATCATCAACGAGCCG
>JAYQOT010000002.1:41163-75484 GCA_038144955.1 Burkholderiales bacterium | reverse complement strand
ATGTTTTAAAACAACAAGTTAATATGTTTTTGCGGCTGATCCCCGCAAGCGCTTGAAAAACCCGTGCGGGCACCCATCTTGATCACATCGGCGCTGCGCGCCACCACATTCGAAGGAGAATCATCATGGTCAATGTTACCCGTTTCAACCCGTTCGAAGATACGTTTGATGAACTGCTGCGCGGTTTCTTCGTGCGCCCGGTGGCGTTCGACGGCACGCCGGCGACGGCTCAGGCCATCCGCATTGACGTGACCGAAGACGAGGCGGCTTACACGGTGCATGCGGAAATCCCGGGCGTGAAGAAAGACGACATACACGTCACCATCGACAATGAGCAGGTGTCGATCAGCGCGGAAACCCGCAACGAGCGCGAAGTCAAGGAAGGCCAGCGCGTGCTCCGTTCCGAGCGTCATTACGGCAAGGTCTATCGCGCCTTTGCGCTGGCGCAGCCGGTCGATGAAGGCAAGGCGGTTGCAAAATACGCCGACGGCGTACTGGAGCTGACGCTGCCGAAAAAAGCGGCGGTATCGGCGAAGCGGCTGTCGATCAACTGAGCGTCCGGACAACGGTTCGCCACATCAGGGCGGCAGGCCTCAGGGTCTGCCGCCCTTTTTGTTGCTCATGTAGAATGAGTGAATCCTCACATCCACTTCTCCGGCCATCCCGTCCCATGTCACTGAACGCATCCACCGCAGCGAGCAAGGCCAAAACCCTGGCCGAGGCGCTTCCCTACATCCAGCGCTTTCTGGGCAAGACCATCGTCATCAAGTATGGCGGCAATGCCATGACCGATGCGCAGCTGAAGGAGGGTTTCGCGCGCGACGTGGTGCTGCTGAAGGTGGTGGGCATGAATCCGGTCATCGTGCATGGCGGCGGACCGCAGATCGACGACCTGCTCAAACGCGTGGGCAAGAAAGGCGAATTCATCCAGGGCATGCGTGTCACCGATGCCGAAACCATGGACGTGGTCGAGATGGTGCTCGGCGGCCAGGTCAACAAGGACATCGTCAACCTGATTAACCGTCACGGCGGCAAGGCAGTCGGACTGACCGGCAAAGACGGCGGATTCATCCGCGCGCGCAAGATGAAGGTCCGCGGCGCCGCGGGCAGTGATGAACTGGTCGATATCGGGCAGGTCGGGGAAGTCGAGGCCATCGATCCCGCGATCGTTAATCTGCTGCACACCGAAGACTTCATCCCGGTGATCGCGCCGGTAGGCGTGGGAGCCAACGGCGAGTCCTACAACATCAACGCCGACCTCGTTGCGGGCAAGGTGGCCGAGATACTCAAGGCGGAAAAACTCATCGTGCTGACCAATACCGCCGGCGTGCTCGACAAGGACGGCAAGCTGCTGACCGGACTCACGGCACGCAAGGTCGATGAGCTCTTCGCCGACGGCACGATACACGGCGGCATGCTGCCGAAAATCAGTTCTGCGCTGGACGCGGTCAAGAACGGCGTCAACACCTGCCACATCATCGACGGCCGGGTCGAGCACGCGCTGCTGCTGGAAATACTGACCGATGAGGGCGTCGGCACGCTGATCCGGAGGCGCTGAGTGACTGCGGTTGCCTCATGAGCGGCAGTTATTCGTGGATATTCGATCTGGACAACACGCTGCACAATGCCACGCCCCATATTTTTCCGCACATCAATCGCGCGATGACGGCGTACCTGCAGCAGCATTTGCGGCTGGACGAAGCGGAAGCCGGAGCGCTGCGCCGGCACTACTGGCAGCGTTACGGCGCAACCCTGCTGGGGCTGATCCGTCACCACGATACCGATCCGCGACATTTCCTGTGGCATACCCACCAGTTTCCCGACCTCTCGCGCATGGTGGTGGGGGAACCGTTGCTGCGCCATGCGCTGCGCCGGCTGCCAGGGCGAAAATTTGTGCTGTCCAATGCGCCTGTTCATTACGCGCGTGAGGTGCTGCGCGTACTCGGCATCGAAGACATTTTCGATGCGGTGTTCTCGATTGAGCGTGTGCGTTACCGGCCCAAGCCCGACGTTTACGGATTTCTGCGCCTGTGCCGCACCCATCACCTGAAGCCGCGGCGCTGTATCATGGTCGAGGATGCGCTGGAAAATCTGCGCACCGCGAAACGGCTGGGCATGAAAACGGTGTGGGTTTCTCGCGCGGAGCGCAAGCCGGGTTACGTTGACCTTCAGGTCAGCGGGGTGACCCGGTTGTCCAGAAGTGCAGCATCCCTTTTTTGAGGAAATCATGGCGCGCAGTGGAGAACGGAAAAACCAGATCCTGCAGACATTGGCCCTGATGCTGGAAGGCCCTGCGGCTGAACGCATCACGACAGCGGCACTGGCATCCCGAATCGGGGTGTCCGAGGCGGCGCTGTACCGTCACTTCAAGGGCAAGGCAGACATGTTTGCCGCGCTGATCGATTTTGTGGAACAAACCGTTTTTTCGCTGATCAACAAGATTGCCAGCGAGGAAAAAAGCGGCCTGCGCCAGACCGAGGCGATGATCAGCATGCTGCTCGGCTTTGCCCAGAAAAACCGCGGCATGACCAGGGTGCTGATTGGCGATGCCCTGGTGACCGAGGATGAGTCGCTGCAGTCGCGCATCAACCAGATCCATGACCGCCTTGAGGCTGCGCTGAAACAGGCATTGCGTTTCGCGGTAACGCAGCAGGAGGTTGCCGCCGATGCGGATCTGGCCGCCCAGGCCAACATCCTCATGAGTTTTGTCGGCGGGCGCTGGCACCAGTACGCGAAAAGCGGCTTTCGCCGCGAACCGGCGGAATTCTGGCAAACCCAGTGGAAGCAGCTGATGGAAGGTGTGCTGGCCTAGAATGCTTTGAAAACAGGAGGAGACCGATGTCCCAGATGACGACCGAACAGATGGCCCAGTTGATGCTGGGTGTGGCGCGTTCGCAACTCGCGATCATGGATGCGATCGAGAATACCAAGGCCGGTTTCAAGTCGACCCATGCCAGGGGAATACTGGAAAGCGCCTCGCGCCTGCGTTCCAATGCCCCTCCCACGCTGGGTGATTTCCCCTCGCGCCTGCTGCTGCAGATGCTGGGACGCAATCCTCCGGCGCTGGAAAAAGTGATCCAGGACCTGGAGGCGCTGGTCAGCGGCGCAGATGCTGCCGCTGCAGCGTCACCCGCCACCGATGCGGGAGGCAGTGCCGATGACAGCGATTCACTGGATATGACGCAACCAACCTGAGCGGGTAGTCAGCGGGCTGCGCAGACAGTGCAGCCCGGATCGCGCTGCAGCCGTACGATGCGTACGTCCATGGTCAGCGCATCCAGCAGCAACAGGCGGCCGGTCAGCGTATCCCCGGCTTGCGCGAGCAGTTTCAGCGCTTCGGCAGCCTGCATGGCGCCGATGATGCCTACCAGCGGCGCGAAAACGCCCATTACCGCGCAACGCATTTCCTCGTTTTCTCCCGTCTCCGGAAACAGGCAGGCATAGCACGGCGAGTGCGCCGACCGCATGTCGAATACTGCCAGCTGGCCGTCAAAACGCACACCGGCGCCCGAGACCAGCGGCTTGCGCGCGGCCACGCAGGCTCGATTCACTGCGTGGCGGGTGGCGAAATTGTCACTGCCGTCGATGACTACATCGGCTGCAGCGACCAGCTCGTCGAGCCGGTCGCCGGCCACGCGTTCCGCGATGGTATTGATCTTGATGCGCGGGTTGATCGACAGCAGCGTGGCGCGCGCTGATTCGACTTTCTGCTTTCCTACAGCATCCTCGCGGTGCACGATCTGGCGCTGCAGGTTGGTGAGGTCGACGACATCGTGGTCACAGATCGTCAGCGTGCCGACACCGGCAGAGGCCAGATACAGCGCTGCCGGAGACCCGAGACCGCCGGCGCCGATCAGCAGCACCCGTGCATCCAGCAGGCGCTGCTGGCCTTCGATGCCGATTTCCGGCAGCAGGATGTGCCGGCTGTAGCGCAGCAGTTGTTCGTCGTCCATAAGGCGAATTTAGCCGCTGGCGGCCCGGGAAACAACAACGCCCGGCATGCCGGGCGTTGTTGCGGGTTCGGGCGGGCTGGTAATCAGTTGACCTTGGACCCGTCGCGGCCTTTCAGGAAAGCGACGGCCTGATTGAGTTCGTAATCGTTCGGGGACACGATTTCTCCGGGCGCAGGGCGCAGGAGTTTTTCGTCAGTGATTTTGGGTCGCGGCGCAGGCGTGAATTTGTATTTCAGCGCCGATGCGGCTGCCGCAGCTTCCTTGTCCGCCGCCTTGTCGGCGGGAGTGGTTTCGGTCAGGTGCTTGGTCAGGTCGGCTTCGCGCAGTTTCAGCGATGCGCCACGTTCGCCGGCGCCATCATCCAGCGGAATGTCCGGAGTGATGCCCTTGGCCTGGATCGACCGGCCCTTGGGCGTGTAGTAGCGCGCAGTGGTCAGCTTGATTGCCGTATTGTTGCCCAGCGGCAATATGGTCTGCACGGAACCCTTGCCGAAAGTCTGCTGGCCCATGATGACTGCCCGCTCGTGATCCTGCAGCGCCCCGGCAACGATTTCAGAAGCTGAAGCAGAGCCGCCGTTGACCAGCACCACCATCGGTACGGTCTTGGCTTCCTGCGGCAGGCGTTTCAGGAAGTCTTCCTTGTTGCGGCCGCGCAGATAGTTCTCCGGGCTGGCATTGAGTTTCATTTTTGCGTCTTCGGTGCGACCGTCGGTGTAGACCACCAGCACGTCCTTGGGCAGGAATGCAGCGGATACCGCAACCGCGCCGTTCAGCAATCCGCCGGGGTCGTTGCGCAGATCGAGTATCAGGCCTTTCATTGCCCCCTGGTTTTCCTTGAACAGGCGCTCAATGGACTGGGCGAGCGTGTCGCCGGTATGTTCCTGGAACTGGGTGACACGGATGTAGGCGTAGCCCGGCTCAAGCAGTTTTGACTTGACGCTCTGGATCTTGATGATCGCGCGAGTCAGCGTGACCACGATCGGTTTTGCCTCGCCCTTGCGGACGATGGTGAGCATGATCTGGGTGTTTGGTTTGCCGCGCATCCGCTTGACCGCATCACTCAGCGTCATGCCTTTCACGGACGTTTCGTCGAGCTTGACGATCAGGTCGCCGGACTTGATGCCGGCCCGGGAAGCGGGAGAGTCATCAATCGGGGATATCACGCGGACGAAACCGTCTTCCATGCCGACTTCGATGCCGAGGCCGCCGAACTGGCCCTGGGTGCCGACCTGCAGTTCCTTGAATGCTTCCTGGTCGAGATACGCGGAATGGGGATCCAGCCCGGTGAGCATGCCGTTGATGGCTTCGCTGATCAGTTTCTTGTCTGCAACGGGCTCGACATAGTCGCTCTTGACCCGGCCGAAAACCTCGGTGAATGCCCGCAGTTCTTCGATCGGCAGCGGCTGCAGGGCCGCATCGCGCTGGGCGATTGCCGAGTAATTGAGACTGATCGCGACGCCGATCAGGACGCCGGCAATGATCAGGCCGAACTGACTGAATTTGCTGCGCATCTGTGCTTGCTCCTGCCGGGGTTCCGGCTATCGTAAATTGACCCAGTTCAGCGGGTCGAACGGCTTACCTTCATGCCGCATTTCAAAGTATAAACCCGATTCCGCGCGGCCGCCGCTGTTGCCCACGGTGGCAACCGTTTCGCCGCCCCGGATGCTGTCACCTACTTGTTTCAGCAACGCCTCTGCATAGGCGTACAAAGTCATGTAATTGTCGCCGTGATCGATGATCAGCAGATTGCCGAAACCGCGCAGCCAGTCTGCGTAGACCACGCGGCCGCCGGCGACCGCCCGCACATCCTCACCCTGCCTGGCGGCGATGAACAGCCCTTTCCAGATCAATCCGCCATCGTTACGTGGACTGCCAAACCGGTTGCCGAGTTCCCCGCGGACAGGCAAAGCCAGCAATCCGCGCAAATCGGCAAATGCCCGGGTTCCGCTGTCGCCGGGTACGGCCTCGTTGCGGGTGCGCGGCCGTCCGGTGGAAGGCTTGCGGACCAGTCTGGCCAGCTGGTCAACCAGGCGGGTCAGGCGATTTTCATCGTTGCGCAAGGACCGTATCTGTTTTTGTCCGCTGGCAATATCGCGGGAGATTTTTGCCAGAACGTCGGCACGCGATTTTTTTTCCGTTTCCAGCCTGGTTTTCTGCGTCGACTGCTCCTGGGTAATGCGGGCGATGACCTGGGCTTCGGCGGCAATGGTTTCCTGCAGCCTGTCGAGTTCGCGCAGGTTTCCGCGCAGCCCTTCAACGAGTTGCGAGCGTGCACGGGCGACGTAAGCCAGGTAGCGCAGCTGACGGGCCATGTCGTTGGGATCGACGCGACTGAGCACCAGTTGCAGCGTTTCGGGTTCTCCCCGGGTGTACTGGCTGCGCAACAGTTTTGCCAGCAGGTCCTGTTGCTGGTGGATTACAGCAGAAGTCTCAGCCGACGATTTGCGCAGCGTACCCAGCCGGACGTTGGTCTCGCGGGATTTCTGCGCCAGTTGCCGCAACTCGCGGTTGGCTTCGGAAATGGCCTGCTCGGATTCGCGCAGGGCATCGGAGGCCTCGGTGCGGTTCTCTTCGGCCGCGGCAAGTTTCTGGTTCAGCGCATTGATGCGTTCGCGGAGCTCCCGCAGTTCGCTGCGTGCCTTGTTTGGGTCCGCAGCGCCAGCCGGGCCTGCACCGAGAAAAACGGCAACGGCGAGCAACGGCAGACAGAAAGAAGCGGTCACGCAAATTCGATCAGCGATCGCCCCGTCATCGCCGGCGGCTGGGACAGGCCCATCATCGCCAGCAATGTCGGCGCCACGTCCTGCAAAGCACCCCCCTGGGAGACGCGTGCCTTGCGGCCGATGTAGAGCAGAGGCACCAGGTTCAGCGTATGCGCCGTGTGCGGCTGCTGCGAGACTTCATCACGCATGGTTTCCGCGTTGCCGTGATCGGCGGTGATCAGGACTTCGCCGCCAATTTCCCGCATGGCATCGACCGCGCGACCGATGCATTCGTCAAGCACCTCGATGGCGCGTGTTGCTGCTGCCAGATTGCCGGTGTGGCCTACCATGTCGCCGTTGGCATAATTGCAGACGATGGCGTCGTACTTGCGGCTTTTGATTGCGGCGACCAGCTTGTCAGTCACTTCGCGCGCACTCATCTCCGGCTGCAGGTCGTAGGTGGCCACCTTGGGTGAAGGCACCAGCACGCGGTCTTCTCCAGCGTATGGAGTTTCCACGCCGCCATTGAAGAAATAGGTGACATGAGCATATTTCTCGGTTTCGGCGATGCGCAGCTGGCGCAGTCCGCGGCCGGCCAGATATTCGCCGAAGCCTTCGCGGATCTTCTGCGGACCGAATGCAGCAGGAATGGCCGAAAAATCCTCTCCATAACCCGTCAACGTGCAGTAATAGCCCAGCTTCGGCTGGCGCTGACGGGTAAAACCGTCGAACGCCGGATCGGTCAGTGCGGAAGTCAATTGGCGCGCGCGGTCGGCACGGAAGTTCATGAATATGACCGAATCGCCGTCCTGCATTTGCTCAGGGCTCGCTCCGGCCGCGACGATGGTCGTGGCCTTTACGAATTCGTCGGTTTCGCCGCGGTCATAGGCGGCGCGCAGGCCGGCCACAGCATCGGCTGCCGAATATCCGGCCTGACCATCGGTGATCAGGTCATAGGCCGTTTTTACCCGTTCCCAGCGCTTGTCGCGGTCCATGGCGAAATAGCGGCCGCAGATGGAGGCTATGCGCGCGTTGCCGAGCGCATTGCACTTGGCCTGCAACGCGACCAGCGATGCCTCCGCGCTTTGCGGTGGGGTGTCGCGGCCATCAAGAAAGGCGTGCACGAGTATCTTTTTGGCGCCTTTCCGCGCTGCCAGATCCAGCATCGCGTGTATCTGCGACTCATGGCTGTGCACCCCGCCCGGAGAAAGCAAACCGAGGATGTGCAGCGTGCGCTCGCGGGCCTGCTCTATGGCCTGGTTCAGTACGGGATTGTCGGCGAATTCACCGGTTTCAATGGCATGTTCAATGCGGGTGTAGTCCTGGTAGATCACGCGCCCGGCGCCGATGTTCATATGACCTACTTCCGAATTGCCCATCTGCCGGGGCGGCAGGCCGACCCATTTTTCTGAAGCATCGATGATGGTGTGGGGACAGGTTTGCCAGAGGACGTTCCAGTGCGGCTTGCGAGCCTGGCAGATCGCGTTGTCATCGCAGTCCTCGCGATGTCCGAAGCCGTCGAGGATGATCAGCAATACAGGTGTTATCTTCATGATTCTAATAAATTTTTCAGAAAACCGTGATACAGTATAATCCGAAATCATCGGAACAGAACCGGGCGCAACCATGAGGACGGCAATGACTGACGTGGCCGCATTGCGGGAACAGCTGCTGGACAAGGAAGAACATATTGATCAGGCATCGCGGGCACTGAAGGCCATGGCGCATCCGCTGCGACTCAAAATTCTCTGCGTGCTCGGTGATGAGGAAGTCAGCGTCCAGGAAATCGTCGACTGCGTCGGCACTTCACAAAGCAACATCTCCCAGCACCTTGCCATTCTGCGCGAGAAGGGCGTGCTGCGCACCCGCAAGGAAGCCAACCGGGTTTTTTACCGCATCGGTGACGAGCGTACCCTGACGCTGATCGGGATGATGCGGGAAGTCTTTTGCGGACCCGACGCCTGACCTGCATTTTCCGCCCCATCGCTTTCCACCAGCACCGGCGCAGCCGGTGATAGCCGTTCCGCGGTCTGCGGCAGTTCTTTTCAGCTTGGTTTGCCTGGGACTGCTGGGAGCAGTGCCTTTCCTGCAGCCGTTCCATACTGCACCGCTGACCTCGTTTTATACCGAAGCCCTGGCGATCGGTCTGGGTCTGGGCGTGATCGCGGTGCTGCTGGACCGCAATGCCTGGGCAGATGCCGAGGTGCCCTGGGTTGTGCTGATGCCGTTCGGCCTGGCGCTGCTGCTGTTGCTGCAAGGTGCGCTGGGCTGGTCGCCGTATTTCGGCCAGGCGATGATGGGCGCCTTGTATCTGGCCTGGGCCGGATTGCTGATCGTGGCCGCGCGAGCGCTGTGCCGTCTTTGCGGTCTCGACCGGGTAATCACCGTCATGGCTACGGGGCTGGTCGTTGGCACCCTGCTGAGTGCCCTCATTGGCGTAATTCAGCATTTCGGTCTGGCTACGCCGATCGATGGATTTATCACCCGCGCCAGCGGGTCGGCGATCTTTGGCAACATGGGTCAGCCGAATCATTATGCTGCCTACATCACACTGGGGCTGTACAGCCTGGCGTACCTTTGCGCGCGCGGATGCCTGCAGTGGATGGCTTCTGCCGTTATCGCGCTGCCATTGCTGTTTGTACTGGGGTTGTCCGGTTCGCGCTCCGTGTGGCTCTACCTGCTGACTGCATTTGCGCTGTCGTTCTGGCTGAAAACAGTGACTGGACAAAATCCGGAAGGCAGGCGCCTGTTCCTGTTTTGCGCCGGAATGATCATCATCCATGCCGCGATGCAGGGACTGGTACGCGCCGGCTGGCTGATGCCGGTTGGCCGTGAGTCGGTTACCGCGATTGAACGCCTGTTTTCAGGGGCTGCCAGCCTGACCGAGAGAATCGAGATATGGCGGGCTGCGTGGCACATTGCCTGGGAGCATCCGCTGCTGGGGATCGGCTGGGGCGCTTTCGCTACGCACTTTTACGGGTTTGCAGCAAACCTTGGCCTGCCTGCCGGGCAGGCCAACAATGCTCATAACATTGTGCTGCACCTGTTTGCGGAAACCGGGCTGATCGGGGTTGCGTTGTTGTGCATTCCCCTGCTGATCTGGGCGGCTGCGCAATTTCGCTCCACGCCTGATGGCGGCCGCTGGTGGCTCTACGCGGTCCTGGGGGTGATTGCCATCCACAGTTCTTTGGAATTTCCGCTGTGGTACGCCTATTTTCTGGGCATCGCGGCACTGCTGCTGGGATTGGTTCCCAGTTCGGGTTTCGTGCCCAGGCTGGCGCGCATGGGCCGGGTTTTTGCAGCGACAGTCATAGCCATCGGCGTCATCAACACGGCTTTGCTGTGGCTGGATTACCGTCAGCTCGAGGGAATCTATCTGGTCAGCCTGAAAAAGGATCGCAAAATCGACTTCACCGATGCGGTGACCCGCCTGCACGCCAATCCGCTGCTTGCTCCCTATATCGAGTTGGCGGCGGCATATCCGTTGGCCGTGGACGAGCAGAACCTGGCTTGGCGCCTGCAATTGGTGGAGCGGGTGATCCGCTTCAATCCCTTGCCCGTGCTGGCTTACCGCCAGGCACTGCTGCTGGCGCTGGCCGATCGTGCCGCAGAGTCCCGGTCACGGTTGGAGCAGGCGATGCGTGCGTATCCCTCTGCGCCCCCGGGATTCGACGGCGAACTGGCGCGGCTGGCGCGACTGTACCCGGCGCGGTTCGCCCCTCTGCTAGAATTCCGTTCTCGTCGCCCCGCAGGGCAATCCTGATCCTGACACTATCTTTCCATGGATGCTTTTTTCATTTTTCTGCAGAAAAATCCGTTCAACATGATGTTGTTCGGCGGTGCTGTAGTCTCTGGTGCCTTGTTGTTGTGGCCGTTGCTGCAACGCCCGTTTCGCGCCGGACAGGAAGTCAGCGCCTTCGAGGCGGTTCAGCTGATCAACCGCCGGGACGCGGTGGTCCTTGATGTGCGTGATGTCGGTGAATATGAGTCGGGCCATATTGCCGGTGCCCGCCATATACCCGACAAGCAGCTTGTCGAACGGCTCAAGGAGTTGGAAAAATTCCGTGACCGCCCGTTGATCGTGTCTTGCCGCAGCGGCACGCGTTCCGCCGTCGCGGTCCAGGTCCTGCGCCGCAACGGCTTTGCCGAAGCGCTCAACCTGCGTGGCGGAATCGGCGCCTGGGAACAGGCCGGCATGCCCCTGCAGAAACGATAGGTTCGCAAGCGGATATGGCCAAGGTTCGCATGTATTCCACAGCGGTTTGTCCCTATTGCCAGATGGCGGAACGCCTGCTGCAAAGCAAAGGGGTGACTGAAATCGAAAAAATCCGGGTTGACGCCGAGCCCGCGCAGCTTGCGGTGATGATGGAAAAAACCGGACGCCGTACCGTGCCGCAGATTTACATCGGTGATCGTCATGTCGGCGGCTATGACGACCTGGCTGCTCTGGATCGTGCCGGCGGCCTTGATCCCTTACTGGCTTCATGAGAACCCGGAGCCTGCGTTTAACCACAGGAACATTGCAATGAGCGAACAGCAGCAACAGCAACAACCGCATTTCGGTGTCGAAAAAATATATCTCAAGGATTTGTCACTGGAAGTGCCCAGCGCGCCGCAGATTTTCCTGGAGCGCGAAACCCCGCAGATCGAGATCAACATCCATAACGGCGCCGCTCCCCTGGACCAGGCCGGCCTTTATGAGGCGGTGCTGACGGTGACGGTGACCGCGAAACTGAAAGACAAGACGGTTTTTCTAGTCGAGGTTGCCCAGGCGGGAATATTCCAGATACTCAACCTGCCAGTTGCGGAGATCGATGCGGTACTGGGCGTACTCTGTCCCAATACGCTCCTGCCCTACGCCCGCGAGACGGTGGCCAGCGTGATGACGAAAGCGGGATTTCCGCCGGTCGTGTTACAGCACATGAATTTTGATGTTGCTTACCAGGAGCGTCTGCGCCAGCTGCAGCAGGCTGCAACTGCCGGTGCGGCCAACTGAGACTGCGATGAAAGCAATCCACCGGGCGACGGCAGGCATGTTGATCATGCTGCTGCCCATGCTGGCGGTGGCGGCCGACTTCCGGACTGTTTCCGAGCAGGCTGCGGTACTTTATGACGCTCCTTCGGTGAAATCGCGCAAGCTTTTCATCGTCAATCGGGGTTACCCGCTGGAAGTGGTGGTCCAGGTCGAAGGCTGGATCAAGGTGCGTGATGCCGCAGGTGCGCTGTCATGGATCGAAGCCAAGTCGCTGGACACCACGCGCAGCGTACTGGTCAAGACGGAAACTGCGGTCGTCCGCCAGAAACCTGCCGAAGATGCGCCTTCGGCTTTCGAGGTGCAGCGCGACGTATTGCTCGAGGTCGTTGCAGGGCAATCCCCGGCGGGCTGGCTTCAGGTCAAGCATCGCGATGGGGCAACCGGCTACGTACGCATGGCCGATGTCTGGGGCGGCTGAGTTTGCAGTGGCTGACAGGGTAGGCGCCGCACGGCCATGAAAATCGCCATACTGGGTGCCGGGGCCTGGGGTACCGCTCTCGGTATCAACCTTGCCGGCCATCACGATGTGGTGTTGTGGGGGCGTGATGCCGCCCAGGCTGGCGAGATGCGCAGCCGCCGTACCAATGCGAAATATCTGGCTGGCCGGACTTTTCCTGATCGCCTGCAGGTCGAGGGCGATGCCGCGAGCGCCATTGCCGGTTGCGCATACCTGATCGTTGCGGTTCCAGTTGCCGGATTGCGCGAAACCCTTGCAATGATCCGCGACTCGCAGAGCACCGCCCCGGTGATCTGGCTGTGCAAGGGCTTCGAGCGTCCTGCGGCGCGATTGCCGCACGAAGTTTTTGCCGAGGTCATGGGTCCGGCTGCGCGGGGAGGCGTGCTCTCCGGACCCAGTTTTGCGCAAGAGGTTGCAGATGGTTTGCCAGCCGCCCTGACGCTGGCTGCCACCGATCAGGAACTGGCCCGTACTGCGGCCCGCGATCTGCACAGCCCCTCAATGCGGGTTTATTCACACGATGATGTGATCGGCGTCGAAGTCGGCGGTGCGGTAAAGAACGTGATCGCGATTGCCGCCGGTGTCTGTGACGGCCTCAACCTCGGGCTCAATGCCCGGGCTGCACTGATTACGCGCGGCCTTGCGGAAATGACCCGGCTGGGTCTGGCACTGGGCGGTCGCGTCGAAACCTTCATGGGACTTCCCGGCATCGGCGATTTGCTCCTGACCTGTACCGGTGATCTCTCGCGCAATCGCCGTGTCGGCCTGGCGCTGGCCCGGGGGGAAGCGGTGGCTGCTGCCCAGGCCGGCCTCGGTCATGTCGCCGAAGGGGTATTCACAGCAGGCGAGGTACAGCGCAGGGCGAAGTCCTGCGGCATCGAAATGCCGATCACCGATGCCGTGTGCAATGTGCTGGAACAACCGCAACGGGCTGCGGCAGTGGTTCGCGAACTGCTAAGCCGTGACCCCAAACCCGAGCACTCTTTTGTTTCGGGGCGTCAGTAACCCAGGACCAGTTCAGGCGCCCCCGGTGAAACCGTTCTGGCGCCAGGCTTCGTAGACCACGATGGCCACCGTGTTAGACAGATTGAGACTGCGGCTGTCTTTGCGCATAGGCAGGCGAATGACATGATCGGGGGCGAAGCCGTCGAGCATCTCCTGTGACAGGCCGCGGGTTTCCGGGCCGAATACCAAGACATCGTTTTTAGCATAAAGCACGTCGTCATAGCGTCGGCTGCCGTGGGTGCTGAAGGCAAACATTCGGCGTGCGCCCAGTACTTCGAGGCAAGTCTGCCAGTCGTCATGCACCGTCAGCGCCGCACGGTCGTGGTAGTCGAGTCCGGCGCGTGCCAGCGTACGGTCGTTCAGCGTGTAGCCCAGAGGACGGACCAGATGCAGCCGTGCCCCGGTATTCGCGGCAAGCCTGATCACGTTGCCGGTGTTGGGGGCGATTTCGGGCTCATGGAGTACGATGTCGAACATCAGGCGCAGTCAGCGGAGGTTTCGTCGGTTGTCATTGGGGTGCGAACAGGATATCCTTATTTATCAATGACATGTACTATAGCTAGGCTGTCATTGAGGCATATCCCGGTGGCATGCCATTTGCGTCATACGCATCATTTTGAGCGAAAACTGAATGGGCCGTCCTGAAAAAA
This sequence comes from Burkholderiales bacterium, assembly GCA_038144955.1. GTDB lineage: Bacteria > Pseudomonadota > Gammaproteobacteria > Burkholderiales > SG8-41. The sequence continues at coordinate 61,682 of JAYQOT010000002.1, read as the reverse complement.
TCCGTCTCGGCGAAATACTGGTTCAGCAGAAGCTGCTGAGTGAAGAACAATTGAAAGCTGCGCTGGACGAGCAGAAGAAAACCGGACGCAGGCTCGGCCGGGTGTTCATCGAAAAGGGTTTCATCAGCGAGGAACAGATTTCGCGTGCGCTGGCACGTCAGCTCGGCGCTGATTACATCGACCTCAAGCACTACAACATCAAGCGTGAAGCGGTGGCGAAGCTGCCCGAGACCCAGGCGCGCCGGTTCCGTGCCATGGTGCTCGATGACCGTGGTTCGACCTTCCTGGTCGCGATGGCCGATCCGACCGACCTTACGGCTTATGACGAAATCTTGCGGATTCTGAAGCGGGACATCGATCTCGCTGTCGTTACTGAAAGCGACTTGCTGCGTGCCGTTGACCGCAGTTACCGCCGTACCGAGGAAATTACCGGCCTGGCGCAGGAACTGCAGGCCGACCTCGGCGACAGCACGGCCATTGATTTCGGTGTACTGGCCACCACGCCGGGTCTGGAAGAAGCCCCCGTCGTAAAACTGTTGCAGACCGTGTTTGAGGATGCCACCCAGGCGCGCGCCTCCGACGTGCACATCGAACCGCAGGATCGCCGCCTGCAGATCCGCTTCCGGATCGACGGGGTGCTGCATCTGCAGACCGAGGCTGACAGCAAGATTGCCTCCGCGGTCGTGCTGCGGCTGAAACTGATGTCGGGTCTCGACATCTCGGAAAAACGCCTGCCCCAGGACGGACGTTTCCAGGTCAAGGTGCGCAACGCCGCGATCGATGTGCGGATTTCAACCATGCCTACCCAGTACGGCGAATCGGTGGTCATGCGCCTGCTCAACCAGGACGGCGGCATACTAGGTCTCGACAATATCGGCATGCCCGACAGCATGCTGGTCAAAGTGCGCGAGGTCATCCACCGGCCCAGCGGCATGGTGCTGGTCACCGGGCCCACGGGCAGCGGCAAGACCACTACCCTGTATGCGGGGCTCAATGAACTGAATACCGCAGAGCGGAAGATCATCACCGTCGAGGATCCGGTGGAATACCGGCTTCCCGGCATCAACCAGGTGCAGGTCAACGAAAAGATCGAACTGACATTCGAGCGGGTGTTGCGTTCAGCGCTGCGCCAGGATCCGGATGTGGTGCTGGTCGGCGAGATGCGCGACGAAAAAACCGTTGAAACGGGTCTGCGTGCGGCGATGACGGGTCACATGGTGTTTTCAACGCTGCATACCAACGACGCCGTCAGCACCCCGGTGCGCCTGCTCGACATGGGTGCACCGCGATACATGGTGGCGTTGTCATTGCAGCTGGTGATTGCGCAGCGCCTGGTGCGGGTAATCTGCGACAGCTGCATCGAGGATTACAAGCCGCTGCCTGGCGAGCACGAATGGCTGCGCAGCGAACTGGGCGATGCCGCGGACAAGCACACCTACAAGCATGGCCGGGGCTGTTCCTACTGCAACGGCACCGGGTACGTCGGTCGCACCGGTGTCTACGAGTTGCTGGAAATGACCAAGCCCGTGGTCGAAGCTGCCAACCAGGAAGACGTGCAGTTGTTCATGAAAACCGCTCGCCAGCAGATCGGCAAGGAAACGTTACGCCATCACGCGGCGTTGCTGGCCGCTTCCGGCAAAACCTCGCCGGACGAGGCGATGCGCGTCAGCAGCCAGCTCGAGGACTAGACTGACCATGCCCTTTTTTGCCTATCGGGGACGCGACGGACGCGGCGAAGCCGTGAAAGGCATCCTCGAAGGCGCCGACAGCGGTGCGGTGGCGGGACAACTGTCGGGGCTGGGCATCATTCCGCTGGAAATCAAGCCATCGGCGCCGCCTGCCAACGAGACTTCCGGTTTCAATTTCAGTTTCGGCAAGAGGAAAGTCACCAACATCGAAGTGCTGCTGTTCAGCCGCCAGATGTACACGCTGCTGAAAGCCGGAGTGCCGATCATGGGCGCACTCAAAGGGCTGGAGGCTTCCACCGACAACCCGCGCTTCGCCGAAGTGGTGCGTGACGTACGCGACAGCCTGGACACCGGCCGCGAACTGTCAGCTTCACTGGCGCGCCATCCCGAAGTGTTCAACCCGTTTTATGTTGCGATGGTCGGTGTTGGCGAGCAGACCGGCCGGATGGAAGAAGTGTTCCTCCGTCTGTTCCACCATCTCGAGTTCGAGGCCTTCATGCGCCAGCAGGTCAAGGCGGCGATCCGCTATCCGACTTTCGTGGTGGTCACCATGGCGGTCGCCATCGTCATCATCAACATTTTCGTGATCCCCGCCTTTGCCAAGGTCTACGCCAGCATGAAGGCGGAATTGCCGCTGATGACCAAGGTGCTGATCGGGTTCTCTGATTTCATGGTGACAAACTGGCCTTTCCTGCTCGCCGGACTGGTCGGTGCCGTATTCGGGTTCCGCGCCTGGGCCAATTCCGAGAAAGGGCGCATGCGCTGGGATGAAATGAAACTGCGCATACCGATCGCCGGCGTCATCATTCTCAAGGCGACACTGGCCCGGTTTGCACGCAGTTTTTCACTGGCATTCAGCAGCGGCGTGCCGGTGACCAGCGGGCTGGGCATGGTTGCCAACACGGTGGACAACGTATTTGTCGGTAAACGCATCAGCGGCATGCGTGAAGGGGTGGAGCGCGGCGAGTCGGTACTGAACACCGCGCGCAATGCCGGGGTATTCACGCCGGTGGTGTTGCAGATGATCGCGGTTGGCGAGGAGTCGGGTGCGCTCGACGACCTGACCGGGGAGATTGCCGATCTCTATCAGCGGGAAGTCGAGTATGACCTGAAACATCTCAGCTCGCAGATCGAGCCGATATTGATCGTCATGCTCGGCATTCTGGTGCTGATCCTGGCGCTGGGCGTGTTCCTGCCGATCTGGGATCTGGGTAGCGCGGTGGCCAAGAAGTAACGGAAAAATGGGTCGGCCGGCTCGCGGGTTTTCACTGCTCGAACTGGCCGTGGTGGCGGTTGTGCTGTCCATTCTCTGCGGCATATTGCTGCAGCGGTTGAACTATTACCAGGAGAAAGTGGAACGCGCGCAGTTTGAAATGCAATTGCAGATTTACAAGACCGGATTGCAGGTGCGGCTGGCGGAAATGATCATTCAGCACCGGGAACAGGATGCCCGCAGGCTGGAAGACGAGAATCCGACACTCTGGCTGTCGGAAAAGCCGACAAACTATGCCGGCTACTACCCCCGGAGGCCTGAGGTCGGCAACTGGTATTTCGACTCATCGTCCCGAGAACTCGTCTATGTCGCCAATACCGCTGACGGACTGGAAGTCGAAAGACGCGACGGCTTGAAACAGCTGCGTTTCCGGGTACAGATCCTGCGTCAGCCGGTATCCATACCGGGTGGCGATGTTCAGGGTATTGCCGGGATCAAACTGGCGCCCGTCACTGTTTACCGGTGGAGTTGAATCGGAGGGTGTTGTTGTTGGCATTACTTTTGCTGTACTATCAATGGGATAGAGTTATTTATTTGTGCAAAAAATCACATATATGAGCCGCGACGGAAGTTCGATTCAAACAAACCGCAAGCAACAGGGCTTTACGCTCATCGAACTGATCATCGTCATCATCATTCTGGCAATACTGGCTGCGACGGCTTTGCCGCGCTTCGCAAGCCTGCAGGTGCAGGCGCGGGTGGCCAAACTCAACGGCGCCATGGGGGCAATGAAGGGTGCGTCGTCGCTGGCACATGCTGCCTGCCTCGCATCAACGCCGCAGTGCACGGCGACGCTGCTGATGGAAGGCGTCAACGTGACGATGGTCAATGCCTATCCCACGGCCAATGCTGCGGGAATCATTACCGCGGCGGGTATCAATGCCGGACCGACCTCGACTGATGGCTACGACATTCAGCTCGGCGGCCCGGCAGCGGGAGATACCGTGAGATTGATGGTTACTGGTAATGATCCGGTGAACTGCAGCTTCAATTACACAGCCCCGGTGGCTGCTAACCAGTCACCGACGTTCAGCATTCTGGTGACCTCAGGATGCTGAGCCGGAATAAATTTTGAAATAACGATGTTTTCATTAATATGATGCGGAAGACGGAGGTACTACAGATGAAACAGCAACGAGGCTTTACCCTGGTGGAACTGATCGTGGTGATCGCGATTCTGGGTATTCTGGCGGCGACAGCACTGCCGCGCTTCATCAATACCAGCAGTCAGGCCCGGCTTGCTTCTATCGATGGCCTGATTGGAGCGATCAACAGTGCATCAGCACTCTGTCAGGCGTCGTGGACTGCCGCGGGAAATACTGCGGCCACGACCTGCGCGATGGTTGGCGGCACCGCCAATACCAATGCCAGTGGAATTCCGACGAACACGACTGGCGGTATTGATGCTGCGTTGCAGACTTATTCCGGTTTTACATTCAACACCGGCGCCGCTGACACCTTCAATATCACGGGTAATACGACTTGTGCGGTCACCTATAGCGCAACCACGGGTGTGGCCGCCCGCGGCACCGTCACTGGTTGCTGATCCGGTAATGGCGAGGAAGCCTGATCGCGCCTGAATCGGGCCGGTTAAAAAAACGGGGGGGCGCGGATTGCTGCGCACTCCCCGTTTTTTTTGTGTAACGGAGACCACATGAAATCCGCGGGTTTTACGCTGGTGGAACTGGTGGTGATCATTGCGCTGCTGGGAATACTGGCGGCAGTGGCAGCACCGCGGTTTTTCCAGACCAGCACCTTCCAGTCCCGCGGCTTCTATGACAAGTCGGCTGCCGTGGTGCGGTTGGCGCAGAAAACCGCGGTGGCCTGGCGGCGCGACGTGTTCGTCTGTGTCACTGCCACGACGGTCACTGCCGGCACCGCAGGGGGCTGCGGTACGCCGCTGACCTACCCCTCCGGTGCGGCGGCTACCGAGACCGCGCCGTCGGGCGTCACCCTCAGTCCCGCAGCGTTCAGTTTCGACGGGCTCGGCCGACCCAGTGCTGCAGCAACCATCACTTTCACCAGTTCGATCGCCGGCGATCCGCCGCGGCAGATCACGGTTGCGGCCCAGACAGGTTATGTCGCGGCGAACTGATCCTGATCGTGCCCGGTCGATAGGCGTATCGCTGGTCGAGCTGGTGGTGTTCATCGCCATCGTCAGCGTCGGCATTGCCGGCATCCTTGGCGTGATGAACCAGACCACCATTGCCAGCGCCCAGCCGCTGCCGCAGAAACAGGCGCTGGCGATTGCCGAAGCCTATCTGGAAGAAGTGCTGGCCATGCCGTTCACTTACTGCGACCCGGACGATGCCAATGCCGGAACCGCGGAATCCACCGGCGCGGTCAATCCCGTCGATCCGACGCGCTGCGCGACCACGCTGGAAGCCATAGGCGCCGAGGGCGAAACCCGCGGCAGCACCACCACGCCCTACGACAACGTCAACGACTACAACAGTTTTCCGGGAGGCGCACCCTCAACCATCGACAACCCGGGCGTCACCATTACCGGTCTGGGCAGTTACAACGTGTCGATCGCCGTCGTGGCGGAGGCGCTGACTGCCGGCGGCGTCACGGTGGCTGCGAACGATGGCAGCACGCCGCCGCAGTCGCAGTCGCTGCGGGTCACGGTGACCGTAACCGGCCCCGGCAACGTCACCGTGCGCCTCGACGGTTACCGAACCCGTTACTCACCCAATGCGCTGCCCTGAACGATGATGATCATCCGCCGCAGCCTGGGGGTCACGCTGGTCGAACTGATCGTGGTGATCGCCATCACCGGCATCGTCGCAGCCGCCGTCGCGCTGTTCATCCGCCGCCCGGTTGAAGGCTACGCTGATGCCGCGCGCCGTGCGGCGCTGACCGACGAGGCTGATACCGCACTGCGGCGGATCACCCGCGACCTGCGGCTGGCGCTGCCCAACAGCGTGCGCGTTGACGGCAGCGGCAAATTCATCGAATTCATCGAGACCACCGGCGGCGGGCGTTATCGCGCCGAACCGAACAGTGGAGGTGGCGGCAACCCCCTGGACTTCACCACCGCGGATACCGCATTCGATGTGCTGGACCCCACCATGCCGACACTGGCCGCGGGCAACGGCATTGTGGTCTACAACCTTTACAGTACCGGTACCACGTCGAATGCCTATTTTGGCGACAATCGCGCAAACTTTTCCAGCGTATCTGCGCCGACCATCAACATTACCGCTGTAACCACGCTGCCGTTTCCCGCGCCGTCGCCGGGCAAGCGCTTTCACGTGGTCAGCGGGCCGGTGACCTATGGCTGTGTCGGCAGTCAGTTGCTGCGCTACTCGGGTTATGCCTACAGCGCCGCACAGGTGGCGCCACCGGTGGGCGCGACGACAACCGCGGTGCTGGCCGCCAACGTCAACACCGGCCCAAGTGGGTGCCAGTTTGTCTATTCGGCCAATGCGCTGACCGAGAGCATCGGTACGGTGTCGATGGTGCTGCAGATTGACAGCCTTGCCGCGAGCGGCGCCACTGAAAAAGTGCGCATGTTCCAGCAGGCGCAGGTGAGCAACCTGCCATGATGAACTTGCGCAAATTACCGGTGATTGCAAAGTGCGGGTGCTCGCGCCGCGGCGCACGGGGCTTCAGCCTGGTTACCGGCATTTTCCTGCTGGTGATCCTGTCCGCGCTGGGTGCGTTCATGGTGATATTCACCGGATTGCAGCAGAAAACCGTGCAGACCGACATCCTTGGCGTACGCGCCTACTATGCCGCACGCGCAGGTCTCGATTGGGCGCTGTTCCGCGCGCTTGATCCCGACAACACCATCGCACCGGGTCCGGCGGCGTTCGCGGCCTGTCCGACAGGGACCATTGCGCTGGGCTCGCTGGGTGGTTCACTGGCGCCGTTTGCGGTCACCATAACCTGCACGGATACATCAGCGGGCGATCCCACCGAAGCAAACAGGACGATACGAATTTTCGAAATCACCGCCACTGCCTGCAATCAGGCAAGCTGTCCCGGTGTGCCGGATGCCAACTATGTCGAACGCAAGGTGGTGGTGACGGCGGCGAAGTGCAAGGACCCAACGGCGGCGGGGCCGCGGTTTGCCTGCGGCGGGTAAAATAAATGTTTAAAAACAGATATTTATTTGAATTTCTCGCTCTGTCAGTCTTGTTGCTGGGGCTGACTGCAATTCCGGCATGGGCGGCGACCTGTACGTCGACGGGAACGGGTAACTGGAACAATCCCGCCATCTGGAGTGGTTGTGGAGGTTTGGTGCCTGGTGCGGCGGATACCGCGAACATCGCCAACCTGAATCACACGGTGACGGTGACCGCTAATCAAAGCATAGGCACCGTGAACTTCGTGGCCGGCGGCAACTTTCCCAACCTGACCATCAATACAAACATCACCTTGAGCGTGGTCAATACCATGACAGTCAACGGCTCCACCGGCGGCAGCGGCACCCGCACGGTGACGGTGTCATCCAATGCCATCCTGAACGTCGGTGTTGACCTGATCATGGATGGCGGCAGCAATAACAACCGCGATACCGCATTGGTGTTGGCCGACGGTGCATCGACAGCCGTCAATGTCACGGGAGATTTCGGCGCAACCAATACCGGTGGAGACTTCAACAGCACGGCGCGGATGTTCATCACCTTCAGCGGGCAGGGTACGCTGCGGGTGGGTCGGAATTTCGGAGGTAATTCGACCTTTACCGCCGGCAACGGTACCGTCATTCTTAATGGCGCCTCGGTGACCCAATCCCTGCCAGCCTATACCTACAACAACCTCACCATACTGAAAACCGGGACCCAGGCGGCCACCACGGCCGGCGTCACTACCGTGAACGGGGCGTTGTCCGTGCAGTCCGGGGTGCTCAACGCCTCAAACAGCTTTACGGTCAACGGCGCGACCACGGTTGCAGGCACGTTGGCGATGACCAACACCACGGGCACCAAGATCTTCAATGGTTCCTTCACGGTGAGCACTGGCGGAACCTGGAACAACAACACGGTGACGGAACCGGTGGATTTCAACGGCAACTTCACCAACAACGGCACATTCAATTCGGGAGCCGGCGTTTACACTTTTGGGGGGACTGCAGCGCAAAGCATCACCGGCACCAACGCCGGCACCACCACCTTCGCCGATCTTACGCTGAACAACGCCAATGGCCTGACGCTGACCGGCACCCATAACGTGACGGTATCGAATGCGCTGATTCTGACCAATGGCGCGGTCATACCCGGAACCAATACGTTTTTCGTGTCGAACAATACCAACGGAGCCATTTCGCGCACCAACGGATTTGTCGCCGGGAATCTGCGGTGGGCCTTGCCCACGGCCGGCTCGGTCACCCGCACGTTTCCGGTTGGCACCGGAACAACTTATTCTCCGGCCGATCTCGTGTTCAATACGGTCACAGCCGGTGACGTCACTGTTCGTGCCACGGGCAGCGATCATCCCGATATCGCGAATTCCGGCATTAATCCTGCGGCCAGTGTGAACCGTTACTGGACCGTTACCAACAACAGCACCACGTTCGCCAATCTGGATGCGACCTTCAACTGGATTGCGGGCGATCTCGATGGCGGGGCGGATACCAGTGTGTTTGAGGTGCAGCGCTGGGACGGCGCGATATGGAACAGCACGACTACGGCATCACGCAGTGCCACATCCATCCAGGTTAGCGGCGTGACCGGTGTTGGTGATTTCGTGGTGGGTGCGCCGCAAGCGGTAGCCAATGGTATCGGCCGGTTCAATGCTTATGATACGGGTACCGCCGGCGGCGCCGTCACCGGCAATATCAACACCAAGGTGGCTGGCGTTCCATTCAATGTCGACATCATCGCGATCAGGAACAACCGCAGCTCCATTGACACCAATTTCACAGGGGACGTGCGAATCGAATTGATCGACGCAAGCAATGTCTCGGGGACTGTAGATCCCAGCACTGGCTGTGACAATGTCAACTGGGCAGTCATCCAGACCATCACTCCCGATCCGACGTTCGTCGGAGGCGACAACGGCAGAAAAACTATCGGCGTGACAGAAAACAACGTGTGGAAAATTGCCCGGTTCCGCATCACCAACACCCCTGGCGGAACCCTGGTCGGCTGTTCGACGGATGCGTTTGCGATACGGCCCGCGAGTTTTTCGGTCAGCGTCAGAGACACCAACTGGTCGACCGCCGGTACCGCACGATTGCTCGATAACACCGTCGCAACCGGCGGGCGGGTGCACAAGGCGGGACAGCCCTTTACCATTACGGTTACACCGTCACCGCTCTCCGCCAATTACGACACCAGTCCGACGGTCGATACGCTGACTTGCACGCTGCCGGGAGGGTGCGTCAACGGTACGCTGGACCTCGGAACTTTCAGTGGTGCCGGAGTGCGCACAAGTTCCACAGCGACGTACAGCGAGGCGGGAGCATTCAACCTGACGCTGGTCGATACCGACTTTGCGCTGATCGACAAGACCGACGGCACACCTGCGGACTGCAGTGCCACCGGCCGCTTTGTCTGCCAGTCGGCTGCACCGCTGGCGGTTGGCCGGTTTGTTCCGGACCGATTTGTGTTTACAGCGCCCAGCACGCCGATGCTGCTGACATTCGGCAATGAAACCTGCGGTTCGAGATCGTTTACCTATATCGGTCAGCCATTCTGGTACCAGTCATTGATGCGTCCGTCTGCGACCATCGAAGCGGTCAATGCAGGCGGAACCGTGACCGCCAACTATCCGCTGAACACCGCTACGCTGAAACCGCAGTTCACCGAATCGTACGCCGACGGTTCGTCGCCGGTGACGCTCAACTTTGCCAGCATAGGCACGCCCGCCGCGACCTCTGGCTCAGGTACAGGAACTTACACGGCATCGGCATCCGGACAGCTTAGTTATGACAGGGCGAGTCCGGTTGCACCGTTTACTGCAGCGATTGCGCTGACGGTATCGGCGAATGATGCAACCGATAACGCCACTGACCAGGGCACGATTACCGCGGCCTCTCCACTGGTATTCAATGGTGGCGGCCCGGGCATTGCTTTTGACAATGGCGCGGGATTTCGCTTCGGTCGGCTGCGCCTGACCAATGCCAGCAGTTCGAAATTGCTGCCCTTGCGCCTGCCGATGGAAACCCAGTACTGGGACGGCACGTTCTACATTACCAACGTCAGTGACAGTTGTACGACGCTGGCGACAACGGACGTCGGTCTCGGCAACCAGGTCGGCGGCGGCACGACTTCCGTTTCTTCGATCAGTGCAATCAGTTCCGGTCGCGGCGCGATCACGCTGTCAGTACCCGTCGGCGTCGTGAACAGCGTCGATGTCGCGGTAAATCTGGGTACGGGTGGTTCCGCTGATGCCTGCTCCGCATTCGCACCGGCGACAGCGACGGCTGCGAACAAAACGCATTTGCGCGGCAACTGGTGCAATCCACCCGGCACCCATACCAAGGATCCTTCTGCACGCGCACGATTCGGGATCCGTCGTGGCGATGAAACCATCTATCGCCAGGAGCGTTTCAATTAAACGCTTTCCGGGGGAAATCCTCGGCTTGAAATTTGCATTCCCGGAATCGCTGCCAGCACACCCTGAATCAGGGTTGCTCCCCTTTTTAAAATAACCATATTTATCAATGGGTTACAAAATCAAGCCTATTCACGCACTCACTAAATGTGGTATAAGTCTTTGACTTCAATACAATATATGCTACTTTCAGCCAATTTGATTCCAATTAGCGCCATTCACGAATGAATTTGTTCGGAAAGCGAAGGCGTCCGGGTTGGTTGTGTCTGAATATCCGACAGGATCGTGTCGATCTTTCGCATGTTCTGACAGTGGGCAAACCTCGACCCGAAGTGCTGCTGTGCGAGTCTTTTCACAAGGAGGGCAGTGACAGAGACACGCTCAAACGTCTGCGCAAGGAACTGGATCTGGATCGCTATCTCTGCATGACATTGCTGCAGCCCCGCGATTACCAGATGCTTCCCGTCGACAAGCCGGATGTCCCTGCAGCGGAAGCGAAAACCGCAGTGCTCTGGGCGATCAAGGATCTCATCGATTTTCCGGTCGAGACCGCGATGGTCGATGCCGTGCATGTGCCGGGTGCTGCCGAAGCGAATCGAAAGGCCCAGATGCTGGCCGTGGTTGCACGCAACGAACTGATAGCCGCCACGGTGCAACCCTTCCACGATGCCGATATCGAGTTGTCGGTGATCGACGTTCCGGAACTGGCACAGCGCAATCTTGCATCCTGCCTCGAGGAAGAAGGGCGGGGACTCGCATTGCTGTGCATCGGCGAACACGGTGCGCTGCTGACTTTTACTTCCGGCGGAGAGCTGTATCAGTCGCGTGCCATCGACATTTCGTTGCAGGATTTCGAATCCGGAACCAACACCGATAAGTTGCTCGATCGACTTGCGCTGGAATTGCAGCGTTCGCTGGATCATTTTGACCGCCAGTATCGCAATGTCACCGTACAGCGAGTCGTGGTGTCGCAGGTGCCGTTCGGCGAACGCCTGGTGGAATACCTGAATTCGAACCTGACTCTGCCGGTAAGCCTGCTGGATCTCGAGCAGTTCGTGGATTTCCCGGGGGTACCGGAGTTGCGCAACCCGTTGCGGCAATCCCAGTGCCTGCAATTGATCGGCGCCGCCATGCGCGCGGAAACGGTGGTGCGATGAGCCAGTACATCAACCTGCTCGGGTCTGCCTTCCGCAAACAGCGGGTTGAACTGACGCTCAATCGCACGGTACTGCTGGCGGCGGTGGCTGCAGTGGTGATGTCCGGGTTGCTGGCTTATGACCGGCAACTGGCCAACGGCGCGCGCGAGGAATTGGCTTCCGCGCAGATGCTGCTGAAGACGCAGAGCGCCTATACCAGCCGTTTGCTCGGGGAGAACGCCGCGAAAAAAGGCAATACCGCTCTCGAAGCCGAGGTGCAGCAGCTCGAGCAGGAACTGAAGACGGCGCGCGACAGCATGACTGTTCTCGAGGGTGGCTCGCTGGGCAACCGCGATGGCTTCGCGCGCTACATGCAGGCGTTTTCCCGCCAGGCGGTTGACGGACTGTGGCTGACCGGATTCACGGTGGCGGGCAGCGGCGATGTGTCGATCGAAGGCCGGGTGCTGAGGCCGGAACTGGTTCCGGTTTATATCCAGCGGCTCAACGGCGAACCGGCACTGAAGGGCAGGGAGTTTTCCGCGCTGGAGATAAAGCGCCCGGTGTTGCCGCCAGCCGATACCGCCCAGAATGCCAAAGCAGAGGCGGTGGCGATTGCTGCGCCGCGATTCCTTGAATTTGCCCTGGCCACCAGCGAGTCCGATCCGGCCGCGGCACGCAAGGAGAAGCGCTGATGGACCAGCTCGTAGCGCAATGGCAGCAGTGGAGCGCCAAATTCAACGCAAGGTCCCTGCGTGAGCGGGCATTGATTGCCGCGATGGTTGTGGCTGCCGTGGTGCTGTTGTTCGATACCTTTGCTCTGGCTCCGCTCGAGCAGCAGCGCAAGCAGTTGAATTCCCAGCTCGTGCAGGCGCGCACCAAGATCAAGGTCGGTGAGTTGGTGATGAGCGGCGGTGCTGCGCAAACCGATCCCGACGCGGTGAAACGGCGCTATCGCGATGAGCTGCGCAAGCAGATCGCCGAAATCGACGGCAAGCTGCAGAGTCTGCAGAAACAGCTGGTGCCGCCGGACCAGGTCACCCAGCTGCTCGAAGGCGTGCTGTCACGGGATCGGGGACTGGCCCTGATCAGTCTGCGCAAACTGCCCGTTCAACAGTTCAAGACGAGCGCGGTCATGTCCAAGCCCGGTGCCAAACCGGATCAGCCCTCGGTCCAGGTCAACCGCAGCATTTACCAGCACAGTTTCGAAATCGAGATCGAAGGCAGTTATGCGGAATTGCATGCCTATCTTGCCCGTCTCGAAAAACTGCCGTGGCAATTGTTCTGGGGCAAAGCCGCATTGAATGCTGATCAACATCCGCGGTTGAGGCTGGCACTGACGGTGCATACGCTGAGCCTCAACAAGGCGTGGTTGATCGTATGAAGGCCGCGTCCACGTGGCTGCTGCTGATATCGCTCCCTGCTTTTGCGCAGGGGCTGGCTGATCCGACGCGGCCGCCGGGAGGCGTGGCAGAGGCGGCGGGTGCGGCGACGGTGAGCATGGGGCCCGTGCTGCAGTCGGTGATGCTGTCGCAGGGGCGCAAGATCGCGGTGATCAGCGGGGAAATGGTGACACTGGGCGGGCGGTATGGTGCGGCCAGGCTGGTGAAACTGACGGAAACAGAGGCGGTGTTGAAAAACGGTGAGGAGGTCACCGTGCTGCGCATGTATCCGCAGGTGGACAAGCGCGCGGCTGGTGAAAAGAAAGCCGGCGGCAGGAACGTTGCAGATTCAGTCAAGCGATAAAAATGACAAAAACCGAAAAAAATATTTGCAGTCTGTCAGTTGCGGCGATGGTTCTGGTTGCCGGTTGTGCGGAGCCGCAGCGCAGCGGCAGTTCGGCACTGGATGCCATCAACAAGGAACTGGAACAGGCTGCGGCTGTGCGCAAACCGGTGCCGCCGGAAGCGGTCACCCGTGCATTGCTGCCCGCATTGGTGGTGGAGATGCCGAGTGCGGATACACAGAAACCGGAAACCCGCTTTGATCTCTCGGTCAACAACGCCCCTGCATCCCAGGTATTCATGGCGATCGTCTCCGGCACCCGTTACAGCATGGTGTTACACCCCGATGTGAGGGGTGAGTTGTCGGTCAGCCTGAAGGATGTCACGGTGACCGAGGCGCTGGATACCTTGCGTGACCTTTACGGTTTCGATTACGGGGTCCAAGGCAACCGCATCACGGTGCTGCCGGCAGCTCTGCAAACCCGCATTTTCCAGGTCAATTACCTGCAGGCACAGCGTCGCGGCCAGACCCAGACCCGGGTCAGTTCCGGTTCCATCGCCGATGGTTCTGCCGCTCCCGGCAGTCCGGCGCCCGGTGCGGTGCCGGTGCCGACTACGGGTCCCACCGGTGGCGCCGGAACGCGTGCCGCCGAAAGCACCAGGGTCACCACCAGTTCCGATTCAAATTTCTGGGATGACATCCAGAAATCACTGAATGCCATTCTCGGCACCGCAGCCGGTCGCAGCGTCGTGGTCAATCCCCAGTCGGGGGTGGTGGTGGTCCGTGCCATGCCGAACGAATTGCGCAACGTCGAGCAGTTCCTGAAGGCGATGCAGGTCATCGTCGAGCGCCAGGTCGTGCTGGAAGCGAAGATTATCGAAGTCAGTTTGCGTGACGGCTACCAGGCGGGCATCAACTGGGCCGGGTTCCGCGACGGCAGCACCCGGCTCGGTGCCGGCATCATCAGTCCGGGCGCCTCCCTTGACCGCAGCGGCGCGATAACGGCGCCGACGGCGCGTGCCGCCGACGGCAGTGTGCTGAGCAGTTCAGCGTTGGCAGCGGGCTCTACAGGACTGGTGACGGGTGCGCTGGCACTGGGGTCGGGCGCGGCAGGCGGTCTGTTCGGTCTGGCTTTGCAGACCAAGAACTTCGCCGCATTGCTGTCGTTCCTCGAAACCCAGGGCGGGGTCAACGTGCTGTCGAGCCCGCGGGTGGCGACCATCAACAACCAGAAAGCCGTGCTCAAAGTCGGCACTGACGATTTCTTTGTAACCAACGTCAGCACGACTTCAAGCACCAGCGGTAGCAGCACCACGGTGACCCCGACGATCACCGTGGCACCGTTTTTCTCCGGCATCGCCCTCGACGTGACACCGCAGATCGATGCCAACAACAACATCATCCTGCATATCCATCCCTCGGTGAGCAGCGTGGTCGAACGGCGCAAGGTGATCGATCTCGGATCGCTCGGATCCTTCACGCTTCCCCTGGCATCCAGTGATGTCAACGAAACTGATACCATTGTCCGTGTTCAGGATGGCAACATCGTCGCCATCGGCGGCCTGATGCGGCAGCAGTCCATCAATCGCCGCAGCCAGGTGCCGGGCGTGGGTGATACCGCTGGTGTCGGCGAACTGTTCCGCCAGCGCGATCAGAGCAGCACCAAGAGTGAACTGGTGATCCTGCTCAAGCCCACCATCATTCACAGCGATCGCAACTGGCAGGAAGACCTGGCACAGACCCGCGAACGCATACGCGCCATGGGTACGCCGGAGCCGCAACGGTGATACGCTGGCACCATGTATGAAGCGTATTTCGGTCTGCGTGAGCCGCCGTTCGGCATAACGCCGGACACCAGCTTTGCCTACGCTTGCAATTCACACCAGGAAGCCCTGAACACCCTGCTCGTTGCCACGCGCAACGGTGAAGGGTTCATGAAGGTCACCGGCGAGGTCGGCACCGGCAAGACGTTGCTGTGCCGGCGGTTCCTGGCCGCGCTTGATGCACGGTTCGTGTCGGCCTACATACCCAATCCCTATCTGGAGCCGCGCACGCTGATGTTTGCGCTTTCGGATGAACTGGGCATATCCCTGCCGCGCGAATCCGACCAGCATCAGCTGCTCAAGGAATTGTCGAGGTCATTGCTCAATTTTGCACGCCAGGGCAAGACCGTGGTGGTCTGTCTCGACGAGGCGCAGGCCATGCCTGACGAGACGCTGGAGGCGCTGCGCCTGCTGACGAATCTCGAAACGGAGAAACGCAAATTGCTGCAGGTGGTCCTGTTCGGTCAACCCGAGCTCGATACCCGACTGGCGCAGGATGCTGTGCGTCAACTGCGTCAGCGCATTACTTTCCAGTACCGGTTGTCGGCATTGACCCGCGACGAGGTCGATCATTACCTGTCGCACCGCCTGCGGGTGGCCGGACATCGCGGAGATCGCGTGTTCGTGTCCGCCGCCGTGCGGGAAATCCATAAAGCCAGCCACGGCGTGCCGCGGCTGATCAACATCATCGCGCACAAGGCGCTGTTGCTGGCTTTCGGTGAAGGCTTGCAGCAGGTATTGCTTAAACATGTGCGCTCGGCAGCGGCCGATACGCCGGCAGCCGTCCCGCCATCAAGGTGGTGGGTATTCGGGATGGCGGCAGTGGTGGTGGTTTGCGGTTTGACGCTGGCCTGGTTCGCATGAGCGTCATCAATCAAATGCTGATGGATCTGGAGCGGCGGCGCGCATCGAGCGCCGAACGCAACCGCATTCCTGCGCATGTGCGTGCCTTGCCGGGGAACACGCCCGAGGTGTCCAGCAGGATGCCGATAGTCGTTGCCGCGGTTGCGGTGGTTATCGCACTTGCTGTTGGGGGGTGGTGGTTTGCACAGCGTAACCGGGGCGCCGTGCAGCCTGTGCAGCCGGCAGTGCCGGCAGCAAAACCGGCGGTGCCAAAAGCGCCAGTCGAGCCGGAATCCGTGGAAATGATTGCCCAGCGCATGAGTTTCGAACTGTCGAATATTTCAGAGTTGCCGCTGCAGCAGGCATCAGTCCCGTCAACCGGGGTGACCACGGCGGCCATTGTTGGGCGCGAAGAACGAGCAGGGGCGCCAGAGCGCACTGCACCTCCCGCGCCCGCGCCCGCACCCGCAGCGCAACGCAGTGCGCCGGCGAAGGCGGTGGCAGCTGCGGGGAAACCCGAGCCGAGTCCGCGCGTGGAAATCTCAAAACAGGTTCGCGAACTCACGCCCAGGCAGCGTGCCGATGCCGAATACGCCAGGGGAGTTGCAGCGTTGCATCAGGGCAGGTCCGGCGACGCCCGCGCCGCGTTCGAGGCGACGCTGGCTATTCTGCCCACGCATCATGCCGCGCGGCAGGCCCTGGTCGGAACCATGCTCGATGTACGTCAGTTCGTGGAGGCCGCGAAAGTGCTGCAGGAAGGGCTGAATCTCGCACCGTCGCAATATGGTTTTGCCATGGCGCTGGCGCGTTTGCAGATCGAGCAGGGTGAATTGGATGCCGCGGTGCAGACACTGGGTCGCAGCGCTGACCACGCCGGAGGCAGTGCGGAGTACGCCGCGTTTTATGCAGGGCTGTTGCAGCGTCAGCAGAAGCATGTCGAAGCGGTGGAGATGTTCGAACGGGCGTTGCGGCAGCGCGGCAATTCGGGTGTGTGGCTGCTAGGCCTGGGGCTCTCGCTTGATGCGCTGGGGCGCGGCCCTGAAGCGCAGGAAGCCTACCGGCGTGCCAAGTCCACCGGAAATCTGCCCGGCGATCTGGCGGCGTTCGTCGATCAGCGATTGCGTTGATTTTTTCTGCCCGTGAATTACCGGGCTGAAAAAGCCCGTATTTCAAGTCACGTGGTCGGCTACAGTGCGGGCAACAACCCATCCGGTCACCGATGCGGCCCCACTTTTTTTCAGGCAGCGGGCGAGTTCATTCAGGGTGGCTCCAGAGGTCAGTACGTCGTCCACCACGGCAATGTGCAGACCCTCAAGCGACTGCTGCACGACAAAAGCCCCGCGGATGTTTTTGCGACGTTCTTTCCACGGCAATGAAGTTTGTGGCACTGTGTCGCGGATTTTGACGCAGATGCCGGCATCCACGCGTGCCGGGATCCGCAAGGCGACATGATGTGCTATCTCCAGCGCCTGGTTGAATCCGCGCTCGCGCAGGCGCTGCACTGAGAGCGGCATCGGCACGATCAGATCAGGACGCAGCGGCAATTCTGGCAAAAGCAGATCGGCAAGTACTTTTGTGGTTTCGAGCCGCCCTCCGTACTTGCATGCCTGGATCATTCCGGCGAGGGGATAGGCATAGCGGTATGCGGTGATCACATGGTCGAAATGTGGAGGTTCGGCAATACAGCGCCCGCAGACCCCGGTGATGGAAAGCGGATGGGCGCACAGCGTGCATTGAGTTTTTGCCAATGCCGGCAGTTCGGCGCGGCAGCCGTTGCAGAGGGCGAGTCCGACCGCACGGTCACCACACAGCAGGCAGCGATAGCCCCGGTTGTGCGGTGACGAATCGTCACGCCTGTCAAAAAGCAGATTTTTAAAATTTGACAAAAATGTCGGCTTCTGCGACGATGAATACATATAAGTTATTGTTTTTAATAATATTTTTATTCAAATGGATACATTGAACCTAAACGCCCATACGGCCCATACGGCCGACACGCAGCGCTGGTCAACCGCCCAGGTCGAAGCGTTGTTTGCCTTGCCTTTCAACGATCTGTTGTTCCAGGCCCAGCAGGTGCATCGGGCCAATTTCGATGCCAACGCGGTGCAATTGTCGACCCTGTTGTCGGTGAAAACCGGTGGCTGTCCCGAAGACTGCGGTTACTGCCCGCAGGCGGCGCGTTACCAGACCGGCGTCGAAAATGAAGACATGCTCTCGGTGGAGGAGGTGGTCAGTGCAGCACGGGCCGCGCGCGATCACGGAGCGACGCGTTTTTGCATGGGGGCGGCGTGGCGCAGCCCGAAGCAGCGCGATCTCGACAAGGTCGTCGCCATGGTCAAGGCAGTGCGCGGACTCGGCATGGAAACCTGCGCGACGCTGGGCATGCTGAAACCCGGTCAGGCCGGTCAGTTGCGCGAGGCCGGGCTCGATTACTACAACCACAACATCGATACCGACGCCGATCACTACGGCAAGGTCATTACCACCCGCGATTATTCCGACCGCATCGATACGCTCGATCAGGTCCGCGAGGCCGGCCTTCATGTCTGCTGCGGCGGCATAGTCGGGATGGGGGAAACACGCACTGCCCGCGCCGCATTGATCGCCCAGCTGGCGAATATGGATCCCTATCCTGAATCGGTGCCGATCAACAATCTGGTACAGGTGCCCGGCACGCCCCTGCACGGCACTGACCAGCTGGATCCGCTGGAGTTCGTGCGTACCATTGCCTGCGCGCGCATCACCATGCCCAAGGCCATGGTCAGGCTGTCGGCGGGTCGCCAGGAAATGGGCGATGCGGTACAGGCACTGTGTTTTCTCGCTGGCGCGAATTCCATTTTCTACGGCGAGAAACTGCTGACCACCGGCAACCCGGATGTAGCCAACGATCGTGCCCTGTTTTCGCGATTGGGTTTGACGCCGCTGAATCCGGCCTGATTTCCCCTCAACTATCGTTTTCCGAGTAACTTGTCGCTGCACGCCGAACTGGCCGCCGATCTGGAGTTGCGCGAGGCGCAGGGCCTGCGCCGCAGGCGTCGCCTGTTGGGATCGCCGCAGCGGGCTCGGGTACGCGTTGATGGCAGCGAGTTTGTCGCCTTCTGTTCGAACGACTACCTCGGGCTCGCCGCGGATCCGCGACTTACCGCAGCGGCCCGCGACGGTCTCGAACGCTACGGCGTCGGTGCGGGGGCTTCGCACCTGATACTCGGACACAGCGCGGTCCATCACGATCTTGAAGCGGCACTGGCGGAATTCGTGCGGCTGCCGAGGGCGTTGACGTTCTCGACGGGCTACATGGCCAACATGGGCGCCGTCAGCGCATTGGTCGGACGCGGGGATGCGATTTTCGCCGACCGGCTCAATCATGCATCGCTAAACGATGCTGCGTTGGTGTCACGAGCCGCTTTCAAACGCTTTGCCCATGGCGATCTCGCGATGCTGGAGCGGTTGCTGAAAAACACGCCTGCCCGCCGCCGGTTGGTGATCGTCGATGCGGTATTCAGCATGGACGGTGACATTGCGCCGGTTCCCGAATTACTGGACTTGTGCGTTCGTCATGATGCGTATCTGTTGATCGACGATGCCCACGGTTTTGGAGTTCTCGGGGAGCAGGGCCGCGGTACGCTTGCGCATTTCGGGATCGTGTCCGATCGGGTGATTTACATGGCGACCCTGGGCAAGGCGGCCGGCGTCGCCGGCGCTTTTGTGGCGGGCAACGAAGAACTGATCGAAACCCTGATCCAGAGCGCGCGTACTTACATCTACACCACCGCGGCTCCGCCAGCGCTGTCGCAGGCGCTCCTGGCCAGCCTAGAGGTGATCGGAAAGGAAGACTGGAGGCGCTCACGTCTGCAGGAACTCATCACGCAATTGCGCGATGGTCTTGCCGCGGCTTCCTGGCCCTTGCTGCCGTCGAAAACACCGATCCAGCCGCTGATGGTCGGGGACAGCCGACAGGCGATGGCGCTGTCTGAACGACTGGCTGCCAGGGGATTGCTGGTGCCCGCGATCCGTCCGCCGACGGTACCGCAGGGTACTGCGCGCCTGCGCATTTCTCTGTCGGCCGATCACGATCCCGCAGACGTACAACGGCTGGTGGATGCATTGCTGGAGGCCGCGTGAGAGGGGAGGGAAAATCCGAGCTGGTGCTGCTGCATGGCTGGGGAACACATCCGGGCATCTGGCAGGATCTGGCTGAACGACTTGCCGCAGATTTCTCTGTGCTGATGCCGGAGTTGCCGATCGAGGGGGCGTTGCCGTCCATGACCAAAGTCGTTGATCGGATTGCGGCCGCGTCTCCACCGCGCTGCATGGTTGCGGGCTGGTCGCTCGGCGGACAACTGGCGCTGGCGTGGGCACAACGCCATCCCCAACAGATTGAACGGATTGGTTTGCTGGCTTCGACGCCGCGGTTTGTCGCGGCAACGGACTGGCCCCAGGGCATGGTGGCTGACACGTTCGCGGAATTTGCCGCGCAGCTCAAAACCGATCCGGCCGGGACACTGAAACGCTTTCGTCTGTTACAGGCCAG
>JAYQOT010000002.1:3127-40704 GCA_038144955.1 Burkholderiales bacterium | reverse complement strand
AGCGCATCCTCGATGCCGGCAGCGGCACCGGCAATGCCTGGCGCGGGCTCAGGTCGCGTTATCCCGATGCGGGCATCGTTGCGCTGGATATCGCGTCAGCCATGTTGCACCAGGGCCGGGCTGCGGTCCCCTGGCACCAGCGCTTTCTGCGGCGGCTGCCGGCGGCTATTTGCGGAGACCTGGAGCACCTGCCGCTGAAAAACAGCAGCATCGACCTGGTATGGAGCAACCTGGCCCTGCAATGGGTGAACGGGCTGCAGTCTACTTTTGCCGAAATCCGCCGTGTGCTGGCTCCCGGCGGGCTGTTAATGTTCACCACTTTCGGGCCGGACACGCTGAAGGAACTGCGGTCGGCGCAGTCCGGGCTGGATGGACATGTGCATGGCAGCGGGTTTATCGACATGCATGACATCGGCGATTTGCTGGTGCGGGCAGGTTTTGCCGATCCGGTAATCGATATGGAGCTGTTTACGCTCACCTATGACGATGCGCGGGCGGTGATGCGTGATCTGAAGTCGATTGGAGCACACAATGCCGCTGTCGACCGTCCTCCGGCCCTGTCCGGCAAACGCTGGCTGGCTGCAGTTGAACATAACTATGAAGCGTTGCGGCGCGACGGCAAATTGCCGGCCACATTCGAGGTGATCTACGGACATGCCTGGCGGCCGCTGCCCCGCACCGGCCCTGATGGCCGACCCGTCATCGAAATCAGACCCGTGGATCCTGCTTGAAATGAAAGCCCCGTCCAGCCAAATCCCGTCCGGGCGCGGGGTTTTTATCGCAGGCACTGATACCGGGGTCGGCAAGACGCTGGTCGCCTGTGCTCTGCTCAACGGGCTGGGCAAAATGGGGTTGCGCGCTGCGGGAATGAAGCCGGTTGCGGCCGGGGCTTACCGCAGGGGACGGGTCTGGCATAACGACGATGTGCAACAGCTGCGTGCGGCAGGCAACGTCGAACTGCCACTGTCCTCGGTGAATCCTTATTGCTTTGCGCCGGCCATTGCCCCGCATGTTGCCGCGCTGGAAGTTCGCAGGCCGATCCGTTTGGCGGTGATCCGCAGTCACTATGCCCGGATCGCCCGTAGTGTCGATGTGGTGGTGGTTGAGGGCGTGGGCGGTTTGCTGGTGCCGCTGGGGCGGCGGGCCAATGCTGTTGAAATTCCGCAGCGGCTGCATTTGCCGGTGGTTCTGGTTGTTGGCATGCGGCTGGGGTGCCTCAACCACGCGCTGTTGACCGCGGAAGCGTTGCGCGCCCGGGGTTTGCGGTTTGCCGGGTGGATTGCCAATGACATGGATCCCGGCATGTCCCGGCTCCAGCAGAATCTCGATGCCTTGCGCGAGAGATTGCCGGCGCCCTTGCTCGGACATGTCCGCCATGTCCGAAAACCACGTCTCGGCAACATCGTCAAGATGCTGGATATCAGTCGCTTGAATACCCTCATTTGAGAGGGAAAACCGACTGATTTCATGGGACATATTGGTTGCGACTGTCCCTGCGGTTGTGCTACAGTCCGCGCGGTTGAAACAGGTGGTCGGCGCCGGTGACCAGAGATACAATTTTTGAGTCGGATTTGGAACAGGATGGCGCCGGATTCACGTATTTCAGGCGTCATGCCAGTTCGCTGGATCTGCGGTTGCTGAAACTGGTTTTCGGTTCTCTGGCTGTTTTTTCCCTGCTCGTTGCCGTTGCGTTTGCGGCTGCGGGTGCGTGGATGATCATCCCGTTCGCGGGTGTCGAAATTGCCGGGCTGGCTGTGGCGGCTTGGGTTGTATTGCGCCGTGCCGGGGATTTCGAGCGGCTGGCGATGAGCGGGGACCGTATTCTGTTCGAGTGCAGGGAACGGGGCAGGACGAGACAAATGGAATTCAACAGGTGCTGGGCGCGTGTGGTGTGCGATGGTTCAGGAGGCCTGGCGTTGCGATCGCATGGCAGGGAAGTATCCGTCGGACGCTATTGCGGCGAGGAAAGCCGGCGTCTGCTTGAAAGGGAATTGCGCAGTCGTCTTGCCGGCGGGCTGCGTTGAAATCAATCGGTTTTTTTAGCGGGGGAAGAATGGTCAACAAGGGGTTGAAGAAATGGGCCGCAGCTGGACTGATGTGGTTCTGGGCGGCTGCGGCTTGGGCTGAATACAAGCTCAACCTGCAAACGCCAATCACGCAGCTCGGCGAAAAGATTTATGACCTGCATACCATCATCACGGTCATCTGTTTTATCATTTTCATCGGCGTTTTCGGTTTCATGTTCTACGCGGTGTTCAAACACCGCAAGTCGGTGGGGCACAAGGCGGCCCAGTTCCATGAAAACACCGCGGTCGAAGTGGCTTGGACCTTGGTCCCGTTCGTGATCCTGATTGCGATGATGGTGCCGGCGACCAGCACCCTGATTACAATGCGCGACACCTCGGAACCCGACATGACCATTAAGGCCACCGGTTACCAGTGGAAATGGGGTTATGACTATCTGAAGGGGGAGGGCGAGGGCATCAGCTTCTACAGTTCCCTGTCGACCCCGCGGGCACAGATCGACGGCCGTGACATCGAAGGGCGCAAGAAGAATCCGAATTACCTGCTTGAAACCGATACCAACGTCGTGGTTCCTGCCGGCAAGAAAGTGCGGGTACTGGTCACCGCTGCCGACGTAATCCATTCTTGGTATGTGCCGGCGCTGGCGGTTAAACAGGACGCGGTGCCCGGATTCATCCGTGACACCTGGTTCAAGGCGGACAAACCCGGCATCTATCGTGGCCAGTGTGCTGAGCTCTGCGGCAAGGACCATGGTTTCATGCCGATCGTCGTCGAAGTGATGGAGCCGGCGCAATACACGGCCTGGGTTGCTTCACAGCAAAAGAAAATCGCTGCCGCCAAGGTTGACCCGAACAAGACCTGGACGCTGGATGAACTGAAGGCTCACGGCGAGAAGGTCTATGCCCAGAACTGCGTCGCCTGCCATCAGGCCACAGGCATGGGCGTTCCGGGCACGTTCCCGGCATTGTCCGGCTCGAAAATGGTCAACGGTCCCAAGGATGAACAGATCAAGCTGGTGCTGAACGGCAAGAAAGGCACGGCCATGGCCGCATTCAGCAGGCTTTCCGATGTCGACCTTGCCGCGGTGATCACTTATACGCGGAACAACTGGAACAACAAGACCGGTGATGCGGCAGCGCCTGCCGACATCAAGGCACTGCGCTAACCCGCGAACGTATACAGGCTTCAGGAGAACACAATGGAAGCAGCACACGCACATTCCCACGGACACGATCACGGCCACGACGATCACGCGCACAAGCCCTCGGGCATCATGCGCTGGGTGAAATCGACCAATCACAAGGACATCGGCACGATGTACCTGTGGTTCAGCTTCACCATGTTTCTGGTCGGCGGCATCATGGCCATGATCATCCGCGCGGAACTGTTCCAGCCCGGTCTGCAGATCGTCAAGCCGGACTTCTTCAACTCGATGACGACGTATCACGGCCTGATCATGGTGTTCGGCGCGATCATGCCGGCGTTTGTCGGCTTCGCCAACTGGCTGATTCCGATGCAGGTCGGTGCGCCGGACATGGCGTTTCCGCGAATGAACAACCTGTCGTTCTGGCTGCTGCCTCCTGCGGCACTGTTGCTCGTAACCGCGCAGTTCATGCCCGGCGGCGGTGCCGGTGTGGGCTGGACGCTGTATGCCCCGCTGACCACGCAGGCCGGCCCGGCGATGGACCTGACGATTTTTGCCATACACATACTCGGCATGTCGTCGATCATGGGCTCGATCAACATCATCACCACCATCCTCAACATGCGCGCGCCGGGGATGACGCTGATGAAAATGCCGCTGTTCTGCTGGACCTGGCTGATTACCGCCTACCTGCTGGTGGCGGTGATGCCGGTACTGGCTGGCGCCGTGACAATGACGCTGACCGACCGTCATTTCGGCACCCATTTCTTCAACGCTGCTGGTGGTGGTGACCCGGTGCTCTATCAGCACATTTTCTGGTTCTTCGGGCACCCCGAGGTTTACATCATTGCGATCCCGGCCTTCGGCGTGATTTCGCAGGTCATTCCCGCGTTTTCGCGCAAGCCGTTGTTCGGCTACGCCTCGATGGTCTATGCCACGGCGTCGATTGCCATCCTGTCGTTCATGGTGTGGGCGCACCATATGTATACCGCCGGCATGCCGGTCGAAGCCCAGCTGTACTTCATGTATGCGACGACGCTGATTGCGGTGCCGACCGGAGTCAAGGTGTTCAACTGGGTGGCGACGATGTGGAAGGGTTCGCTGACTTTCGAGACGCCGATGCTGTTCGCGCTGGGTTTCCTGTTCCTGTTCACGCTGGGCGGGTTCACCGGGCTTGTTCTGTCGATTACCCCGGTTGACGTGCAGCTGCATGACACCTATTACGTGGTCGCGCATTTCCACTACGTGATGGTCGCGGGCGCGCTGTTCTCGGCCTTCGCCGGTATTTACTTCTGGCTGCCCAAGTGGACGGGCCGCATGTACAACGAGACCCTGGGTAAATGGCATTTCTGGTTGTCGCTGATTTTCTTCAACGTGACATTCTTCGTGCAGCATTTCCTGGGACTGGCCGGCATGCCGCGTCGCATCCCGGATTACTCGCTGCAGTTTGCCGAATTCAACATGATCTCGTCGATCGGCGCCTTCGGTTTTGGTCTCTCGCAACTGTTGTTCCTCTACATCGTCATCAAGACCATCACCAGTGGCGAAAAGGCGGCTGATCGCCAGTGGGAGGGTGCAGACAGTCTGGAGTGGACGCACCTGCCTTCGCCGGCCCCCTATCACAGCTTCGCGACTCCGCCGGTGGTGAAGTAAGTTGATGGTGCAGGTCGAAATCAAGCGCAACAACCGCCGCACGGCCACCGTGCTGTGGTTGATTGTCGCCGCGTTCTTTTTCGGCGTGATGGTCAAGTATTACCTGCTGGCCCGATGAGCAACGAGCGCGACAACCGGCGGCTGATGACGCGACTGTCGATTTTTGCGGCAGCGATGTTCGGTTTCGGGTTTCTGCTGGTGCCCTTTTACGACAAGTTCTGCGAGGTCACTGGCATCAACGACCTGATCCGTCCGGCCGCTGCTGTTGAAAACACCCAGGTCGACAAATCGCGCTGGATCACGCTGGAGTTCGACGGCAATGCTCACGGACTGGCATGGGATTTCAGGCCCGTGCAGCGCAGTGTGCGGGTACATCCGGGCGAGATGATCCAGGTTGAATTCGAGGTTCGCAACAACGGAACCACGGGCGTGGTCGGCCAGGCCATTCCCAGCTATGGTCCCCGGCACGCGGCGCCGCACGTGAAGAAGCTGGAATGTTTCTGTTTCAAGCAGCAACCGCTGCAGGCGGGCGAGGGCAAGCGCATGCCGGTGCAGTTCGTGGTTGATTCCACGCTGCCGGCCGACGTGAACACCATTACGCTGTCCTATACCTTTTTCGAGGTCAAGGGCGCAGCATTGTCGCCGGCCAAGAGCGGAGGCCGCGGATGAGTGGTGGGGCGACAATGACGGAAGGGCGACACAAGGCCAGTCTTTTCCAGGTGGTACGCATGGTGTTCTCGGCGTTCCTGGGCATACGCAAGCGTACCGAGCATGAAAAAATTGAGGTCAGTCCGGTGCAGGTGATCATCGTCGGTGTCATGGCGGGCGCGATATTCGTTGCCACCGTGGTGACCGTGGTGCGCTTGGTCATCAATTAACTGACAACTGTTTAACGCATCAATCGGAATTTACAGACAAGGATTCAGGGAGAACGAAATGTCGAGTCAAGCATCGGGCAATTACTATCTGCCGGACCCCTCGCACTGGCCCATCGTCGCATCGGTTGCCTTGGGCTTCCTGGGCTTTGGCGCTTCTTTCACCGTCAATCACATGCCGATCGGTTACGCGCTGCTCGGCATCGGTTTTCTGATCCTGTTCTTCATGTTTGCCGGCTGGTTTACCACGGTGGCGCATGAGTCCGAGGCGGGCAAATACAACAAGCAGGTCGATGTCTCGTTCCGCTGGGGCATGGGCTGGTTCATTTTTTCCGAAGTGATGTTTTTTGCATGTTTTTTCGGGGCCCTCTACTACATGCGCGTGATTTCGGTGCCTGACCTGGGGACGCTCGAGCATCAGCAGTTGCTGTGGCCCAACTTCAAGGCGGAATGGCCGGTAAGCGGCCCCGGCATCAAGGAAAGCTTCTCACCGATGGGTGCCTGGGGCATCCCGGCGCTGAATACCGCAATCCTGCTGACTTCGGGTGCGACGATCACCTGGGCGCACTGGGGTTTGCTCAAAAACAACCGCACCCAGCTGATCTGGGGCCTGGTCATGACCATCGCGCTGGGCATGGTCTTCCTTGGTTTCCAGATCTACGAATATGTACATGCCTATTCCGAACTGAATCTCAAGCTGACGATGGGCGCGTACGGCGCGACCTTCTTCCTGCTGACCGGTTTTCACGGCTTTCACGTGACCGTGGGTACCATCATGCTGTGGGTGATCCTCTTTCGCAGCGTTGCCGGCCACTTCAATGCTGAAAATCATTTCGGGTTTGAGGGCGTGGCCTGGTACTGGCACTTTGTGGACGTGGTCTGGCTGATTCTCTTCGTATTTGTTTACTGGCTTTAAGTTTACAGGCGGCGAATCGCGTACACGGTCTGCAAGGCCGGCATAAAGCGATTCGTACGGGGAGGGGGTACCCCGAAAGGGGAATTGGGCGCCGCGTGATCGCGGCGTTTTTTTTGCCCTCAGGGAAACCTGACCGGGGTTTCCGCTCTAAAGTTGGGTGGTGATCAAGCCGGTCTGGAAGCCGATGATCAGCATCAGGAAAAGGGCGATGGACAATACGATGCGTATTGTCAGGGCCTTGGCGGTACGCTGCGTGGTGCCGCGGTCCTTGACCATGTAGTAAAGGGCCGAACCCAGGCTGGCCAGTATGACGACTAGGAACAGAATGACGACGATGCGCATGGCAGGCAGAGTTTAACCCGGCGGCAACCGAGATGACAGCAATCAGGTTTTCCGGATTCGTATTCCGGCCCCGTCTCTGGAGCAGTATCGCGACCGTAGTGGGGGTCGTGCTGACGCTGGCGCTGGCACAGTGGCAGGTCGGGCGTGCGCAGTACAAGGAGGATCTGCAGGCGCGCTACGATCAGCTGGGCCGTCAACCGGCGGTGCATGTTGGCGGAGAACTGGTAGAGCGTGATGGCGTGCTGTTGCGACGGGTCGAGGTGCGGGGCGAGTATGTGCCGAAGTACACGGTTTTTCTCGACAACCGCATCCATCAGCACCGGCCGGGTTATCACGTGGCGACGCCATTGCGCATAGAGGGATCGCAGCGATATGTGCTGGTCAACCGGGGGTGGGTGGCTAGCTCGGGAGATCGCAAACCGCCGGAGGTGGATACCCCGTCGGGGAAACAGGCGATACAAGGCGTGGCGGTGGCGTACAGCGAGCGTTTTCTGGAGCTTTCGACCAAGGTGGCCGAAGGCAATGTGTGGCAGAACCTGGTCTTTGAACGTTATCGGCAGGCCACCGGACTTGATCTGCAGCCGTTCGTGATACAGCAGGATGAGGCCGCCGGCGACGGGCTGGTGCGTGAATGGAACCGGCCCGATCTCGGGCGCAACACGCATCTGGCTTATGCGTTCCAGTGGTATGCATTGAGCCTGGCGATACTGATTTATTTTCTGGCAACCCATGTCAAACGAGAAAAAACCAAATAGCCGCAGGGTGTTGTGGTTGATCGCTGCGGTTTGCATCGCGCCTTTCGTGGCGTCTTTCGCCGCCTATTATTTTTACCAGCCGGATGGCAGGGTGAATTACGGTGACCTGATCGAAGGTGTGAAGCTGCCGGAGATGTCACTCAGGCTGGCCGACGGCAGCGATTTTTCGCTGACCCGGATCGAAGGAAAATGGGTATTCATCACCGTCGACAATGCGGCCTGCGACGCGTATTGCGAGAAGAAGCTGTGGCAAATTCGCCAGGTGCGCAAAACCCAGGGCAAATATCCCGAGCGTATCGAGCGGGTATGGCTGGTAACCGGAGGTGGCAAGCCGGCGGAAAGGCTGCTTGGCGAATATGAGGGTACCTGGATGATCGATGCCGAACGCAGCAAAATTTCCGAGGTGCTGCCGCATACGGGTTCCCGCGTCGATCACATCTATCTGGTCGATCCGCTGGGGAATGTGATCCTGCGCTACCCGCGTGACGCTGATCCTTCGCGAATCAAGAAGGACCTCGAGCGACTGCTCAAGGTATCGCGTATCGGGTGACGCAGTAACCATATTTTTGATTGATAAATTCATGTTTCGCAAACTGGTCTGGCTGGCGGTGCTGTATACCTTCGTGGTGGTGGTGGTTGGCGCCTATGTGCGGCTGTCGGATGCCGGTCTCGGGTGTCCCGACTGGCCCGGTTGCTACGGCGAAC
The DNA here is from genome assembly GCA_038144955.1 of Burkholderiales bacterium. Taxonomy (GTDB): domain Bacteria; phylum Pseudomonadota; class Gammaproteobacteria; order Burkholderiales; family SG8-41. The sequence continues at coordinate 32,289 of JAYQOT010000002.1, read as the reverse complement.
TGACACCGCACCACGCGCGCGACGACATTGCGCGCGCTGTCGAGCAGCAGGGTGGAGTGCACGGCCCGGTTTCTCTGGGCAAAGCCTGGAAAGAGATGTTCCACCGCTACATCGCCGGTGGGCTCGGACTGCTGATATTGGCCATCGCGGTCATGGCATGGCTGCAGCGTGGACAACTGAAACAATCACCGCTGCTGGCGACGAGCGTGCTGCTGCTGGTCATCCTGCAGGCCGCACTGGGAATGTGGACCGTCACGCTGCTGCTGAAGCCGGTCATAGTCACGCTGCATCTGCTGGGGGGGCTGGCGGTACTGTCGCTGCTGTTCTGGCTCGCACTGCGTCAACAGCCTCTGCCATCGGTCAATGCCAAGGTTGCTGCGGTGCTTCGACCTTGGGGCCTGCTGGTGTTGTTGGTGGTGATCGCGCAGATTGCCCTGGGCGGCTGGGTTTCGGCCAACTACGCTGCGCTGGCCTGCGTGGACCTGCCGACCTGTCACGGCGAGTGGCTGCCGTCGATGGATTTCCGGCACGGATTCCAGCTGGTCCGCGAGCTGGGCAAGACGGCCGCCGGCGTTCACCTGAGTTACGACGCGATTACCGCGATTCACTGGACCCATCGCGTCGGCGCGCTGGTAACCTTTTTGAGCGTTGGCGGTTTTGCCTGGGCGCTGTCACGCAGTGCGGATTCCAGACGGCATGCCGGCGTGCTGCTGGCAGTGCTATGCATCCAAGTGGGGCTGGGCATCGTCAATGTGCTGGCCGGCCTGCCGCTGCTGGTGGCCGCGGCACATAATGCCGGGGCGGCGATTTTATTGCTCACCATGGTGATGATAAACTTCACGCTTCGCAGGCAATCCGCACCGTAATGTCCTCCACCGTAGCCCAGACCCCGCTGTCGTCCCGTATCCAGCAGTTCTACGCGCTGACCAAGCCGCGCGTGGTGTCGCTGATCGTGTTCACCGCGGTGATCGGCATGTTCCTGGCGACCCCGGGCATGGTGCCGGTGACCATCCTGTTTGCTGCGACACTGGGCATTGCGCTGGTCGCGGGTGCCGCCGCCGCCGTGAATTGCCTGGTTGAACAGAAAATCGACGCGCTGATGCTGCGCACGCAAAGGCGGCCATTGCCGCGCGGGCAGATCACCCCGCTGGAGACGCTGGTGTTTTCCGGTGTGGTCGGCGGCATCGGCCTTGCACTGCTCTATCACTGGGTCAATCCGCTGACGATGTGGCTGACGCTGGCGACCTTCGTCGGCTATGCGATCATCTATACCGTGATTCTCAAACCGATGACGCCGCAGAACATCGTCATCGGCGGCGCATCGGGCGCCATGCCGCCGGTGCTGGGCTGGGCTGCAGTCACGGGTGATGTCACCCCGCAGGCGCTGACCCTGTTCCTGATCATTTTTGCCTGGACCCCCCCGCATTTCTGGGCGCTGGCCCTCTATCGCAAGGACGAGTACGCGAAAGCGGGGGTGCCGATGCTGCCGGTGACCCATGGTGACAAATTCACCCGGCTGCATGTGCTGCTCTACACGATCATTCTGCTGGCCTGTTCCGTGCTGCCTTTTGTTACCCGCATGAGCGGTTATGTCTATCTGGTGTCGGCACTGATGCTGGGGGCGGTATTCATGTATTACGCTGTCAAGATCTACACGGAATACAGTGACAGCCTGGCCCGGCGCACCTTCCGCTACTCGATACTGTATCTGACGCTGATTTTCGCAGCGCTCCTCGTCGATCATTATCTCCAGTTGTTTTTCTGATTTCCGCATGAAAAAAATATTTGCGGCAGCGATGTTTGCCGTGGTCATGCTTGGAATTTACGGATGTGGCGGCAAAGCCGACGCACCTGGATTCAAGCTTACCGATGTCACGGGAGCCTCCTTTGGCAAGGAACTGGCGCTGACCGACCATAACGGGCAGCGGCGGACTCTGGCTGACTTCAGCGGCAAGGTGGTCACCGTGTTTTTCGGCTTCACCCACTGCCCGGATGTCTGTCCGACCACGCTTGGGGAACTGGCGCTGGTCATGAAGGAGCTCGGTAATGATTCCGAACGGGTGCAGGTGCTGTTCGTCAGTGTGGATCCCGAACGCGACACTGCTTCGGTGCTGAAGCAATACGTTCCCGCTTTTCATCCCACATTTCTCGGCATGACCGGGAGTGCAGATGAGGTGGCTCGCGTAGCGAAGGAATTCAAGATCTTTTTCCAGCGCCAGAATCTGCCCGGGGGGGGCTATACCATGGATCATTCCTCGGGCACCTACATTCTCGACCGGCAGGGTAGGCTGCGGCTGTTTGCACAGCATGGCGCAGGAGCACCTGCGCTGTTGCATGACATCCGCCTGCTGCTGAAGTAAATTGCCGGCCGCATAAAAAAAGCCCCGACATGGCCGGGGCTTTTTTTCGTGCTTTGAACCGGATCAGTCTTCCGCGGATATCAGCGTTTTCATCTTGCCCAGAGCCTTGGCCTCAATCTGGCGAATCCGCTCGGCGGAGACACCGAATTCAGCTGCCAGCTCGTGCAGCGTGGCGGATTCCTTTTCGGTCAGCCAGCGGGCTTCGATGATGCGTCGGCTGCGCGCATCCAGGCTGGCCAGTGCCTGTTCCAGGCCTTCGCCACGCAGACGCGCCGTCTGTTCTGCCTCAAGCATGGTTACCGGTTCGGCATCCTCGGCTGCCAGATAGGCGATCGGAGCGTACTGTTCATGCTCGTCGTCACCTGAAGGCTCCAATGCCATGTCATGTCCGCCGAGACGGGTTTCCATCTCGACGACTTCTTCGGGTTTGACCCCGAGTTCGCGGGCCACCTTGCGTACTTCGTCAGCGCCCAGTGTGCCGGCACTCTGCTTCATGCTGCGCAGGTTGAAAAACAGTTTGCGCTGTGCCTTGGTGGTGGCGACTTTCACCAGCCGCCAGTTGCGCAGTACGAATTCATGGATTTCCGCACGGATCCAGTGGATTGCGAACGAAACCAGGCGCACACCGCGTTCCGGATCGAAGCGCTTCACCGCCTTCATCAGGCCGATGTTGCCTTCCTGGATCAAGTCCGCCTGGGGCAGTCCGTAACCGCTATAGCCGCGTGCGATGGAAACCACCAGGCGCAAATGGGACAGCACCAGGTGGCGCGCGGCTTCGATGTCGCCGCTGTCGCGCAGACGGCGCGCATATTCGGTTTCCTGCTCCTGCGTCAGCAGCGGGAAGCGGTTAACTGCCTGGATGTAACTATCGAGGCTGCCCGCAGTCGCCGGTACCGGCAGTGCAAATGCGTTCATGCTCATGGTCAGTTCCTTCATGGAAACAAGTTTAGCACTCCATGCATATGAGTGCCAATTCGGGTCTGAGTTCCCCAGAAGAGAGGCAAATTATTTATTAATAAACAATAACTTGTTAACTATTCGAGACGCAGGTGGCGGCGTACTGACAGCCATGCGCCACACCAACCCAGTCCGCTGGCGAACAACAGCGCCCAGGCGCTGTCGGCTGGCGAAAGATGGCTCAGTTGCAGCGGGATGCCGTAGGACTCGGCCAGCGGGCGCAGCTGGCCATCCAGCAGCAGCAGGGCCAGCCCGATCATCAACCAAGCAGCGATGCCGCCAGCGGCACCGGCGAGGCCGCCGAAGTAGAGAAATGGTCGCCGGACATAGGCGTCCGTGGCGCCAATCAGGCGGATGACTTCGATTTCGTCACGCTGGGTCAGGATTTGCAGGCGGATGGTATTGAAAGTGATGGCAATCAGTGCCAGCGCCAGGGCGGCTCCCAGCATCAGCACCCCGCTGCGGCCGAGGGCCAGCAGCTGTTCAAGACGTCGCGCCCAGTCAGAGTCAACCTGTACTTCGGCCACTCCGGTCCAGCGTGCAAATTCGGCACGCAGGGATTCCAGAGCGGCGACCCGATGGTCCTTGGGTTTGACGATGAAGGCATCAGGCAGCGGATTGTCGCGCAGCCCGGCCATGACATCGCCCATGCCGGCGCGAGCCTGCAGTTGTGACAATGCCTGTGCCCGCGGCACGAAACGGAACCCGGCCACTCCGGCTTGTTGGCGCAGACGTTGATCGATGTTGCGGACGGCGTCTGTAGTCGCATCCAGGTTCATGAATATGCTGATCTGGGGCTGTGGTGTGTGATCGCGGGCAAGTCCCTGTAGGTTGGCGAGCAGCACATAGAGTCCGAGGGGAAGCGCCAGTGCAGCCCCGATGACCGCAATGTTGAGCAGGTTCGCCAGTGGCGAAGCGGCCAGCCTGCCGCAGGCTCCGGAAAATGCACGTAAATGGGCGAACAGCCAGCTTTTCATGACGCCAGCCTGCCGTTGCGGATTTCGATCCGCCGTGGCTGCAGCCGTTCCGCAAGCTGGGCATCGTGCGTGGCCAGCACCACGGTGACTCCAACTTGGTTGAAATCGCGGAACAGCATGCCGATGCCGGCGGCATATTCGGCATCCAGGTTGCCGGTGGGTTCGTCGGCAAGCAATATTGCCGGACGGTGCACGATCGCCCGCGCGATGCAGAGTCTTTGCTGCTCACCACCGGAGAGGGTGATCGGCGGCGCTTTTTCCTTGTGCAGCAAACCGACCTTGTCCAGTGCGGCGCGGGCACGCCGTGCACCCTCCCGGCGGTCGTAACCGGCAATGTCGAGGGGCAGCATCACGTTCTCGAATGCATTGCGGTCAAACAGCAGCTTGTGGTCCTGGAAGACCAGTCCGAAATTGCGGCGCAGGAAGGGAATACCGCCCGGACGCAAAGACCCCACGTTCTGCCCATTGACGATCACTGAACCCGCGGTCGGCCGCTCAATAGCCGCGATCAGCTTGAGCAGCGTGCTTTTGCCGGCTCCGGAATGTCCGGTAATGAAGACCAGCTCGCCGGCTTCGATGTTGAGGGTAATGTCAGCCAGGGCTTCATGCCCGCCGGGATAGCGTTTGAAAACGCGGCTGAGAGCGATCCGCGTCACGCGTCAAGCAACGCTGAAACAAAATCAGCAGCGACAAAGGGACGCAGGTCATCGACGCCTTCTCCCACGCCGATGAAACGTACCGGAATGCTGCGTCCTCCCGTCCTGTCATGTGAGATTGCGGCAATGACCCCGCCCTTGGCCGTGCCGTCCAGTTTGGTCAGGATCAATCCGGTAACACCGATGGCGTCGTCAAATGCCTTGACCTGGGCGATGGCGTTCTGCCCGGTGTTGGCATCCAGCACCAGCAGCACCTCATGGGGGGCACCGGGCAGTGCTTTGGCGATCACCCGCTTGACCTTGCGAATCTCGTCCATCAGATGCAGCTGGGTGGGGAGACGTCCTGCGGTATCTGCGAGCACGATGTCGATACCACGGGCGCGCGCGGCGCTGATGGCATCAAAAATCACTGCGGCAGCGTCACCGGAAGCCTGGGAAATGACGGTCACGTTGTTGCGCTCCCCCCATGCCGCCAGTTGTTCCCTGGCGGCAGCGCGAAAGGTGTCACCAGCAGCGAGCAGCACGGATTTGCCCTGCCCCTGGAAGTAGCGGGCCAGTTTGCCGATCGAGGTGGTTTTGCCGGCGCCATTGACTCCGGCCAGCATGATCACGTACGGGCGCTGGCTGTCGACTTCGAGAGGCTGCTCCGCAGGTTTCAGCAGATCCTGGAGGGCGACGCGCAGGCTGTCGCGCAAGGGTGCCGCTTCAGAATAACCTTCCTTGCGCGCCCGTTGGCGCAGCGCATCGATCAGGTGTGTGGTAGCGCCAATGCCGACGTCGGCAGTCAATAGCACGGTTTCCAGTTCTTCGTATACCGTTTCGTCCAGTTTGCGTCCCGCACCGAATATTCCCGATAGATGGTCGCCCAGGCGAGCCCGGGTCCGGCTTAATCCCTGCTGCAGGCGTTGGATCCAGCCCGGGGAAGAGGGGGCTCCGGATTCGTGTTTTTTGCTGAAACCAAACATGAAAGGTGCAGTCTGAGTGTGTGCCTGTCCGCGTGCGCGGAACCGGCGAAATGAATTGGTTACAATTCTAGCAGGGCGGGTCGAGCAGCCTGCGCCACAATCGGGCGGGCGCTGAAATCATCCGGAACGGGACAACATGAAACTCTTGATCAGATTATGGGTATTGGTCGGGCTGCTTGCCCTGCAGGCAGGCGCACATGCCGCGGCGCCGGGGGACAACGTTGCAGTACATGAACTGGCGAATGGTCTGCGCATCATCGTCAAAACCGATCGCCGGGCGCCGGTTGTGGTCAACATGGTCTGTTATCGAATCGGCAGCATGGATGAACACAATGGCGCCACCGGTGTCGCCCATGTACTCGAACACATGATGTTCAAAGGCACGCGCAGCCTGGGTCCCGGGGAGTTTTCCAAACTGATCTCTGCGGCGGGCGGGCGCGAGAATGCCTTCACCAGCCGCGATTACACTGCCTATTTCCAGACCCTGCAGAAATCGGAACTGCCTTTGTCATTCCGTCTGGAAGCCGACAGGATGTCCAATCTGATCCTGTCACCCGAGGAATTCGCGAAGGAAATCAAGGTGGTGATGGAGGAGCGGCGGTTGCGGACCGACGACCGTCCCCGTGCCATTGTCTATGAGCGCCTGATCGCGAATGCATTGTCCGCCCATCCCTACCGCAATCCGATCATCGGCTGGATGAGCGATCTCGAAACGCTGACAGTGGAAGACACACGCCGGTTTTACGAACAGTGGTATGCGCCGAACAATGTAACCCTCGTGGTCGTGGGGGACGTGGTTCCTGCCGAAGTGTTTGCACTGGCCGAAAAGCATTTCGGGGCGATTCCGCGCAAACAACTGCCGCCGCGCAAGCCCCAGGATGAGCCGCCCCAGCTGGGTATCAAGCGCCTGACGGTAAAGGCACCGGCAGAGCAGCCCTATCTGGTGATGGCCTATCGGGTGCCGCGGCTGGAGAAACCTTCTGAACAGTGGGAGCCTTACGCCCTGGACATGCTGGAGAGCGTGCTCAGCGGAAATTCTGCCGCGCGCTTGCCGGGCACGCTGGTAAAAGCGGATCGCGTGGCTTCTTCGGCCAGCGCCGGCTATGACGGAATAGGCCGGGGACCGGCATTTTTCTATCTCAGCGGCACACCGCTGGCCGGGCGGACAGTAGAGGAGCTGGAAAGCGGACTGCGCCGCGAGCTGCGACGTATCATCGAAGAGGGCGTTACCCGGGAAGAGCTGGACAGGGTGAAGGCCCAGGCATTGGCCGCGAAGGTCTATGAACGCGATTCGATGTTTTACCAGGCGCGGCAGATCGGCTGGATGGAGTCGATCGGTCTGTCCTATCGTGATCTCGATCTGTACCTGGAAAAGCTGCAACTGGTTACTTCCGACCAGGTTCGTGAGGTGGCTCGCAAATATCTGGTCGACGACCAGCTGACCGTGGCCATACTTGATCCGCAGCCGCTGAACGGCATCAAGCCGCGCGCAACCCCAACTGCAGGAGCACGTCATGGCAACTAGGACCACAGCCTTGGTGGGTGGCGCATTGCTGCTGCTGACGGTTCAGCTGGCGCATGCCATTTTGCCGATTGAGCACTGGCGGACTGCCAACGGGGCGAAGGTTCTTTTTGTCGCCAACCGAGGACTGCCCATTCTTGATGTGTCCGTCGATTTTCCGGCGGGATTCGGTTATGACAAGCCGGAAAAATCCGGTGCTGCGGCGATGACCAACGGCCTGCTGAGACTGGGTGCAGGTGGGCTGAGTGAAGACGAAATCGCGCGCCGGCTGGCCGACGTAGGTGCCTCCCTGGGAAATCGTTTTGAAAATGACTTTGCCGGTTTTTCGCTGCGCACCCTGTCAGACGGGAAACATCGAGCGCCTGCCCTGGATGTGATGGCGCGCGTATTGAACAATCCGGAGTTTCCTGCATCGGTAATCGAAAGGGAAAAAGTCCGGCTAACCGGATCACTGAAGGAGGCCGACCTCAAACCGGATACCCAGGCATCCCGCCTGTTTTACCGGCTGGTATATCGTGACCATCCTTATGCCTTGAGAGACAGCGGGGAGGTCGATACCGTCAGTCGCCTGGAGCAGAGCGATCTGGAAACGTTTTATCGCACCCATTACCTCGCCGAACGGGCAGTGGTGGCCATCATGGGCGATGTCTCCCGTGCAGAGGCTGAGGCCATTGCCGAGCAGTTGACGCGCGGCTTGCCGCGCGCCGATGGCAAGTCCCCGGCGTTGCCGGTGGTAAGTACGCTGCGGGAAGGTATCACCCGGGTGGTTGCGCACCCGGCGACCCAAAGCCATATCCTGCTCGGCGCCCCCGGCATCCGCCGCGATGATCCGGATTTTTTCCCTATCTACGTCGGCAATCACGTTCTGGGCGGCGGCGGGTTTGTCTCGAGGATTACCGAGGAAGTCAGGCAGAAACGCGGACTGGCCTACTCCGCCTACAGCTATTTTTCCGCACTGAAGGTGCGCGGCCCGTTCATCATCGGCATGCAGACACGGCGCGATCAGGCTGACGCGGCACTGGCGGTGGTGCGCAAGACATTGCGCGATTTTGTTGACAACGGGCCGACGGAGGCCGAACTGAAGGCGGCGAAGCAGAACATCATCGGCGGCTTTCCGATGCGCATCGACAGCAACCGCAAGATCCACGGTTATCTCAGTTTTATCGGTTTCTATGATCTGCCACTTACCTATCTGGAAGATTTTGTCGGCAATGTCGAAAAGGTGACGGTGAACGACGTCAAGTCGGCATTTGCCCGGCAAATAGACCCGGCCAGGCTGGTGACCGTGGTGGTGGGCGCAGACAAGGACCGGTCTGAAACGGCAGGCGTTGCGCGTTGAGCGGCGTACGCCATCCATGAAAAGCGGCGAGGTGCGGATTATCGGTGGTGTCTTTCGCAGCCGTCGCATCCGTTTCCCCGCCCGCCCCGGACTGCGGCCGACCCCGGACCGGGTTCGTGAAACGCTGTTCAACTGGCTGGGGCAGGATCTCGACGGCCGGGACTGCCTTGATCTGTTTTCAGGCAGCGGCGCGCTGGGCTTCGAAGCCGCATCACGCGGTGCGCGGCGGGTGGTCCTGGTCGAGCGCGACGCTGCGGCGATCAATGCGTTGCGTGCCAATGCCGCTGAACTGGCCGCGAGCACAGTGGAAGTGATCAGGGCCGATGCGCTAGAATTCCTGAAAAATCAAAAGGATCGATTCGACGTGGTGTTCCTTGACCCGCCCTTCGCCGAAGACAGCTGGGGACCTTTGCTGGAACTGCTGCCGGGTTGCCTGAGAGCCGGCGGGCTGGTTTACTGTGAACGTGCTCGACCGCTGGAGAACAGCCAAGGCTGGGAAGCCGTCCGCGCGGCGCGTGCCGGGCAAGTCAGCTACCAATTGTTGAAACGGACCGAACATGCATAAAAAAGCGGTGTATCCGGGAACGTTTGATCCGATTACGCTGGGCCATGAAGATCTGGTGCGGCGGGCGGCAAGTTTGTTCGATCATGTTGTCCTGGCTGTTGCCGACAGCCGTGCCAAGCATCCGATGTTTACACTGTCGGAGCGCATTGAAATGGCGCGCGAAGCGCTGGGCGACGTCAGCAATGTCTCCGTTGCAGGTTTCTCGGGCCTGCTGATGAATTTCGTAAAGGAGCAGGACGCGCGTGTCGTGTTACGCGGTGTCCGCGCGGTGTCGGATTTCGATTATGAATTCCAGTTGGCCGGCATGAACCGCAAGATGCACCCCGAGGTGGAAACCGTGTTCATGACCCCGGGGGAGGAATACATGTTCCTTTCGGCGACGCTGGTTCGGGAAATTTCCATGCTTGGCGGCGACGTCGACAAATTTGTCTCGCCGAAAATCGCCAAACATCTGCGGGCCAGGATAGCGAAGTCGCCGGGCAAGTGAGGCAGTCAGTGCCATGGCTTTGATCATCACCGACGAGTGCATCAATTGCGATGTCTGCGAACCGGAGTGCCCGAACGAGGCCATTTCCGCCGGTGAGGAAATCTACGTCATCAATCCCGATAAATGTACCGAATGCGTGGGACATTTCGACGAGCCCCAGTGTCAGAAAGTGTGCCCGGTCGATTGCATACCACTGGATCCGGAGCGAAGCGAGACCCGCGAGCAGTTGCAGCAGAAATATCTCAAACTGACCGCGCAGAAGGCTGCCTGAGCGCCTAGCGTTTCTGGCATGCCGGGCAGTAGCAGGTAGCCCGCTGCGCCTGCCTGATTTCGCGGATGGTTGTTCCGCAGTGCATGCAGGGCTCACCGCTGCGGGCATAGACAAAGAAACGGTTCTGGAAATGGCCGGCCATGCCGTCGCTGCCGACGTAATCGCGCAACGAACTGCCGCCGGCGTCTATGGCCTCGGTCAGGGTGGCCTTGATTTCGCGGACCAGTGCTTCACAGCGCGCGAGGCTCACGCGCCTGGCCGCAGTGCGCGGGTCGATGCCGGCACGGAACAAGGCTTCATTGGCGTAGATATTGCCGACCCCGGCGACGACGTGGCTGTCCATGATCACGACCTTGATTGCGGCGCTGCGTTTTCTGGTGGCGCGATGCAGGGCTGCACCGTCGAATCCGTCAGTCAGCGGCTCCGGTCCGATCACGGACAGCAGCGGATGTTGCAACGGATCTCCCGTGTGCCACAGCACCAGCCCGAAGCGCCGCGGGTCGCGCAGGCGGACTGCACGGCCGTTATCCAGCACCAGGTCGAAATGGTCATGTTTTTCCGGGTGCGTAGCTGCATCCACCAGCCACAGGCGGCCTGACATGCCCAGGTGCACCAGCAGTGTGCCGGTGCCACAGTCGAACAACAGGTATTTGCCGCGGCGCGAGAGGGCTGCGACACGTGAGCCTGCAAGCTTTTGCTCCAGCCCGCGCGGCACCGGCAGGCGCAGTCCGCGATGGCGCACCGTGGCACTAACGATGCGCCTGTTTACCACCGCGGGTATCAGGCCACGCCGGGTGGTTTCGACTTCAGGCAGTTCGGGCATGCCGGCTCATCAGTTTGATCTGGTTGTATCTGGTTTAAGCGCGTTTGCAGGGTGACTCAGCAGGGTTTGTCCCGCCGCCTCCAGGAAACGGTAGCGCAGACTGCTGTCGCGTCGCCACAGCACCAGTTGCGGCTGTCGCTGCAATACGATGAACTCCAGGGTATTGCCCCCGGTTGTTGCAATGCGGATGATTTCATTCCGTGATTCGCCGCCGGTGTGAACCTCGACTGCGGCAGCAGCAGCATGGCGCCAGTGGTCGACATAACGTTGCAGTTCTTCCTGGCCGATTCCCGGGGACGGGGGCGAGACTGTCCATTTGCCGTCGCGCTGTGACAGGCTGAATCCGGGCATATCTATGGCGTGCGGCCGTTCGTCGTTATCCAGCAACTGGCGCCGGATCAGCGCCGCGGGTTCTGCAGGCAATCCGGCACCGTGCTGCAGGCCGACGACGTAGATACGGTCAGCGCGCTTGACATACTGCTCCCTGGTCACCGTGTTGATGCCGCCGAATGCGTATTCGATGCCGTCCACGGAAAGAATAGCCACGGGCTTGACCAATTCATAGCGATCCAGATGTTCCGCCGGCAAAGCGGCAACGGGCTTGGCATCGAGCACCGTGAGCATGCGCAACACCTGGAACTCATCCGCCGGGGCGCGCAGTGGTGCGGTGAGCATCCAGCGTTGTCCCTGGCGCTGCACCTGCAGCAGCGGTAGCCCCGGACGTGACAGCGTGATCTGGCTGGCCATTCCCGGCCTGACCGCGGAAAGCGGCTGGGTGCCGGTTTCGTTGCGGGAGTGCAGGCTCCATGCGGCCCAGCCGAGAACAACAACGGCCACGAGCATGCCCATGTTGAGCAACCAGCCGCGCTTCATGTCAAGGCCTGTTTCAGTGTGCGTGACGCCGGCGCCACCAGACGGCAATACCGCTGGCGACGAAAACGGCAGGCAAAAACAGCAGCACCAGGAACGCAATCAGGTACAGCTGTCCGCTGTCGATGTCGATCCGCGTGTCCGGAGCGGGGCGCGGATCTATGGTTACCAGGGTGTCTTCGCCGGCAAGCCAGTTGAGCATGGCGATTCCCAGCGTCAGGTTTCCACCGTTGCCGATGAAACTGTTGGCGAGAAAATGTCCGGTCCCTACCACGATCACGCGTTGCTCGCGATCGCGGACAACACGTTCAAAAGCGGTGGCCACGTTCACGGGTCCCGGGAAATCGCGTGATTTGTCGAAAGCCGGTTGAGCATCGAGTTTGCCGACCTCGACCCAGCCGCGCGGGGCAACGTCGATCAACGGGGTCACTCGCCATCCCGAATTGTCATCGGCACCAATCTGGCGCGCGTGCGGGAAAAGCGTGTTGCTGCGCAGCGTGCCTACCACGGGATGTCTTGCGTAGTTGGTGGCAACCGAGAACACGGGGGGGCCTTCACGCGGGGTGAGTGCCGGGTCCACAACTGTTCCGGGCGTCAGCACCAACCCGAGTTTTTCAGCGAGCGGCTGCAATCCCCGCAGTGGTTCGGTGTCGATCAGCCACAGCAGATTGCCGCCGCGGTCAATGTAGCGCAGCAATTTGTCGGTTTCTGCCGGCTGCAGCGGGGTCTGCGGCTGGGTGATGATCAGTACCGCCGCATTGGCAGGAACATCCTGGGCCAGGCCGGGATTGATGCTGCCGATGTTAAAGCCCTTGTCGCGCAACCGCTGGCCGAAGTTGCCGAGGTCATGATTGGCCGGACCATCCAGGCGGCGTTCTCCGTGGCCATCCATCCACAGCACCTGGTTGTTCGCACCGCGCATCAGCCTTACCAGCGCATTGGCGAAAGTCTGCTCGCTGAATTCGCCGAGTGGTATCTGCTCGCTACGTTTATGGTATTCGATGACCAGGGCGTTGGGCGTGTTCAGTCCGGCCTCGGCGGCCTCCCGGGGTTGTTCCCTCGGATCGATCAATCGCAGTCCGAGATCTGGCTTTGCGCGCTGATAAGGTCTCAGCCGTTCCGTGAGCATCTTGTGGATGTTGGATCCGCTCGCATCCTGGCGTACTGCGTAGGCCTGGACCAGCACCGGATCCGGCATCTGCTTGAGAACCTCCAGGGTGGAAGGCGACAGCGTGTTGCGCGCGCCTCGTGTCACGTCGAGTTCGGCACGATAGGTACGGGAAAAATAGGCGAGTAATGCCACCAGCAACGCGAGCAGTGCCAGGAACATAGCGCTCTGGACGATCAGTTGGCGGCGCAGGCCGTGCGTCAGCTTCATGCCTATCCCCGCAGCCGCTGTCCGTCGAGGCGACGAACCGTGAGCACCAGGAATCCCGCTGTCAGCAGCAGGGAGCAGGCGATGGCATGGCTGTCAATGACGCCACGGCCCAGCGGCTCGAAGTTGCGCAGGGGAGCAAACACCTGAAGAAATGCCGCGGGCACGCTCCATCCCCGGGCAAGCAATGAATCGCCTGCCGTATCACCTGCAAGGAGCATGGCAAGCAGCAGCCCGAAGGCAATCAGCGCTGCAGCAACCGGTTGTGCAGTCAGGCTGGATGCATAAAGACCTACGGCGGCAAAGCCCGCAGCCAGCAGCAGCAGGGCGAGTGTCAATGCGCCGAGCAGCCCGTAATCGAGCGTGGTATTGGCTGCCAGCAGCAATGGCATGGCAAGTACCTGCAGCACAACAATCATCAGAAAGGCGGTCAGCCCGACAAATTTTCCGACAACGATTTCAGTCATCGATACCGGTGCCGAGATCAGCAGCGTCAATGTCTGGTTGCGGCGCTCTTCGGCGATCAAGCGCATGGCCAGCACCGGAACGGCAAACAGCAGTATTGCTGCCGCGGTGGCGAAAATGGGCGCTGCCACCAGTTCGGTCACGCCCGGCGGGCTGCCCAGGCGCGCAAGCTGCGACTGTATCTGCAGAAAATCATCGAGTCGTTTCAGAAATCCGTAACCGAGGATGATCTGCACCGCCGTCAAGACCAGCCACGCCAGCGGTGAGGCAAACAGAGAACGCAGTTCCTTGGCCGCTATGGTGAATATCATGACGTGCTTTCGCTCCCGGTGAGTTGAGCGAAAATTTCCTCAAGGCTGGAGTGAGCCGGAACAAGCTGGAGCAGGCCCCAGTTTTCTGAGCTGGCGCGACTGACCAGCATCGCCGTCGGATCCGAGCCGGGTTCGAAACGAATGAGATAGCTGCCAGAGCCGCGGTCTTCGACTGCAGCAACGCCATCGATGCCGCGCAGAGTTTCGAGGGATGGCGGACGGTGCAGGCGGAGACTTATCGCGCGGCTGTTGTGTCCGGCACGCAGATCGTCGACGGTATTGCTGAAGACCACCTTGCCGTGATGCATGATCTGCACGCGGTCACAGACAGCCTCGACTTCCTGCATGATGTGAGTCGACAGGATGACGCTGTGCTCTCTGCCCAGTTCACGGATCAGGGTGCGAATCTCGAGAATCTGGTTGGGGTCCAGGCCAACGGTAGGCTCATCGAGGATGACGACATCGGGCTCGTGCACAATGGCCTGCGCGATACCCACCCTTTGCTGATAACCCTTGGACAGCGTTCCGATCAGCTTGCGTGCGACAGTTTTCAACCCGCAACGCTGCATGGTGCGTTCGATCGCACCGGGACGTTCAGCTTTGCCGACCCTGTGCAATCGGGCGGCAAAATGCAGGTATTCCCCGACATTCAGTTCACGATAGAGCGGGGGGGTTTCGGGTAGATAGCCGATGCAGGATTTGGCGCGGGTGGGTGATTCCAAAAGATCATGCCCGCGGATAAGAATTTCTCCAGAACTCGGAGCTATATTTCCGGTGAGCATCTGCATCGTGGTTGTTTTTCCGGCGCCGTTGGGTCCCAGCAGCCCGAGAATTTCACCTCGCTTGAGATCAAGATCCAGTGAATCGACAGCGAGGTGGGTGTTGTAGCGGCGAGTAAGACCCCGGGCGCGAACGGTCAAGTCAGGGTCGTCAGGAGTCATCAACGGCGAATAGACTGATGCGGTTGCCAAAAGGCCGGTTGTCTTGTGGTGGGCATCAAATATACCTAAGATGTGCTTCATTATGAAGGCGTTTTCGAAGCGCACGGCGATTAATGACGGAGCCCGATCCGGTCTTGCAATGACACGTCTCCGTTTCATGGCTGCAGGGGGATGCTTGGCGCTGGCGGCCTGTACCCAAGCCCCCATCAAATCCGAAACCGTGCCCGCCGCGTCCAAGCCGCTGCCCAAAGTGGTTGGCCAGGTGCCTGCGCCGCGGACGGTACCATTGCCCCGGGTCGAGTTGAGCGAGGAGCTGCTGTTCAAACTGACGCTGGCGGAAATTGCCGCACAACGCGGACAGCCGCATGTCGCCGTGCCGGCTTTTCTGGAGGTCGCGCGCGAAACCAGAGATCCGCGGGTGGCACGCCGTGCCACGGAAATAGCCTGGAACGCCCGCTTTCTGCCGGCGGCGCTCGAAGCAGCAACACTCTGGCTGCAGACCGATCCGCAGTCGGTGCGGGCGCGCCAGACCGTTATCGCCTTACTGGTCAATCAATCGCGACTCGATGATGCAAAGCCCCACCTGGAAAAATGGCTGGAGGGCGATCCAGCCAATATTGGCAAAAATTTTCTGCAGCTGACCTCGCTGGTAGCGTCGCATCAGGACAAGTCGGCCATCTTGCGGCTGTTGCAGTCACTGGCGGCAAGTCACCCGACGGTGCCTGAGGCGAGTCTTGCGGTGGCTCAGGCGGCGGACAACGCCCAGGATCGACCGGCGGCACTGGATGCTGCGCGCCAGGCGCTCAAGCTGCGTCCGGGCTGGGAACTTGCAGCGCTGTTCATGGCCAGGGCACTGCAGCGGGGATCGAACGGCGAGGCCATCGCCTTCCTCGAGGATTTTCTCAAGGCGCATCCCGGCGCCAAGGATGCCCGTCTCAATTATGCGCGGCTGCTGGTCACTGTGCGTCAGTATCCGGAGGCACGCAAGCAGTTCGGCATCCTGCTGGGAGAGGCTCCTGACAACGCGGATATTGCACTGGCCGTCGCCACGCTTTCGATGCAGGCCAAGGATTACGCGGCCGCTGAAACGCAATTCAGACGGGCACTGGAGATCAAACCAAAAAATCCGGATGCGGTGCGCATCTACCTCGGCCAGGTCAACGAAGAGCTCAAGCGGCCTGATGAAGCGCTGAAGTGGTATTCCAGCGTAACCCACGGCGAGCAGTTCGTGACGGCGCAGGCCCGCTATGCCGGGGTGCTGGCGAAACAGGGAAAGCTGGGGGAGGCGCGCAAGTACCTGCAGGGGGTCAATGCCGGCACTGCGGAACAGCGCAACCAGCTGACGCTTGCCGAAGCCAATCTGTTGCGTGAGGCCCATGCCTACCAGGAAGCATTCGATTTCCTCAGCCAGGCTGTGGCACGGGTGCCGGATTCACCCGAACTGCTCTACGACTATGCGATGGCAGCAGAGCGCATCAACCGCATTGATGTGCTGGAAACCAATCTGCGCCGCGTCATTGAGATGCGACCCACACATGCGCATGCCTACAACGCGCTCGGCTATTCACTCGCTGATCGCAACCAGCGTTTGCCCGAGGCACGCAACCTGATTGAAACCGCACACAAGCTGGCGCCCCAGGACCCGTTCATTCTCGACAGTCTGGGGTGGGTACTTTTTCGCCTGGGACACAAAGAGGAGGCGCTGGGGCATCTGCAACGCGCCTACGATCAGCGTCCTGATGCCGAAATTGCCGCCCACCTGGGCGAGGTACTGTGGACACTTGGTAAGCAGGAGGAGGCGCGCAGGATCTGGTCGGATGCGCTGCGCGACACCAACAGGAACGAGGTGCTGCAAGGCACCGTGAAACGTCTCGCGCCCGGCATCCTCCCGCCTGCGCAATGAACTCCTTGCGTTTGCCGGCGCTGCTCGCGATCGCGCTGCTGCATGCGGGGTGCGCGGTGATCGACAAGGTTCCTCCCGCGGCTGCTTTCGATGTTCTGGGGCGGGTGCTCGCCAGCGGCGAGGGCCGGGCGTTTTCCTCGAATCTGCGCTGGCGACATGGTCCTGATGAAGATGAAATCTGGCTGATGTCACCGGTAGGCCAGACGCTGGCGCACATTGCAGTGAATCCTTCCGGCGCAACCCTGACTGCTGCCGACCAGCAGGTATACCGCGCAGGGTCGGCCGAAAGCCTGACTGAAAGCGCGTTCGGCTGGACCCTGCCCCTCTCCAGGCTGCGCCACTGGATTCGCGGTGACGCGGTGCCCGGAGGTGCGAATGCAGTGGTCCGGAACGACGCGCGTGGCAGGATCGAGCAAATCGACCAGGACGGGTGGACGGTCCGATATGCCTATGCGGATGAAGCTGGCGCTGCGCAGCATCCGCGGCGACTCGACGTTTCCCGGGATGACCGGCGCATACGTCTGGTCATCGATGACTGGCGCGATGGAGTGAGGCCATGAACGGCTGGATCGGTTTTCCTGCCCCGGCCAAGCTCAACCTGATGTTGCGTGTTACCGGCCGGCGACCTGACGGCTACCATGAACTGCAGACAGTATTCCGGTTCATCGATCATGCGGACATCGTCCAGGTGCGGGTGCGTGCGGACGGCAAGGTGGTGCGTGCGCAGGAACTGCCCGGTGTGGCCGAGGCAGAAGATCTGACCCTGCGCGCGGCGCGCGCCTTGCAGGCGGCATCGGGCACGCCGCTGGGAGCAGACATCCGTGTTGAAAAACGCCTGCCGATGGGGGGCGGTCTGGGTGGAGGGAGTTCCGATGCCGCCACCGTATTGCTGGCTCTGAATCATCTCTGGCAATGCGGATTGCAGCGACCGCGCCTGCAGGAAATCGCATTGCCGCTGGGGGCCGATGTCCCGATTTTCGTTTATGGCAGGAGTGCCGCGGCCGAGGGGGTAGGAGAGCTGCTGACCCCCCTGGATTTGCCCCCGGCCTGGTATCTGGTCCTGGTGCCGCCGGTGGCGGTGTCCACGGCCGATATTTTCCGGGATCCGGAATTGAAAAGGGACTCTAAAAAGGTTAAAATACAAGGCTTTTCTGTGCCCGTTGGCAATGATCTTGAGCCGGTGGTTTGCCGGGCCTATCCGGAAGTGGAACGTCACCTGGGTTGGCTGAAGTCGGTGGGTGCGGCACGGATGACGGGCTCTGGGGCTTGCGTATTTGCAGAATTTGCCGATGAGGCGATGGCGCGCAGTGCTCTTGCAGGTTGTCCGCGGGACATGCGCGGTTTTGTGGCGCGCGGGCTTGATGTGCATCCGCTGCATGGACTTGCGGCAGACGGGGAAGAGTGACGGACGGCAAGTCCGGGCGCAGCAGTGGTTTCGGTTGGGGAGTCGCCAAGCTGGTTAAGGCACCGGATTTTGATTCCGGCATGCGAAGGTTCGAATCCTTCCTCCCCAGCCATCTGGTTGCGGCATGGCTGGATTTTGGATCGGGGGGTCTGTGGTGGCTTTAGACAGGATGATGGTGTTTACCGGCAATGCCAACCCGCGGCTGGCGGAAGCCGTGGTGAGCCATCTCGACATCCATATCGGTCGTGCCAAGGTCGGACGCTTCAGCGACGGCGAGGTGATGGTGGAAATCCTCGAGAACGTGCGCGGCAAGGACGTGTTCGTATTGCAGTCGATTTGCGTCCCCACCAACGACAACCTGATGGAATTGCTGGTGATGGTCGATGCACTCAAGCGTGCTTCTGCGGGGCGGGTGACGGCGGCGATTCCCTACATGGGTTACGCGCGTCAGGATCGCCGCCCGAGTTCGGCGCGGGTGCCGATCACCGCCAAGGTGGTGGCGAACATGATGAGCAGCGTCGGTGTCGACCGTGTGTTGACGATGGACTTGCATTCCGAGCAGATCCAGGGTTTTTTCGACATTCCGGTGGACAACATTTACTCCGGGCCGATCATGCTCGGTGACATCTGGAAGCAGAATTTCAAGGACCTGGTAGTCGTGTCGCCGGACGTTGGCGGCGTGGTGCGGGCCCGTGCGATTGCAAAACGGCTTGAAGCCGACCTCGCGATCATCGACAAACGCCGTCCGCGCCCCAATGTGGCCACGGTGATGAATATCATCGGTGAAGTGGCGGGACGCACCTGCGTGATTGTCGACGACATGGTCGATACGGCGAATACCCTGTGCGAAGCTGCAGGCGCGCTGAAAAAGCAGGGCGCGGCGAAAGTGCTGGCGTATTGCACGCATGCGGTGCTTTCGGGCCCTGCGGTTGAGCGCATCAGCGGATCAGCGCTGGATGAAATCGTGGTCACGGACACCATTCCGCTGACCGAACCGGCGCGCCAGTGCAGGAAAATCCGCGTGCTGACGGTTTCAGGGCTGGTGGCCGAGACCATGCGGCGCATCAGTGCCGAGGATTCGGTGAGTTCGTTGTTTGTCGAGTAGATTTTTGCGGGAACCGGATGTTCCGGTTCCCATTTAACGCGGGAAATGTCTGGTCGCGGACTTCCTGCAATTACTGGAGAGTGTGAAATGAAGATCGAAGTTACTGCGTTTCCGCGCACGAATGAAGGCAAAGGTGCGAGCCGCCGCCTGCGTGCGACGGGGCGCGTCCCGGGCGTCGTTTACGGCGCCGGCAAGGACGCGCAATCGGTGGAGTTTGACCACAAGGCGTTGCTGCGCCATCTCAAGCTCGAGGCATTCCATTCCTCGATTCTTGATTTGACCGTCGAAGGCCAGAAAGACCGCGTGCTGCTACGCGATTTCCAGATGCATCCCTGGAAAGAGCAGGTTCAGCATGTCGATTTCCAGCGCATCGACCCGAAAAAGAAAATCCACATGGCGGTGCCGCTGCACTTCCTCAATGCCGAAATTTCCCCCGGCGTGAAGCTGGGCAAGGGCGTCGTGCAGCACATCATCAACGAGCTCGAAATCCAGTGTCTGCCGGACCAACTGCCGGAATACATCGAAGTCGACCTCAAGGACCTCGAACTCGGACACTCGATCCATGTTTCCGAATTGAAACTGCCTTCAGGTGTCGAGCCGCTGGCCAAGCTGAAGGCCGACGATCCGGCGGTGGTGACGGTGCAGGTGCCGAGGGAAATCGCGGTGGAGGAAGAAGTCGCTGCCCCGGTTACCGAGATTACCGGCCAGGCTCCCGAAGCTGCTGCCGGCGCGCCCGCGGCAGGTGCGGCTGCGGCAGCACCGGCTGCCGGCGATAAGAAGGAAGCCGACAAGAAGCCTGCCGAGAAGAAGTAATGGAATACGCCGGCCGACACTGGCTGGCGTTATCCGGCTGCGCCCGCCCCGTGCACCTGACGGGCGGGCGTTTCTTTTTTGAAAATCCAGTTAAAACATATAGTTATACTTGCATCCCGGTTCTCTGGTTCGCCACATCCGGGAAATTACCATCATGAAACTGGTCGCCGGCCTGGGTAATCCAGGCAAGAAATACGAGGCC
Source organism: Burkholderiales bacterium (assembly GCA_038144955.1). Classification (GTDB taxonomy): domain Bacteria; phylum Pseudomonadota; class Gammaproteobacteria; order Burkholderiales; family SG8-41. Next base: position 11,977 of record JAYQOT010000002.1, on the reverse strand, counting down.
ACCCGCCATAACGCCGGGTTCTGGTGGATGGATGCGCTGGCGCGGACCGCAGGCCTTGCCTGGCGTCATGAAGCGCGGTTTCACGGTGAAGTGACGAAGATGCCTGCTGCCGGTGGTGACCTCTGGCTGCTGAAACCGGCGACCTACATGAACGAGTCCGGTCGTGCGGTGGGTGCTTTGGCGGATTTTTTCAAGATCGCCCCTGCCGATATCCTCATCGCGCATGACGAACTTGATCTTGCCCCGGGAGCGGTAAAGCTCAAATTCGGCGGCAGTGCTTCCGGCAATGGCGTGCGCAGTGTTTCCGCGCGACTGGGTACCCCGGATTACTGGCGTCTGCGTATCGGCATCGGTCATCCCCGCGAGCGTGCCGAGAGCGAACAGGAGGTGGTGGATTACGTGCTGCATCCGCCGCGTGCCGAGGAGCGGCACTCGATTGAAGACGCGCTAGCAAGGGCGATCGAGGTGTGGCCACTCTTGGCTGCGCATGACATGCAGGCCGCCATGCTCAAGTTGCATACCAGGACCGCGGGAGAAGATGCTTGAGCGTCCAGGTCCCTGAGACTGGCCATCCGGTTTACGCCGCGTCTCCCCATATTTTCTTGATTACAGGTTTTAAATCATGTCACTGAAGTGCGGCATCGTCGGTCTTCCCAATGTCGGCAAATCCACCCTGTTCAACGCGTTGACCAAGGCTGGTATCGCTGCGGAAAACTATCCTTTTTGCACCATTGAGCCCAACGTCGGCATCGTCGAAGTGCCTGACCCGCGTCTGGCAGTGCTGGCCGCGATCGTCAAGCCGGAAAAGGTGGTGCCAGCGGTCGTCGAATTCGTCGACATCGCCGGACTGGTGGCCGGCGCATCGAAGGGCGAAGGTCTGGGCAACCAGTTTCTCGCCAACATCCGCGAGACCGACGCCATTGCCCATGTCGTCCGCTGTTTCGAGGACGAGAACGTGGTGCATGTCGCCGGCAAAATCAATCCGCTCGATGACATTGAAACCATTAACACCGAACTGGCGCTGGCTGATCTGGCCGCAGTCGAACGCCATCTCGCCAAGTCTGCAAAGCTCGCCCGTGCCGGCGGCGACAAGGAAGCCGCACGCCTGCTATCCGTTCTGGAAAAGTGCCAGGCGGCGCTGAACGAGGCGCGACCGGTGCGGTCGCTGGATCTCTACGAAGAAGAAAAGGCCGTGCTCAAGCCGCTGTGCCTGATCACCGCCAAGCCGACCATGTACGTCGCCAATGTGCGCGAGGGCGGTTTTGACAACAATCCGCACCTCGACGCAGTGCATGCCCACGCCGCGCGCGAGAATTCACCTGTGGTTGCGGTGTGCGCGGCAATCGAGGCGGAGATCGCCGACATGTCCGATGAAGACAAGGCGGTGTTTCTCGCCGACATGGGTATGCAGGAGCCGGGGCTCGATCGCGTCATCAGCGCGGGTTACACCCTGCTCGGGCTGCAGACCTACTTCACCGCCGGGGTGAAGGAAGTGCGGGCATGGACCATACACCGCGGCGATTCCGCTCCGCGCGCGGCGGCGGCGATACACACCGACTTCGAAAAAGGCTTTATCCGTGCCGAAGTCATCGCCTATGACGATTTCGTCACCGGCAAAGGTGAACAGGGCGCCAAGGAAGCCGGGAAAATGCGGCTTGAAGGCAAGGATTACGTTGTCCAGGACGGCGACGTGATGCATTTTCGCTTCAACGTCTAGTCGACGGAGTGGAAGTAGGGCTTTTTTGCTGCGGCGTTCCGGTCTATACTTCGCGCGAATTGGGCTATTGCCGTGCGCGGAGGTCGCTGATGCGGATATTTCAAGGTTTACGCACCCTCTACGTTGCATCACTGGTTGTGGTTGTTGCCGGCTGCGGCGGAATGGGCGGGCGTTATGACGCGGGCGATGCCAGGGAACTGCTCAATGCCGTTGCGCTCGACAATGTGGGCGCCGTCAGGAACGCAATCAGCAATGGCGTCAATCCCAATCAGCGCATACCTGCTCCCGGTTATTCTGCGGGCGCACCCCTGCTGGCGCTGGCGGCGCGCGAAGGCTCGGTCCAGGTGGTGCGTTATCTGCTGTCGGCTGGCGCAGACCTCAATGCGCGCACCCCGGTCGGGGAAACACCGCTGATGCTGGCGGCATACTTTCGCCAGGGCGAAAGCGAGACTTCCTCCTCCGAGCGCCATGACGAGACCGTGCGCATCCTGGCGGAAGCGGGAGCACAAATCGAAAACGACCCGCATCAATATACGGCCCTCGCCTATGCGGCCTACAACAACCGTCAGCGTGCGGTGAGTTATCTCATCGCGCGTGGCGCGAAGCTCGATGCCGATGCCCGGAACCGGGTCATCTATGTCAATACGCCGTTGATGATGGCAGCCATTCAGGGGCACCGCGAGATCGTGCGTACTCTGTTGCGGGCGGGTGCCGACCCGATGGTGCGCGTGCACCAGGGAAGCACGGCGCGCGAGTTTGCCGTCAAATACCGGCAAACCCACGTGGAGCCATTGCTGGCGTGTGCGGAGGCACTGCCACCCGGCATGCGCTACGTCGAACGTTGCGAAGGACCCAGCCTCGCCGCCACCGGTCGCTGAGGCTTCCGGATATCAGCTTGTTGACGGTTTCAGGCTGATCAGCAGCACCCCTCCCAGTACCAGCGCGGCGCCGGCCAGCTGGACCAGCGTCATTGCCTCACCGAGAAACGCCCAGGCAAAAGCCATGGTGGCCAGCGGACCGATGCAGCCCACCAGCGCGGCCTGATTGGCGCCGACGCGTTTAAGTCCTTCGGCCATCAGCCACAGCGGCAGCACGGTCGAAAAAGTCGACAGGATCGCCACCAGCGAATAGACGTTGACGTCGACGATCAATGCCTGCATCGGGCGTAACGCGAGAAAATGCGCCATCACGAATCCGGTCGCGATCAGCGAAGCGTAGGCCGAAAAGCGCACGGAACCGAAACGATGCACCAGGCGGCTGCCGGCGACCAGGTAAGTCGCATAGGCCGCTGCGCTGCCGAAAACCAGGGCAGCTCCCAGCACCGTCAGTCCCAGGTCGTCTCCCAGCTTTGCCTCGGCGCCAAACACCAGTGCTATCCCGGCGTACGAAAGGACCAGGGAGGCGAGCTGGATGGGCCGCAGCGGCTGCTTCAGGAACAGCGCCGACATCACCAGCACCAGGGTTGGATAAAGGTACAGAATCAGGCGTCCCAAGCCGGCCGATATGTATTGCAGTCCGGCCAGATCGAGGAAGCTGCCTAGGTAATAACCGAGGAAACCGAGGGCGATGATGGCCAGGATTTCCTTTCCGGTAACCACGGTATCCGGCCGTCCCGCCCACCAGGCCATGAGCGCGAACAGCGGTGCGGCAAACAGCATGCGCAGTGCGAGCAGGGTGGTGGTATCGACGCCGTACTGATATGCCGCCTTGACCAGAACCGGTTTTCCGGAAAAGGCCACTGCGCTGACCAGCACGCAGGCAATCCCGATATGCGCGTTGCGCCGGTTATTTTCAGTTGCCACTAGCGCCGGCGTTTTCCGCCGAATATCGATCCGAGGACGCCGCGGATGATTTCGCGACCCACCTGCGAGCCGATGGCGCGCGCGGCACTTTTGGCCGCCATTTCGACCATGCCTTCCCGGCGTCCGCCGCGCGGGCCGGTGGATCCCCCCAGCAGGTCGCCCAGCGAGCCGAGCATGCCGCCGGGGGCATTCTGGGCCGTGGCTGCCGGCTGCGCAGCCTGCTGTTCCTGTACCCGCTGAGCCAGTTTCTCGTATGCCGATTCGCGATCTTCGATCTTGTCGTAAACCCCCGCGAGCAGCGAGCCCTTGATCGTTGCCGTGCGTTCCTCGGCGGTCACCGGGCCGAGGCGACTGCCCGGCGGTATAACCAGCGCGCGCTCGACCACGCACGGGCGGCCTTTGTCGTCGAGCAGCGATACCAGCGCTTCGCCGACACCCAGTTCGGTGATGGCGGCTTCGACATCAAGCTTCGGATTGGCGCGCAGCGTGGTTGCCGCGCTCTTCACGGCCTTCTGGTCTCGGGGGGTGAACGCGCGGAGCGCGTGTTGTACGCGGTTGCCGAGCTGGCCCAACACCGTTTCCGGGATGTCGAGCGGGTTTTGAGTAACAAAATAGACGCCGACCCCCTTGGAGCGGATCAGGCGCACTACCTGTTCGATTTTTTCGAGCAGCGCCTGCGGCGCATCGCTGAACAGCAGGTGGGCCTCGTCGAAGAAGAACACCAGCTTGGGTTTTTCGGGATCACCGACCTCGGGAAGTCTTTCGAACAGTTCGGCAAGCATCCACAACAGAAAAGTGGCGTAAAGCTTGGGGGAATTCATCAGCTTGTCGGCCGCCAGGATATTGATGATGCCGCGCCCCTTGTCGGTCTGCATCAGGTCTTCGATGTTGAGTGCCGGTTCGGCGAAAAGCTTGTCGCCGCCCTGCTGCTCGATTTCAAGCAACCCGCGCTGGATTGCGCCTATCGAGGCCGCGGAAATGTTGCCGTACTGGGTGGTGAACTGCTTGGCGTTGTCGCCGACAAACTGCAGCATCGCGCGCAGATCCTTGAGGTCCAGCAGCAGCAGACCGTTGTCGTCGGCAATCTTGAAAACCAGCGTCAGTACGCCCTGCTGGGTGTCGTTGAGGTTGAGCAGGCGTGCCAGCAGCAGGGGGCCCATTTCGGAAATCGTCGCCCGCACCGGGTGGCCCTGCTCCCCGAACACGTCCCAGAACACCACGGGATTCCCCGCGTAGGTGAAATCCGCGATGCCGAGCTGTTTGACGCGCTCCTCGATTTTGGGCTTGGACGTCCCCTTCTGAGAAAGTCCGGCGAGATCGCCTTTGACATCGGCCATGAACACCGGCACCCCGATCTTCGACAGCTCTTCGGCAATGCGCTGCAGGGTGACGGTCTTGCCGGTGCCGGTTGCACCGGCGATCAGGCCGTGGCGGTTCGCAAGTCCCGGCAACAGCAACAGTTCTTCAGTGGATTTTGCGACAAGAATGGGCGCAGGCATGGGGGATCACGCAAATCGCTATGATAAAATTCCAGCAATTTTAACGGGTTATCGGGACTCCATGGCTGGACATTCCAAGTGGGCCAACATCCAGCACCGCAAGGGTCGCCAGGATGCCAAGCGCGGCAAGATTTTCACCCGCCTGATCAAGGAGATCACCGTGGCGGCGCGGCTGGGCGGTGGCGATCCTGCCAGCAATCCGCGTCTGCGGCTGGCGACTGACAAGGCCTACGACAACAACATGCCCAAGGACAACGTCGAGCGCGCAATCAAGCGCGGTACCGGCGACCTTGAGGGCGTGAACTACGAGGAAATCCGCTACGAGGGTTACGGCGTCGGCGGTGCCGCGGTGATGGTTGACTGCATGACCGACAACCGCACCCGTACCGTAGCCGACGTGCGCCATGCCTTCACCAAGCATGGCGGCAATCTTGGCACCGACGGCTCTGTTGCCTTCCTGTTCAGGCACTGCGGGCAGATGGTGTTCGCTCCCGGTACCAACGAGGAAAAGCTGATGGAGGCGGCCATCGATGCCGGGGCCGAGGACGTCGAAACGCACGAGGACGGCAGCATCGAGGTCATTACCGCACCGGGAGATTTTTCCGCGGTGCGTGCTGTGCTCGAAAAAGCAGGTTTCAAGGCGGAACTTGCCGAGGTGACCATGAAGCCGACCACTGAAAATGCGCTGACTGGCGATGACGCCGTGCGCATGCAAAAGCTCCTGGACGCGCTGGAAGCCGTTGACGACGTGCAGGAGGTATACACCACAGCGGCCCTCGACGGTTCCACTTGAACCTTTCCCCGCTGCGCATTCTCGGTATCGATCCCGGCTTGCGCATCACCGGTTTTGGCATCATCGAACAGAGCGGCCCGCGACTCGTTTACATTGCGAGCGGGTGCGTACGCAGCGGCGAAGGCGAACTGCCAGACCGCATCAAGGTGTTGCTCGAAGGACTGCAGAGCGTAATTGCCGAGTATCGCCCGCAGTGTGTTGCGGTCGAACAGGTTTTTGTCAACGTCAATCCCAAGTCCACGCTGCTGCTGGGCCAGGCGCGCGGCGCGGCGATTTGTGCCGCAGTGGCGGGAGGTCTGCCGGTTGCGGAATACACCGCGCTGCAGGTCAAGCAGGCCGTGGTCGGCGCCGGCAAGGCCAAGAAGGAGCAGGTGCAGGCGATGGTCAGGCGGTTGCTGAAGCTGCCCGGAGACCCGAGTCCGGATGCCGCCGACGCACTGGCCTGCGCGATATGCCATGCCCATGGCGGGCAGGGCTATGGCGGTGTGGGTGTGGGTGTGGGCCGTCGCCGTCGCCACGGGCGGCTGCGGTGAGCCGCATCCTGCTGGCGTGGGAACTGGGTACCGGTTTTGGCCATCTAGGGCCGTTTCTCGGTCTGGTGCCGAAACTGCTGGAGCGCGGTCACGAATTGCATGTTGCCGCCCGCGAAATCGTGGCCGCCGACAAAGCCCTGAAGGGAATGCCGATTACCCTGCACCAGGCGCCGCTGTGCCTGAATACCTACCGCGGTCTGCAGGAGCCGCCGCTCAATTACGCTGAAATCCTGATGCGCTTCGGTTATCTCGAGCCAGCCATGCTGCAGGCGATGCTTGGAGCATGGCGGACATTGATCCGGACTACTGGTGCCGACGTACTTGTTGCCGATCACGCGCCCACTGCGCTGCTCGCGGCGCGTGGCCTCGGGGTAGCCCGTGCGGTCATCGGCAGTCCGTTCAACGTGCCTCCTGCCGCGAATCCCACGCCGGGGATGAGGCCATGGCTCAGTGTACCCGCCGCACGGCTTGCCGACAGTGATCGCCGCGTTCTCGAGGTCGTCAATTCCGTAGTGCCCGGCGTGGAGCGATTGGGCGCCCTGCATGAAATTTTTTCAGGGAGTGCACGTTTCTTTTCCGGGGTTCCCGAGCTCGATCCCCACGGCGCCCGCAATGCCGGGGACTATCTGGGGCTGCAGTCCCAGTCGACCGGCAGTGACCTGCCGAAATGGCCGACGGAGGGCGAGGCCCGGGTATTTGCGTACCTGCATGCTGATTACCGTCATCTTGAACGCGCGCTGCAGGCGCTGGCGACCAGCAAGGCCCGGGTCCTGGTGCATGTGCTCGGGGGAAATGCCGCGCTGGAGCAGCGATTCCGGGGTGCATCCCTGAATTTTGCCCCGCAGCTGCTTGATTTCAGTCGTGTGGTGGCTGAATGTGCCCTTTGTGTCTGCCACGGCAATGTCGGTACCACGCTGGGGATGTTGCAGGGCGGCCGACCTGTGCTGGTCTTGCCCAAACACCTGGAGCATTTTCTGCTGGGGCGGGCAGTCGAGCGCTCCGGAGCGGGCAGGGTTATTGATCCGGATGAGGCGGAGCCGGACATCGCAGCGGCACTGCAACGCATGCTTGCCGATCCTGCATATGCCCAACAGGCCCGGACCCTGGCAGGGAGGTACTCCGGCGAGTCTGTTGGTACAATGACGGATCGGGCGGTTAGCCGCCTGGAAACGCTCGCTGCGCAGGCAGCGGGCATCAAAAAATGATCGGGCGCATAACCGGACGACTACTCAGCAAGCAGCCGCCGCAGATCACGGTGGACGTGAACGGCGTCGGCTATGAACTCGACGTGCCGATGAGTACGCTCTACCAGTTGCCTGCCGCCGGCGCCGAGGTGACCTTGTACACGCATCTGGTCGTGCGTGAAGATGCCCATCTGCTGTTCGGTTTCGCCACCGAAGCCGAGCGCACCCTGTTCCGCCAGTTGATCCGCCTCTCGGGCATCGGCGCGCGTACTGCGCTGGCGGTGCTGTCCGGCCTGTCGGTGAGCGAACTGCATGAGGCCGTGCAGGCGCAGGACGGCGCACGGCTGACCAAGATCCCAGGCATTGGCAAGAAAACCGCGGAGCGGCTGCTGCTGGAATTGCGCGACCGGCTGCCCAAGGGCAGCGTCAGGCCGGCCGATGCGGCAGCGGGTGCAGGAAACGACGTGGTCAATGCGTTGAGTGCGCTTGGCTACAATGACAAGGAAGTGCACTGGGCAGTGGCGCAGCTGGCAGCCGGAGTGTCAGTGACCGAAGGCATACGCCAGGCCCTGAAACTGCTGTCCAAGGCATGACGGCGCATACCAAATGATCGAAACCGACCGCCTGATTTCCCCCGCCCCCGCTTCCTCCCAGGAAGAGGTTATAGAGCGTGCGCTGCGGCCCAAAGCGCTTGACGAATACGTCGGCCAGGAAACCATCCGCGGCCAGTTGTCGATCTTCATCGAGGCTGCGCGTCAGCGCAAGGAAGCGCTGGACCATGTGCTGCTGTTCGGCCCGCCGGGACTGGGCAAGACCACCCTGGCGCACATCATCGCCCGTGAAATGGGGGTCAACCTGCGCCACACCTCCGGGCCCGTCCTCGAGCGCGCCGGTGACCTTGCCGCGATGCTGACCAACCTCGAACCCAACGACGTGCTGTTTATCGACGAAATTCACCGCCTGTCACCGGTAGTCGAGGAGATACTTTATCCGGCGCTGGAAGATTTCCAGATCGACATCATGATCGGCGAAGGGCCGGCGGCGCGTTCGGTCAAGCTTGATCTGCCGCCGTTCACGCTGGTGGGGGCGACCACCAAGGCCGGCATGCTGACCAACCCGCTGCGCGACCGCTTCGGCATCGTATCGCGGCTGGAGTTCTACAGTGCTGACGAACTGACGCGGATCGTCGAGCGTTCGGCACGGCTGCTGGAAGTCGGCATCGACGCCGACGGCGCGCGCGAAGTGGCGGGGCGTTCGCGCGGCACGCCGCGCATTTCCAACCGCCTGCTGCGCCGGGTACGCGATTACGCACAGGTGCGCGC
>JAYQOT010000002.1:0-2516 GCA_038144955.1 Burkholderiales bacterium | reverse complement strand
GCGGTGCAGATCGAATTCCTCAAGCCGTCGCGGTTCAACGACAGCTTGCAGGTGAGCGTGGAAGTGGATAACGTCAGCGGCAGCCGCATCCGCTTTCTGCAGAGCGTGTGGCATGGAGGAGAGGAGCGTGTGCAGGCGAAGGTTGATGTGGTGTGCGTGAGCACTGACACTTTCCGGCCGGTACGCATTCCGCAGGAATTGCGCATAACAACGGGAACTGAAAAGTGAACGCAACACTTACCCATGACATGTCGGTGCTGAGCCTGATCACCGGCGCCAGCGTGCCGGTGCAGCTGGTGATGGCCATCCTGATGCTGGCCTCGCTGTTTTCCTGGTATTACATTTTCCTCAAGGTATTCACCTTGCGCCGGGCGGAAACCCAGACCGCCGAATTCGAGCGCCAGTTCTGGAGCGGCGCCGACCTCAATGAACTGTTCCAGCGCGCCGTCAATGCACGCGAGTCTGCAGGAAGCCTGGAGCGCATTTTCGAGGCGGGATTCCGCGAGTTCACCAAGCACCGCCGCGAGCCCGGCGTGGACGTGGGCGCGCTGATGGACAGCACCCGTCGCGCGATGCGCGCAACCTACCAGCGTGAAATGGACAAGCTGGAATCATCACTCTCCTTCCTGGCTTCGGTCGGTTCGGTCAGCCCCTACATCGGACTGCTGGGCACGGTGTGGGGCATCATGAATGCGTTCCGCGGACTGGCCAATGTCGCCCAGGCGACGCTGGGCCATGTCGCGCCGGGGATTGCCGAAGCGCTGATCGCCACCGCGATCGGCCTGTTTGCAGCGATTCCCGCAGTGGTGGCCTACAACCGCTTTGCGGGTGACGTGAACCGGCTGGCGATCCGCTTCGATTCCTTTACCGAAGAGTTTTCCAACATCCTGCAGCGGCAGGTGAACTAGGCGGTCCGGCGTGCTCATCGAAAAACGCAGCGGCCGCCGCCTGATGAACCAGATCAACGTCGTTCCCTACATCGACGTGATGCTGGTGCTGCTGGTGATCTTCATGGTCACCGCGCCGCTGATCAATCCCGGCCAGGTCGAACTGCCTTCGGTGGGCAAGACCTCGAATCCGCCGGTGGCGCCGCTGGAGGTTGCGATCGACAAGAATGGAGCGCTGTCACTGCGCGATCGCGACCAGGGTGCCGCGGAACGCAAGGTGTCGCGCGACGAACTGCTCTCCGCGGTGCGCGAGAAGCAGAAACGCAACCCCGAGCAGGCGGTGGTGATCGCCGCCGACAAGGACGTGCGTTACGAGTCGGTGCTTGAAGTCATGGACATGCTGCAGCAGAACAACGTGCAGAAAGTCGGCCTGCTGGCGCGACCGCGCAACTGATGGCGACCGCGGCGATCCAGTCCCGCGACCAGGCCCTTGCCGGGGCGCTGGCGTTTGCGATGCACGTGCTGTTCTTGGTGCTGCTGGTGTTCAGCGTGAGCTGGCAGCAGAAACAGATTGATACTGCGGCCATCGTCGACCTGTGGCGCGATCTGCCGCCGCTGGCGCCGCCCAAGGAGGAAGCGCCCCCGGCTCCGGTGGCAAAGCCGGTGCCGCCGCCCCCCGCGCCCAAGGTTGAAGCCAAGCCGCCGCCGAAACCGGAGCCCGTGGTCAAGCCGGACATCGCGCTGAAGGAGAAGCTGGAGAAGGAGCGCAAGCTGAAAGCGCAGGCTGCGGCGGAAGAGAAAAAGCGAGTCCTGGAAAAAGCGCGCGCCGAGGCCGAGGAAAAAAAACGCCGAGCCGAAGCCGAGGCGCTGAAGCAGAAACAGGCCGAAGAAGCTGAAGCCAAGCGCGCTGCCGCGGAACAGCAGAAGGCGCGAGAGGCACTGGCGGCGCAGCAGGCTGCGGCGCAGGCCAAAATCGTTGATGAATACAAGCGGCGGATTGTCGAGAAAGTCCGCCGCTTCATCGTGCTGCCGCCGAACGTCAGCGACAATGCGCGGGTCGAGTTCGAGGTGGTCATGCTGCCCGGCGGCGAAGTTCTGGGTGCGAAACTCAAGCGTTCGGCGAACAGCATCCCTGCCTATGACGCTGCCGTCGAGCGCGCGATTCTCAAGGCGCAGCCGCTGCCATTGCCGCCAGATCCGGCGCTGATGAGGCAGTTCCGGGAACTTAATCTGGTATTCCGTCCCAAAGAGTAATCACGAAAAAGAAAATACGAAAATGCAAACTGTTCGTGAAACAATATTGCGCTCGATGACCCGTCTCTTGGCCGCATGGATGGCAGCGCTGCTTTATGCAGGCAGTGCTGCGGCATCGCTGACCATCGAAATCGTCGGTGCCGGTGCCAACCAGGTGCCGGTGGCGATTGTGCCGTTTCGCGCCGAAGAAGGGCTTTCCCAGCGCATCACGCCGGTGGTCGCCGCCGACCTTGCGCGCAGCGGACTGTTTCGCACCATCGACCCGGGTGGCATCAATCCGGTTCCCCATGAGCCGGAGCAGCTCAATTTTGCGCAGTGGCGGGCACGAGGTGCAGAGGCCGTGGTCATCGGTTCGGTCAGCAAGGCACCGGATGG
>JAYQOT010000001.1:0-104258 GCA_038144955.1 Burkholderiales bacterium | reverse complement strand
GGCATCGTCGTTCGCGATGTGGAAGCCAGCCGCAAACTGTGGGAAGGCTGTTTCGGCATCAAGCTGGGCGGCGTCGAGGAAAACGCCACGCGACGGCTGGCCCTCTACCCGGTGGGTGATTCGATGGTGGAACTGCTCGCCGGCATCACGCCGGACAGCAAGCAGGCGAAGATGATTGCCGAAGGCCTGGGCGGCCTCAACCACATCTGCCTCGAAGTCGAAGACATCGACGAGGCACTGGCAGAACTGAAAGCCAAGGGCATACCACTGCTCGACCAGGTGCCGCGGATCGGCCATGCCGGTTGTCGCATTGCGTTCCTGGATCCTTCAGCCACCGAGAATTGCCTGATCGAACTGGCCGAGCTCAGCCACCGAAAATTGCCTGATCGAACTGGCCGAGCTGCCGGAAGGCGCCGGACATCACGCGATCTGAAAACGCTGCTGCCAGAAGATTGCCGCCAGCCAGCTACGACTTCTTCAGGGCCTTCTCGAGCAATTCGGCCACGATTTCATTGATGCCGGCTTTACGTTCTACGGCCAGGGCCTGAATCTGCTTCAACAGTTCTTCGTTCAATTTGACCGCGAACGGAACCAGGCCTGCCGCCTGATCGAGTCGACGCTGTTCGCGACGATCCACCGGCCTGGCAGCACCTCCGGGACGACCAGGGCCATCTCCGTTTTTCATCCGGTTGACGAGTTTCATCGCGTTGTACTTCTGTAGATCCGTGGGCTTCATGGTCATGGCGCGTTCCGGATATGAAAAAGCCGTGCGGTGCACGGCTCGGAAATATCAGGTTGCTTGGGGAACCTGGTGAAAATTTATTGCGGTCCCTGTTGGGGCCCGCCTCCACCACCACCGCCGCCGCGGCGCTTGGAACGCTTGTGAAATTTCTTGCCGCCACCCGGGCCCTTATTCTGCGGGCGCCCGCCGGGTTGCTGCATGCGATTCATTCCGCCCATGTTCTGGCGCTGATGGTTCTGGCGAGAAGGATCCGGGGCGCCCTGGCGGTTGCCGGAAGCCAGCGCGATTTCCAGTTCGTTGAGTTCGTCCCATTCGGCATCAGTACGATTGCGGTCAGGAATCGCCAGCAATTCCTGCATGCGGGCACGAGGCGACTGGGTGGGGGCTGTAGGTTGTGGGTCTTGGGTATCGTTCATCCCTGCATTATCTCAAATCGCAAGGCAACCATCAATATAATCAACGGCTTGCGGACAAGACCCTGAAAACCCCCAAGCCCTTGGCCCTCCCCGCCCGGACACCCCCAAACCAGTCCTAATAGTGGGGTGGAACCTCGTGTCCCGGAGCCTCGTCACGGGGCAGGCTGCGCTGCATCTGCAGCCGCAACTCGTGTAACTGGCGCTCCAGGGCTTCAATCCGCTGCTGCTGGCGGGCAACCGTGCGATTGAGTTCCTCAAGCAGGTCTTCGCTGAAACTCAGCTGGATTTCAATCTCTGCCAGGCGTGCTTCCGGATCAGCCATTCCGGTCTTGGCCCTGAACGGCAATGCTGACACCGCGACATGCCACGGTCTGACCGGCACGGATTTTTGCCGTCTTGCGGCTCTCCGGTAAACCATCAACGGTCACTTCGCCAGCAGCAACGAGGTGCTTGCCCTGTCCGCCGCTGTCGGCAATCCCGCACAGCTTGAGCAGATCGCACAAGCGCACGTGATCGCCCTTCAACTGAAAATCGCGTTGTTCCATGGGGTTCGGATAGATGGTGAGACATCATGATACTTGAACCATCAGCGCAAAGCCTTACCCTGGCCTGCCGCAGATTCTTTTCAGGGATAATCAAAACGGGAACCAACGCCGTCCCTAGCGTTCGAAAATGAATCCCAGTACCGCCGAGGACCTGCTCATGGCGTCAAAACATGCGTTTTGCAGCTAAGCTGGCACTGCTGATGACAGCGCTGGCTGCCGGTTGCGCGGCACCAGGCAAGCCCGCGGCTGCGCCACCGGACACTACCCCCGGCGGGCAACGGCAGCCGGCCTCTGCAACCGTCATCGCACCCGATAACTTACCCTCGGCGCCCATCAAGACGATTGAGCCGCCTCCTCCGGAGCAGGAAAAGGCACCGGAAATTCCTGCCGTAAATCCCCCCGCCGCCGCACAACCTCCGGCAAAAACGACTGACAAACCTGCCGCGAAACCGGTTGCTGCACCGGTTTCACCACCAAAATCAAAAGCACCTGAAACAAAAACCTCCACGAAACCTCAGCCCGCGCAGGAACCAGCCGCCCCGCCGCCACTGGCATTGACGGTCCTTGAGCAGCGCCTGAAAGACACCTCTGCCATCGGCGTATTTACCAAGCTTGCACTGAAAAACCAGATCGATGACCTGCTGACCCAATTCCGCGCGCGCCATGAGGGCAGCAGCAAGACTCCCCTGTCACAATTGCGAAAGGCTTACGACAACTTGCTGGCCAAAGTGCATGACCTGCTGAAAAGCGGCGACCCGCCGTTGGCCGCCGCCATCATGAACTCACGTGAAGCGATCTGGCTGGTGCTGACGGATCCTGCCAGATTTGCGAAGCTCTGATATCCAGGACTGGCAGAAGGATCATCCATCATGAAAATTACCGTAAATCGTTTCATCCTGTTATCCGCAGCCGCACTTTCATTCAGCATTTACGTGCAGGCGGCAGACAACAGCGCTCTGGCCCGTGACCTGACCGCGACCCTGTCGCTACTGGGACTGCCCTGCGGGCAGGTGGTAAACGTTGTCACGCAGGGCAATCGTGATCACCTGGTCACTTGCAGCGACAAAAACCGCTACCGGGTGTACGTCAATGCCCAGGGCCGGGTCACGGCGGAAAAACGCTGACCGAATAACACTGCGCTTTCCGGTCGCAGTTCCGGAACGGCGGAAGATAATCACGTTATCATTGCCCCTCTTCATCGCAGGGAACGAGTATCGACATGCCCACCGCAGATCAAACCGCCGTTTCTTCCTCGTCATCCACCGCCTCCTCAGCCGACCGCGCAGCCCCGCATCTGCTCAGTGCGAGCGCCCCTCCTGCACTGCGCATGATGCTTGCTCTGGAGGATTTTGAAGAGCCCGCACGTCGCTACATTCCGTGCCCGATTTTCGGTTATGTATCAGGGGGCGTCGAACGCAACGTGACCCGGACCTGGAACCGGAGCGTGTTCGACGATCTGGCGCTGGTCCCGCGAATGCTTGTCAATGTTTCGGCCCGCAGCCAGAAAACAGAACTGTTCGGGCAAAACTACGACTCACCGTTCGGAATTGCCCCCATGGGAGGCACATCCCTTGCCGCCTACCAGGGCGACCTGGCATTGGCACGTGCCGCAGCGGGAAGCAATGTGCCGATGATACTCAGCGGGGCATCCCTGACACCCCTGGAGAAGGTGCGTGAGGCCGGAGGCCGTCATACCTGGTTCCAGGCCTACCTGCCGGGTGACAACAAGGCGATCGTCGAACTGGTCGAACGCGTTGCACGTGCGGGATATGAAACGCTGGTATTGACCGTGGATATCCCGGTGGGGGCCAACCGCGAGAACAATGTCCGCAACGGCTACGATTCGCCGCTGCGTCCAAATTTGCGCCTGGCATGGAATTGCATGCTGCGCCCGCGCTGGCTGTTGGGTACCGCGCTGCGCACTTACTTCACCCAGGGCATGCCGCACTTCGAAAACATGGGACTGCGCACACCGCTGGTATCGCGTACCGCGGTGCGCTGGAGAAACCAGCGCGACCACCTGAACTGGGAACACGTGAAGCTGATGCGCCAACTGTGGAAGGGGAAGTTTGTCATCAAGGGCATCCTTGCGCGGGAAGATGCACGCATTGCCCGTGAACATGGTGTTGACGGCATCATCGTGTCCAACCATGGCGGACGCCAGCTCGATTCCGCCACCTCGCCACTGCGGGTACTTCCTGGCATCGCCGATGTCGCAGGTGATATGACCGTAATGCTCGACAGCGGCATCAGGCGCGGCACTGACGTGATGAAAGCGCTGGCTCTGGGAGCGCGGTTTGTTTTTGTGGGAAGACCAATGCTCTATGCCGCCGCGGTTGCCGGAGAGACCGGCGTGCGTCACGCCATTCGTCTGCTGCGCGACGAAATCGATCGCGACATGGCGATGATCGGCATCAACGGCATTGCCGACATGTCGCATGACCGGTTGATGGATGCACGCTCGTTCGACGGCTATACCCCGGGTCGCTGATTTCACCCTGGCACGGAATAAAGGTCCGGTCTCCCATTCCCCTCAGGCTCGACAGCGCCATGCAGCGCGTATCGGAATATTTGGCTGATTTTGTCACACATGCGTTACACTGGGGTTGTGGATACAGGCTGGAATCCACAACTAACGCAGTTCGATTTGCGTCACATATCAATAATCTGCCAGAGGAGAACGATGATGAAACTCATGCCCATCTGTGCTGTTGCGCTGACAGCACTGCTCACAGGCTGCGCTGCCAGCCCGGAACTGGTGAGCTGCCTGCAACCGAACCGGCGGGTTACCGTTGAAGTAGGCGGACTGAAAGAACGGCCCACCAAGCCCGGCGCCAAGCGGGCGCGTCCGCAAAGCGTAATGACCAAGGCCGACCTGCAAGGCGATCAGTCTTTTGATTATGGTTCGGCTGTGCTCAAGGCTGGCGCCAAGGCTGATCTCGACAAGCTGGTTAATACGCTCAACAAGGGTACCCGTCGCGACAAGCGCCCCACCAAGGTGAGTTCCGTGATCATTTCCGGCCACACCGACCAAACCGAATTCGAGGAGGGTCTGACCGACCTCGACGAACAGCGCGCGCGTGCAGTCCAGGCCTACCTGTCACAGAAAGGCATCGACCAGAGTTTGATGTTCTGGGAAGGAAAAGACGCCAGGCAACCGGTAGCAGTCACCAAGTTCTGCGAAGAAACCTGATTGGCTTCCGGCAAAATAAAAACACCCCGCTGCGGCGGGGTGTTTTTTTGAGGTTCAGGCGGGAACCGGCACACCTTCCTGTTCACAGGAGTTCGCAACATCGCTGACGGTCACCCGCCGCATGTCGCGCACCCAGCGCAGGTCATCGAATTCAGTGCCGCGGTGCATCGTGCAGCGGTTGTCCCACATGATCAGTTCGTGGGGGCGCCAGCGATGGGTATAGACGAACTGGAGCTGAGTGACATGCGCAATCAATTCGTCAATCAGTGCGCGCCCTTCGGCATCGGGCATGCCCCAGATGCGGCCTGCGTGTGAGGCGACAAACAGCGACTTGCGCCCGTTTTCCGGGATGGTACGCACCAGCATCTGCGGCACCGGCGGCAGGCGCATCTGTTCTTCTTCAGTGAATTCCGTAAATCCGTTGCGCCGTCTGGAGGTCGCGATACAGTGCTCTGCAACCAGGCCGTGCAGTTTTTTCTTCATTGCTTCGGGCAGTGCATCGTAGGCTGCCCGCTGGTCGGCAAATTCGGTATGTCCGCCGATCGGAGCGATTTTTTCCGAATAGAGCAGCGAACAGATGCTGGGCAGCCGCTTGAACGAACTGTCGGTATGCCATAACCGGTTTCCAGCCTTGTACATGCGCTGGCGGCTGCTCTCGCCCCAGATCTTGCCGTCAGCAGTCAGGTTCGAAATGTCGGCAAACGCCCCGGTATAACGAGTCGGGGTCGCTTTCGGATCCAGCGTACGCTCCCGTTCGATCGGTCCGAAGTGAGAAGAAAACTCCAGTTGCTGATCAGTCGTCAGGGTCTGCTGTGGAAAAACCAGGACTGAATATTTCCAGAATGCAGCCTTGATGGCAGACAAATCGTCAGCGGCCAACGGCTTTGACAAATCAACATCGCCGATTTCAGCAGCAAATTCCGGTGTGACGGGATAGATGGTGATGCCCATAAAACCTCCTGTAATCCAATTATCCCAGAATCAAACGTTTCACTGACCAGATCATGCTCAAACGTTCGTGCTGCGACGCGCAAGAGGATCACAAGCCCCTTCAATACCCTGAACCATCCTGTCATCCGGGTAAACACTGGACGCCACTTTCAGCGATCCACCATAATCCCCTGCATTAGTCCTATGACCGGGGGGCCGCCCGGAAAAAGCGGCTGGGGTGCGCGTTGCATGCGCAGTTTCATCAACTGACTTTAGCTGGGAGTAATCACAATATGGCCAAAGGATACTGGGTCGTCACTTACCGCAAGATCAGCAACGAGGCAGCATTCAAGCGCTACGCCGAACGGGCACCCGGCGTCGTCCAGGCCCAGGGCGGGCGCTTCCTGGTGCGCGGCATGGCCGCCGAAGCGCACGAGGCTGGACTCATGCAGCGCGTGGTTGTCATCGAATTCGAAAGCCTGGCGAAGGCGCGCGCCACCCATGACTCCGCCGAATACCAGGCGGTACTGAAAGAGCTGGCCGGGAACGCCGTCGAGCGTGACCTGCGCATAGTCGAAGGCGTGGCCTGATCCCGTCGTCCCTACGGTCACCGGGCTGAAACCACGGTCAGTCCGCTGTCAGGACCGTGTACGGCCCGCCAGTTTGCGGAGTTCCTGGTGCAGCCCGTCCGTAATCTCCAGACCTTCGGACTGGGCACGTGTCATCGCCAGCTGCCGCCGCGCGCCCGGAAGGCGCACTTCCTCATCGACCAGCATCCCGGCGATCATGTCTTCCATGCGCTCGTGGTAGGTGTCTGTGCCCGCCAGCGCCGCGGGATCAATGGCGAGGATCGCATGGCCGATGCGCGGCTTGTTGCCGGGCTCGAAATAGGAGTCGTTTTCGCGGCTCAGTGCCGCACCGGTCAGTGACACGCACAATGCCTCGACCATCAGCGCCAGCGCCGTTCCCTTGACGCCGCCGATCGCGGTCAGGCTGCCGGTCAGCGCCGCCTGTGCATTCGTCGTCGGATGGCCGTCCCGATCCACGGCCCAGCCCAGGGGAATCGGCTTGCCTTCCTTTGCCATCAACATGATCTTGCCGCGTGTCACCTCGGTCAACGACAGGTCAATGACTACCGGAGCTGCCGCCTTGCGCGGAAAGATCGCGGCAACCGGGTTGGTACCGAAAAATGCTTGTTTCCCGCCCCAGGCATTGATCGCCGCGGGAGAATTGGTGAAAGCGAGACCGACCATGCCCGCCTCAGCGATCGGCGCGAGATGGTACGCAGCAGCGCCGAAATGATGGCTATTGGTCACTCCGACGAAAGCTACGCCGGCACGGCGGGCGCGCTTGATCGCTTCAGCAGCCGCCAGTGCCGCAGCGGGAAAAGCCAGGCCGCCACTGGCGTCGATCAGGCAGGTGGCTCCCGACTTGCGGATGATCTTCGGCTTGGCCTTGCCATCGGCACGGCCTGCGCGCAAGTGCTGCGCATACAGGGCCACGCGAGACAGGCCATGTCCGGAAAGACCCTCCGCTTCGGCAGCCACCAGCGCCTGTGCGGTCACAGTCGCCATCGCCTTCGACGCGCCGGCGCGCTTCAGGGCACGCGCAGCCAGATCAGTGAGTTCAGCAAGTGTATGTCTCGGCATGCGTCCGCGTTCCCGTGATCAGTCGAGCTTGGTGCCGGACGCTTTCGCAACTTCGGCCCACTTTTCCGTTTCCACCTTCATGAAAGCGGCAAATTCCGCTGGGGAGTTGCCACTCGGTTCGGCGCCCGAGGCAATGATGCGTTTCGATACGTCCGGTGACTTCACCGCAGCGACCCAGGACTGGTAGAGCCTGTCCAGCACGGGCTGGGGGGTCTTGCTCGGCGCCAGCAGGCCATTCCACTGGATGGCCATGTGTCCGGGCACGCCGGCTTCGATCATCGTCGGCACTTCCGGAGCGAGCGCGGAACGTTTCTCAGCCGCCACGCCGAGTCCGCGCAGCTTGCCATCCTTGAAATAACGCGCAGCCACCGGCAGCACGATGAATGCCGCCTGTGCTTCACCGGTCAGCAGCGCCACCGACTGTGGCGCAGCGCCCTTGTACGGCAGGTGGGTGATGCGCACACCCGTTTTGATCCGCAGCAGCTCCATTGACATGTGCGCCATGGTCCCGGCGCCGGAGGAGGCATAGTCCAGCGCGTTCGGCTTGGCCTTGGCGAGTGCGACAAACTCCTTCACCGTCTTCACCGGCAGCGACGGGTGCACCACCAGCGAGAAAGGATATTGCGAAGCCATCGAAATCGGCACCAGATCGCGGCTCGGGCTGTAGGTCATCTTGCTGAACACCGCCGGGCTGATCGCCAGCGAGGAATTGCCGAAGAGGACGGTGTAACCGTCGGCCGGGGCCTTGGCCACGATATCGGCAGCGATGTTGCCGCTGGCGCCGGCCCGATTGTCAATGATGACCTGCTGCCCCAGCCCGTCGGCGAACTTCTGGCCGACGATGCGTGCAATGGTGTCGCTGCCACCGCCCGGCGGGAACGGCAGCAGCATGCGCACCGGCCTGGTCGGATAATTCTGCGCAACAGCGTCGCCCAGGGGCACCAGTGCAAAGCCGCTTATCAACACCAAGGTCACCAGATTGCGAATGTCACTGATCCTGCAATTTGACATGGTACCCCCTCTTCGTTGTATTCGGATATCGCTGCAGTTTCACCTGCGTAACAGGAAAAATCAAACAGCAATGTCTGATTCCGGGATGCGGTCTCAGGCCGTAACCAGCAGCGATTGCCCGGGCTTGACGCGGGTAAAGTGCACCGGGCGGGTATCGCTGGCAAAGCGTCCCTCGCGCCAGCTGACGCAGGTATAACGCGAATTCTCCAGGTCACGCACCTCGGGAAAATCGGATCGGTAGTGCGCGCCGCGGGAATCCTCGCGCGCCATCGCGGCAAAGCGGATCGACTTCGAAACCAGCAGCAGGTTCTTCAGGTTGAGCCAGTCATGCCATGTCAGGTTGAAAGCGAGATTGGTTCCATCGACGCCGGTGGCATCGAGCTGCGCCTCCAACTCGTCGAGCAGGCCGGAGGCCCGTGTCAATGACGCCGCATCGCGCACGATGCCGACATCGTCCCACATGACGTTGTAGAGGCGTTCGCGGATTGCATTGAGATCACCGCCCTTGCGCGCAAGAGGCGCACGGCAACGCGCCACTGCTTCGGCCATGGCCTCCTCGTCCGGCGCACGGTATTCGCCGTGAGCCTTGACCCAACCCGGCATCACGTCGCCGGCAATGCCGCCGAACACCGTCGAGTTGGCAACGCCGTTGCCGCCGAGGCGGTTTGCGCCGTGCACGCCCCCCGAATCTTCGCCAGCGACGAACAGGCCGGGCAGATCAGTAGTGCAGTCGGTCTTGAACGCCACGCCGCCCATCATGTAGTGCGCGGTAGGCACCACGTCGACCAGCCCTCCGACCAGGTCAAAACCACAATCGGCGCAACGTTCGACCATGCCCTTGAATTCCTTGCGCACCATGACCGGATCAAGGTGCTTCATGGTGATGTACAGCCCGCCGTGCCGGTTGACGCGGCCGGCGCGCATTTCCTCGTACATGCCGCGGCTGACGATGTCGCGCGTGGCACGCTCGTTGCGCGGATCGTAATTGTGCATGAAGCGTTCGCCGGCGCCGTTCAGCAGATAACCGCCGGCGCCGCGCAGCCCCTCCTCGATGATGGTGCCGGTGATACGGGTGTCAGCTCCGGCAATCAGACCGGTCGGATGGAACTGCACCATTTCCATGTCGCGCAGCGTGAGCCCGCCGCGCAGCGCCATTGCCATGCCGTCACAGCTCTTGTCGCCGGAGGGCGTATGAAACTTGTACATCGTAGGACCGCCGCCGGTGGCCAGCAGCACGGCCTGTGCCTGCACGAACACGAATTCACCGTTGCGCATGTCGATCATCAGCACGCCGGAGATCGCGTCTCCCGCTTTGTTCCTGATGAGTTCGACGGCGCGATGCTCTTCGAGTCGGTGTATGCCGCGCGCCCATACTTGCTCGGCAAGGCGGTTGATGATCTCGATGCCGGTAAGGTCGCCCTTGTGCACGGTGCGGTCGAAAGTCTGGCCGGCAAAAGCCTTCTGGTGGATCGTGCCGTCGGGGTTGCGATCGAAAAAGCAGCCGAGTTCGTTTTCGAGTTCGTGAATGCGCTCGACGGCTGTTTCCACCAGCGTCCACGCCAGGTCCTGGTCAGGCAGCCATTTTCCGCCCTCGATCGTATCCATGAAATGGCGTTCGACCGAATCGCCGGCGGCCAGTGCGACGTTGTATCCGCCCTGCACCATGCGTGTGCAGCCGGATTTGCCCAGCAGGCCTTTCACCGCGACGGTGATCGACAGTTCAGGGTTGTGCTGGTGGGCATGCAGTGCGGCGAACAGCCCCGCGCCGCCTGACCCGAGGATCAGAATATCGGTCTTGACGGTTTTCATGGATCGCTAGCTTTTGACACCGAGTGCGGCAAGCACCCCGGCGCGTTTGTCCTTTGCGGCTGCATTGACCGCGGTATAGAGGCTGCCGCCGTGCGCATCCATCGCTACCAGCAGCGGACCGAATCCCCTGATGCGGAATTTCCACAGTGATTCCGGATTGAGGTCATCGAGATCGACTTCTTCTATCTGTTCGATCCAGGTGGTTTCCAGCGCTGCAGTGCCGCCAATGATCGCGAGGTAGACCCCGCCGAGATCACTGAACGCCTTGGCCGAGGAGGCGAACAGACCGCCTTTGCCGATGATGATGCGCACGCCGTACTGCTCCATCAGCGGTCGCGTGAAGCGTTCCATGCGCGCGCTGGTGGTAGTACCTATGCAGATCGGTGCATAGCCGGAAGGGTGGGCTTCGGTTTCGCCGACCCACTTGACGTTGGGCGCAGTGTGGATGACTGCGTGCCCCTTGAGGTCAAAGCGGGTTTTGCGACCATGATCGAACATGTGAATCTGGGTGGCATCGCGGATACCGTACAGCGTGTCGTGCAGCGTGACCGTGTCGTTGATGCGCAGCTTGCGCACCTGTTCTTCAGTCACCGGCATGTGCAGATCGTAATGGGCCATGTCAGTATCCGTAGCTGAGTCCGGCCGGTGTGAACGTCGCACGTGCGCGCCGCGCAGAATGGCATTGCATGTTGACCGCCACCGGATTCATCGTGATGTGGGTTGCCGCGGTTTCGACATGCACCGCGAACGCGGTGGAATCACCCCCCAGCCCCTGTGCACCCACCCCCAGCTTGTTCACCACCTTGCTCAGCTCAGCCTCAAGCTTCGCGCCTTCGGGGTCGGCACAGACGCTTCCCAGCGGCCGCGTCGCCGCAACTTTCGACAGGTGCACGCAGAGGTCGGCGGTGCCGCCGACGCCAACGCCGACGATTACCGGCGGACAGCTCTTGCCGCCGGCCTCAAGCACGCAGTCGACGACGAAGGTCTTGATGGCGTCGATGCCTTCGGCGGGTATGGCCATTTTCAGCCAGGAGTTGTTTTCAGAACCCGAGCCCTTGGGAATCATCTCGATCGCCAGGGTTTCGGCTTCGGGCACGAAATCAATGTTGATCACCGGCACCTGGCGTCCGCAGGAAGTGTGCTCATTCTTGCGCGTCGTAGGATGCACCACCGAAGAACGCAGCGGATGCTCCTTGGTCGCGCGGGCGCAGCCGTTGATGATCGCCTGTTTCAGCTGATAGCCGTCTATGGCCACGTTGGTGCCGATGGCGACGTTGTAGATCGGTATGCCGGTGTCCTGGCACAACAGGTTGTTGGTATCTTCGGCGACGGTGATGTTGCGGATCATCGTGCCGAGTATCGCCTTGCCCGTGGCATTGGTTTCACAGTTGTCGAGCTTCTGGAAACCCTGCTTGATGTCGGGTGGCAGCATTTTCAGCGCGCGGATGTAAAGCTCCTTGCACGCCTCTTCGACTTGACGGGTATCTACCTTCACGAAATGACCTTCCGGTGTTGAAAACCCGCAGGGGGCCGGGCGCTGTGCCACGCCCCCTACGGCATTGTGGTCAGTTCACCTGCAGATTACGCGCCTTGATGACCTTGGCCCAATTCGCGCTTTCCGCCTTGATCGCCTTGGCGAAATCCGCGGAGGAGTTGCCGACGGGCACCATGCCCAGATCTTCGAACCGCTTGTTGATTGCGGGATCCTTGAGCGCGGCAACCGTATCAGCATGGATCTTGGCAACCACCGCTTTCGGAGTGCCGGTCGGTACCATGAAACCGAACCAGCCCAGGTTTTCAAAACCAGGCAGTGTTTCGGCGACAGCAGGCACCTCGGGCAACTGCTTCGAACGCTGGGGACTGGTCACGCCCAGCGCGCGCAGGCGCTTGGCGCGGACATGCGCAATGGCCGCTGACAGGTTGGGTGTCACGAACTGGATTTGTCCGCCAAGCAAGTCGCTGATCGCCGGAGCTTCGCCCTTGTAGGGAATGTGCGTGACATTCAGTCCCGCAGTCGCGATGAAATTTTCGCCGGCAAGGTGGGTCTGTGTACCGATCCCCGCCGAACCGAAGGTCACGCTGCCGGGTTTGGTCTTGGCCATGTCGATCAGGTCCTTGACCGTCTTGGCCGCGAATCCGGGATTGACCACGATGGCCTGCGGCCCGCTGGCGACATTGGTCACCGGAACCAGATCTTTTTCGGCGTTGTAGGAGAGCTTTCGATACATGTGCTGGTTGGCGGTGACGATGGAGCCCGATGTCATGAACACGGTGTAACCGTCAGCCGGGGCCTTGGCCGCAAGATCAGCCCCAATATTGCCACCGGCACCCGCACGGTTGTCGACAACGATGGACTGCCCCCAGATTTCGGTGAGTTTCTGCGACACCACGCGGGTCACGATGTCAGTCGCACCACCTGCCGAAAAGGGAACGATGATACGAACTGGCTTGCTGGGATAACCCTGCGCCGCAACGGCAACAGGAACACACAAGGCCACCGCAATCAAAAATTGTCTGGTTCGTTGCATTTTTTTCTCCTCATTAAAATTCGATAACCGGTAAAGAATTCCCGGCCCAAGATACTCTCTGGCCCGTGGCGTATCAACTTTCTATAAACCCAAAGCATCCGCTGTAAGTTTGCGCAACTCCCGGCTCATTTTTTGACGAATCCCGCGGTAAGCGGGTTTCTTCGCGACATTGTTCATTTCGTAGGGATCCTTCTCCAGGTCATACAGTTCGTCCAGTTCGCCGTTGCGCGCACGATTGACCCAGTGAATGTATTTGTAGCGGTCGGTGCGCACGGCCTTGTAGGTCATGTTGACCAGCCAGGGGTAGGCATTCTCGGCCCAGTACTCGACGAACAGCGATTTGCGCCAGCGCGGCCGCTTGCCCTGCAGCAACGGCAGCAGGGAACGCCCCTGCACATGCACGCCGGGCCTGCCGCCGGCCAGCTCGATCAGCGTCGGCGCCAGGTCCTGCAGGATCACCAGGTCCTTCAGTCTCGTGCCGGCCTTGACCAGCTTCGGATAGCGGATGGTCAGCGGAGAGCGGATGCCCTCTTCGTAGGCGAAACGCCGTTCCGGGCCGATGCCATGCTCGCCGAAAAAGTAACCGTTGTCGCCGAGGAACAGGATCATCGTGTTGTCGAGTTCTCCGGTTTCCTCGAGCGCCTGCAGGATCATGCCCACGCCCTCGTCCACCGCCGCCATCATCGCCGCGCGCAGGCGGATTTCCTCCTGCTTGCCGGAATGAATTGCGTCGTGCATCACCTTCGAGGCAGGTGTCTTGCGCAAGGCCACGGCCTCAGCCCACGCCGGCTTGTGCTTGAGAAACTCGGCGGGTTTCTGCATGTTCGGCTTCTTCGGGAACACGCAGCCCTTGTAGAGGTTCTCGTGCCGCTTGGCGGGGCGGTAGCCATCCATCCTGAACGAACCGTCGGCTGCCTGCTCCGCATCGGGGTGCACTGCCTTGTGCGCGAACCACAACGACCACGGTTTCTTGTTCTTCCTGTTCCCCTGTTTTCGGATCCAGTCGGTCGCCATCGTGTTCATGATGTCGGTGACATAGCCTTTGTGCTGCACGTAGGTGCCGTTTTCGTTCAGCTTCGGATCGTAGAGGTTGCCGTGGCCGTCGTAGGCCACCCAGAAGTCATAGCCCGGACGCGGCTTGCCATCATTGCCCATGTGCCATTTGCCGATGTGCGCAGTCTCGTAGCCCAGACGCTGCAGTTCGAGGTGGTAATTGGGCAGGCGATGGCTGGCGAGGTCGCGGGCCACGTTGTCGATGATGCCGTGGCGGCTGGCATACTGGCCGGTCAGGATCGATGCGCGGTTGGGCGAGCAGATCGGCGTGGTGTGGAATGCTCGCTCGAACAGCGCGCCTTCATGAGCGATGCGGTCGATGTGCGGTGTCTTCAAGTAGGGATGGCCGCCGGCGCCGAATTCGTCGAAGCGCAGGTCGTCGACCAGGATCACCAGGATGTTCGGCTTGTTCTTGTTCACGGCTGTTTTCCTTGCGCGATCAGGCCAGGTTGAGCATGAATGCAAGGGCCGCGACCAGCGATGCGCCGGCTGCGGCAGCGAGCAGGGATTTCTGCCATTCCCGCCATTCGAGGAATTCGAGTGCGAGCAGGCGCAGTCCGCCGGCGAGGTGTGCGGCGAGCAGCAGCACCAGGCCGGTTTCTGCCATTTTCACCAGCGGATGCTCGGTCCAGCGCAGGAATCCGTCGAGCGCTGCGGCGCCGTGCAGGGCCTGACCCAGCGCCCAGAAATGCAGCGGCAGGAACAGCGCCAGCAGCAAGCCGGAAAACCGGTGCACCAGAAATGCCCAGTACGCCGGATGATTACGCGAGCGGAAATCGTTCTTCACGCCGCACCTCCGCCGAACACACCGATCACCGCACGCATCCCCCAGGCAGCCAGGGCGATGCCAATCACGGCGACAAGCATATCGACACCGCGGCCGCGCGCATTGGTCGTTTCGCCGATGATGGTGCGCAGGCCGATTGGTGCATGTACCGCCACCGCAAGCACGAACACGGTGTAGAACAGGAGCCAGCCAACATTGCCCTGGGTGCGGCCGAGTATTTCCGCAGCGGAAAGGCCGCTGCGTACCGCGTAAATCATCGTCAGCAGGTGTACTGCAACGCACAGTGCCAGCACCATCGCGCTGACGCGCTGCGCGCCCCACAGCAGGACTTCGCTGCGCCGGCTCACGTCCGCCACCTCACGCCGAAAAAATGATATAAGTGTATTTTTTTATTCATTTTTTATATTTCGCCGGAGAGCGTAGCAGCAAGGACGGCGCGCTTCAGGCCGGCAATGCCGGCGGTTGGCGACAGGCTCTTCGGGCAGCGTTCGGTGCAGTTGAGGTGGGTATGGCAGGCGTGGCAGCCGGCGTCCCCAGCCACTGCCGCCAGCCGCTCGGTGCGCGCGGTATCGCGTACGTCGTTGATCAGCGTCCACGCGCGGTTCAGCGCCGCCGGGCCGAGATAATCCTTGTTCCAGGTGACGACGTCGCAGGCGCTGTAGCAGACGCCGCACCCTATGCATTCGATGCCGGCCTCGATGCGCTTGCGCTCCTTCGATTCGGGAGAGACTTTCGCGAACGCTTCCTTGCGCGTGGCGCTGCCGGTGAAACGACCGCGTGCCTTCGCCCACTTGTCGAAGAATTCGCGCATGTCGGTGACCAGGTCCTTGATCACCGGCAGGTTGCGCAGCGGCGCAATCTCCACCCGGTTGTCCTCGGCAACCTTGTCGACATGGGTACGGCAGGTCCAGCGCGACACGCCGTTGACGGTCATCGCGCAGGATCCGCATACGCCGACGCGGCAGGCGAAGCGGTAAGCCAGCGTCGGATCGCACTTGCGCTGCACGTAGGTCACCACGTCGAGAACGGTCTGGCTTTCCTGCCGCGGCACTTCGAAATCCTGGAAACCGCCCTCCTCTGTACCGCGCCAGATTCTGACCTGCAATGTTTCCATTCGTCGGTTCCTAGTGTGCGGCGGCGGTCGCGCCGGTGGTCACGGTCGGCGCTGCCAGGCGCTGGATCATCACGTTGATGCACGCCGGTTTGCCGCTGGCAACTGCTCGCGCCAGCGCCGGCTGCAGATCAGCGGCGCGCGTCACCAGCTCACCGTGTCCGCCCAGCGCCGCCACTGCGAGATCATAGCGCGTACCGCCGCGCAGCTCGCAGCCATGGGCGCGGTCCTTGCCATAAGTCCGCAGCTGAATCTGGTGTTCGGCATTCCAGCAGGAATCGTTGCCGACGACCACGACCATCGGCACGCCTTCGCGCACCGCGGTATCGAACTCCATCAAATGAAAGCCGAAGGCGCCGTCGCCCATCACCGCCACCACCGGTGACTTCGGCCGCGCCATCCGCGCGGCAAAGGCAAAAGGTACGCCGCTGCCGATCGAACCACCGACGCCGTTGATCAAGCGCGCCGGCGCCTGGATGCAGGCCTGCGCCCACTGGCCGATTTCGCCGCCGTCAGCGACGAATACCGCATCCGCCGACGCATTGAGCACGTTCCGCACCGCACGGCCCAGTTCAACGGGATGCACCGGCCCCTCGCCGCTGTCGATGTCACGCCACGCCGCGGGACGGAAGGCGACAGCATCCGTCACTGCCTGCCGCCATTCTTTGACCGCATGCGGTTTTGCCGCAGCGATCACCGCGCGCACCGTGGCCACGCTGTCCGCCTGAGCAGACAACTCCACTCGCGATGACCCGAGATTTTTTACAGCACGCTGCAGCGCATCGGCCTCGGGATCGATAACCGCGAACCGGCAACCGGCCGCGAGCGCAGGCGCTTTGCCGAAACGCAGCGTGAAATCGGGCTGTTTGCCGATCAGCACCACCAGGTCGGCTCGCGCGAGGACGCCTGCGAAAGCACCCAGCGCAGGATCGTTGACGCCGCGCGGGCTTTCAATGCACAGCGCCGGCACCCCCGTGGCATCAGCCAATCGTTTGATGAGACCGGCAACCGGTGCGTGCGCCATCACCGGACCAAGCAGGATCAGCGGCCGCGCCGCGGATTTGATCAGGGACAGCAGCGCCGTCACCGTTCTCGCATCGGGAGGATTTTCTTCCGCCGCAAAACCGGCGGCAGGCGCCAATCGCTTTTTGCCATCCGCCACCTTGGCCTCGAGCACATCGAAGGGCAGGCTCAGGTGCACTGGCCCCGGCCGCCCCGATCGCGCAACCCGGCAGGCCTTCGCAATGTCATCGCCCAGTGTTTCGGCACTGGCCGCGGTCCACGAGGCCTTCACCACCGGGGCGGCGATGTCGGCTTGGCGCATTTCCTGGAAAGAACCGCTGCCCAGTTCAATCAGCGGCGCATGCCCCGACAACAGCACGATCGGCGATTCGGAGGCCAGCGCAGTGTAGAGCGCACCGATGCCGTTGGCATGCCCCGGCCCGCCGGTCAGCATGGCGATGCCCGGTTCACCAGTGAGCCGCGCCCAGGCATCGGCCATGTGCACCGCAGCGCCCTCGTAACGGACATGGGTGATCGCCAGCTTCGCTTCGATCGCCGCGTCATAGACCGGCATGATGTGATTGCCGGATAGGGAAAAAATCCGGCGCAGTCCGGCTGCAGCCAGTGAACGCGCCAGAATATCTGCGCCGCGAAGAGAACTCATTTCATAAATCGCCTGTGCTTGCCGGCACTGCGTCGGCGGCTACATTGCTCCTCGCCTTACTACTCGGTAATGTCTCGTAGCAGCCTCGCCGCCTTCTTGTTCCGGCTGCGCTCGGTTGATTTCTGAAACGAGTTCTGGTCATTGCCTTGACCTGCTGCGCGGCGCAGTCCCCGCGCCGCGTAGCAGGTTTTTCAGCGGCCTGATCAGGCGCTTTCGTACAAACGGGTCAGCACAAACTCGCGATGCCCCAGAGCTTCAGCCGCAGTCAACCGGCCGTTGCAGGTGCGCAGCATGACTTCGATCAGCTCGTCGCCGGTCTGGTCGAGGTTCTTTTCCCGCTGCAGCAGTCCGGAGCAGTCGTAATCGACGTGCTCACTCATCGTGCGCACAGTGCGGGGATTGGCGGTGAGCTTGACCACCGGAACAATCGGATTGCCGATGACGTTGCCCTGGCCTGTGGGGAACAGGTGCACCACGTAACCGGAGGCTGCGCACAGCGTGACCATTTCCGCGGCGGCGGAGGACGAATCCATGAACCACAGTCCGGGCTTGGTCGGTTCCTCGGCCTTGTCGAGCACACCGATGACCTTGCACTTCTTGCCGATTTTCTGGATGTTGCCGAGCGCCTTTTCCTCGATCGTGGTCAGGCCGCCGGCAATGTTGCCCTTGGTCGGCTGCGAGTCGGAGAGGTCGCTGGTCTTGTGCTTCTCGACAATCTCCTGGTAACGGTCGAACATGCGCATGAATTCCTTGCGCACTTCAGGCGTCGCGCAGCGGTCGGCCACGATGTTCTCGCCGCCGGTGATCTCGGTGGTCTCACCGAAACACATGGTCACGCCCAGCGGTTCGAGCTTGTCGAACGCGCTGCCCACGGTGGGGTTCGAACCGCAGCCCGAGGTCGTGTCGGACTCGCCGCACTTGGTGGATACCCACAGGTCGCTGATCGGGCACTCGGTGCGTTGCAGTTCCGACGCCCATTGCACGTATTCCTTGGCAACCTTGGAAGCGCGCATGATGGTGTCATGATCGCCGTGCAGTTCGATGCCGAAGCCGGTGACCGGCTTGCCGGTCTTGGCTATGCCGTCGACCACCTTTTTCGCCCAGCCTTCCTCGATGCAGATCACCACCACTGCGGCGACGTTGGGATTGGCGCCGGCGCCAATGATGGTGCGGAAGTGCAGGTCAAGGTCGGCGCCGAACTGCAGCCGGCCGTAGGGATGGGGAATGGCGATCGCGCCCTTGACGTTGTTGGCGACGGCTTCGGCCGCCGCGTTCGACAGGTCGTCCACCGGCAGGATGATGACGTGGTTGCGGACACCGACGCGGCCGTTCTCGCGGCGATAGCCCATGAATGTGGTTTTGCTGTTGACCATTTTGATCTCCGGATATGTTCGTTCGGGGCGACGTAACTGGCCCGCCGTTGTCTGCCAGCCGCTGCTTACCAGCGCTTGGTCTTGATGTTGTGGACGTGGGCATGCTCGCCCACCTTGATGTCAGCGACCGCCTTGCCGATGTCAAAGCCGTACTTGATGATGGTGTCGCCCTTCTTGATCTCGCGCAGCGCGGCCTTGTGGCCGATGGGAATGTCGTTGATCGCCTTGACCTTGATCGTGGAGTCATCCTCCATGACCCAGCCGACCATTTCCTGGCCGGCCTTGATGCCTTCGATGACGGCCACGCCGACCGTGTCTTTCTTGTCATGAACCAACAGGTGAATCATGGTGCCTCCTTGGTGTGAACCTGGAACCCGGGCGCGGCTGCGCCCGGAACAATGCAAAAACCGGGGTCCTGATGCTACGCGGCCCCTTTCCGCCCAGTCAACTAGATGACCTATATGAATCCATGAATGACATGCTAGACTGCCGCGCTCCCGTTCAGTTGACACCCCGATGGTTGAACAACCCCCTCCCGGCAATCTCACCCCGGTTCCACTCTACCGCGATGTGCACTGGCGCATTACCCGGGCGCTTGCCGAAGGCCAGTGGAAGCCCGGAGAGGCCATCCCCAGCGAGTCCCGGCTGGCCTCCGAATTCGGCGTTTCGATCGGGACGATACGGCGGGCCATTGACGAACTCGTAGCTGGACGCATCCTGGTTCGACAGCAGGGGCGCGGGACCTTTGTTGCGACGCACACCGAAGACCGCACACTGTTCTACTTCTTTCACGTCGCCGGAAAAGACGGACGCAGGGAGTTTCCGGTGTCCGAACTGCTTTCGTTCCGGCGCGAACGAGCTGATACCGCTGACGAAATGCATCTGGGCGTGCCGCGCGGATCACGCATGGCAAGGGTGCGCAACCTGCTCCGGCTGGCTGACAAGCCGGTGGTGCTGGACGACATCACGGTATCCACGGAACGTTTCAATCGCATCGATGAAAACACCTTCCGCAACCGGGAAGGAACCATCTACGGTCTCTATCAGGCTCGTTACGGCGTCAACGTAGTGCGCATCAACGAGCGGCTTTCAGCGGCCCATCCACCTGCCGATGTGGCTCAAATACTCGGAATGCGCGGCAACCAGCCGGCACTGCATATCCGTCGTATCGCCTATACCTACAATGATTCACCGGTGGAATACCGGCTGAGCTGGATCAACACGGCCGACCACGAATATCTGAGCGATCTGTGGAAAACCGCGGCCCGCTAACCGGGACGCCCCAGTTCGCGGCGCGCAGCCTCGATATGCGCCTGATTTTTTGAATTCTTGAGCAGCCATTCAAATTGCACACGGGCATCTTCACGTAATCCTGCTCGAACCAACGCCAATCCCGCACGCAGCCGGGACTCTGCTGCAGCCCCATCAGCCACGGTAGCAAGAGACGCGGAGCGCAGGTGATAGTCCGCGGCGAGCAGTGGTTGACTGCGTGATTCATGGGCTAGCGCAATTCCGGATAAAAGCTCCCGCATCTGTGCTGGGCCAGCCTGGGGCAAGGCACCCTCGAACAAGGCG
Organism: Burkholderiales bacterium; assembly: GCA_038144955.1. Classification (GTDB taxonomy): domain Bacteria; phylum Pseudomonadota; class Gammaproteobacteria; order Burkholderiales; family SG8-41. The sequence continues at coordinate 83,870 of JAYQOT010000001.1, read as the reverse complement.
AGTGCTGCATCGGGCTGGCCATGGTCGACCAACTGCCGTGCCAGCGCAATCCATTCCGGAAGCACCGGCTGTCCGATCTGTGGCTTGCCGGCAGCAAGTTTCATCGAGATATCCGCGGCAATGCCGCCACGACCGGCCCGCAAAGCCAGTGCTGCAAGCCGTACATCCCAGGCCAGCAAGGAAACATCAATAGGAGCAGGCGCCCCGTTCAGGTAATCCAGGGCACGCAGATGATCACCCAGCTTCAGTGCCAGGTCACCCAGAACATGACGGGCATTTACCGGCAGTACAGAGGCGCTCCCGGGCCACGCACTGAAAATACGCAGCGCGGTGCGCGAGAGAACCGACGCCGCAAACATCGCAGCAAGTTCGTCCTGCGCACGCTTGCGCATTGCATCTGCAGCCGACTCGCGGGCCAGGTAGGCCAGATAAGCACGCGCCACCACCGGGGTTTCGCTGCGACGGCGCAAGGCAAAATCGAGCCAGCTCTGGTCGTCCCCCGAAAGCAACTGATAGGCATTGGCATTGCGTCGCGCGAAATCAATATAGCTTTCCCAGAGCCCGGGAGCAGTGGAATCCGCAGCCTCGTCATGGTTCAACAACCGTTCCCGCGCTTCGATGACCGAGGCGGAGTCCTGCTGACGCAGCGCTGCATCCAGCAACACGCGCCACCACTGAGGGTCCATATCCTTCGCAAGCAGCTTGCGGACCTGTGCCATCACTTCTTTGGGAGGAATCAATCCGGTATGCAGGCGCAGGCGCAGCTTCGTTGCGCTACGCTCATCGAGCAGGCCCAACCAATTGACCGCCTCCTTGACCAGACCCAGATCAAGCAGGCCGTCCACAAAAAAAGTCGCCGTCGTTTTTTCGAGTGGACGATAGTCCTGCTGGAAACGCAGCATGCTGCGATAGGCATCGTCCGCCTTGCCTTCGCGCACATGGCTGCGAATGACCAGCAGACGGATCGCACGCACCCGGGCCTGATCAATCCCGTCCGCCCACAGTGCACGGCCTGCATGATCGCGCGCCTCCGCAAAGCGACCGAGCACGAGTGCTGATTGCGCGGCAAGAAGATAAAACTCCGTGCGTAACGCCGGGCTCAGTTGCGGGGGGAAAGCGGAAATTCTGCGCAGCAATTCTTCATGCCCGCCCGAATCGGCAAGCAACTGCAGCCGCAGACGCTGCCATTCCACCCAACCCGGCGCGGCGGAATCCGCGGGCTGTAACGCATCAATACGTCGCAGTGCCAGTTGGATCGCTCCCGACCGCACCAGCTCGCGAACAGCGTCCGAGCCATCCACTACATTTCCTGCAGCGGCAACCTCTGCCGCCAGCAGGCAGGCCACCTGGATGGTGAGCACAAGGCGCAAAAAGTTTTTCATGCAGCCATTTTAGCGGGCCGAAGACCCAAGCCCAATCCGGCGACAGAAAAGAAAAAGGCGGCCGCAGCCGCCTTTTCCGTTGTCCATCGATGAACCGTTACTTGTCAGTCGCAGCCTCTTCAGCTTCGAGCACTTCCGCTTCAGCACCCACTGAGGCATTGTAGGTCAGCTTTTCCTTGATACGGGCAGCCTTGCCGGACAGTTCGCGCAGGTAATACAGCTTGGCGCGGCCGACGTCGCCGCGACGCTTGACCTCGATGCTGGCTATGGAAGGCGAATAGGTCTGGAAAGTACGCTCAACACCCTCACCGGAGGAGACCTTGCGCACGATGAACGAGGAATTGATGCCGCGATTGCGCTTGGCAATGACCACTCCCTCGTATGCCTGGACGCGCTTGCGCTCACCCTCGACGACATTAACGTTCACGATCACGGTGTCCCCGGTAACGAATTCGGGGAGCTTACGACCAAGACGCTTGATTTCTTCCTGTTCCAGTTGCTGTATGACATTCATGTTCAGACTCCTTGAGACCCTGTGCGTCCGTCATGCTGACGTTCGCGGTTAACTTCAGTTGCCGCCTGTTTCACATTCCTGCCGGAATTCATCCAGCAGGATCTTGTCTTCTGCGGACAACGTCCGCCGTTCAATCAATTCCGGCCGGCGCTGCCATGTCCGTCCCAGTGCCTGCTTGCGCCGCCATCGCTCGATCGCCGCATGGTTTCCCGACAGCAACACCGGCGGCACCGTCCTGCCCGCATACAGCTCGGGACGCGTGTAGTGCGGACAGTCCAGCAAGCCGTCGACAAACGAATCCTGGCTTGCCGACTCCGCATCGCCCAGCGCTCCGGGCAATTGCCTTACCACGCAATCCATCAACACCATCGCGGCAAGTTCACCGCCGCTCAGAACATAATCACCGATGGATATTTCCTCCACCGACATCTGCTCCAGCACCCGCTCGTCCACGCCTTCATAACGACCGGACAACAGCACGACGCCCGCTTCTTTCGCCAACCCGGCCACCGCCTCATGATCCAGCGGCCTGCCCTGCGGCGTCAGGTGTACCATCCGCGGCCGCACGACACCTGCACTTAACTGCCGCTGGCGCGCCGCCTGCAATGCCTTGCCAACCGGCTCGGCCATCATCACCATGCCGGGACCGCCTCCATAAGGCCGGTCATCCACTGTTCGGTGCACATTCACTGCAAAATCACGCGGATTCCAGGCCACGAACTGATAAAGCCTGCGTTCGCGCGCCCGACCCGTGACTCCGTGCTCCGTCACAGCGTCAAACATTTCCGGGAACAACGTGACTACGTCAAACTGCAGCATCAGTAGTCCGCTTCCCAGTCCACCTGGATGATGCCGCCGGGAACATCAACCTTGCGTATCACCGGCCCGATGAACGGCACCAGCCGTTCACGTTCACCATCCACAACCATTACATCGTTCGCGCCGGTTTCAAACATCCTCGAAACCGTGCCCAGTAACACCCCTGCCGCATTTACTACCTGCAGTCCGATCAGGTCTGCCCAGTAGTACTCGTTCTTCGCCGCAACAGGAAATACATCCCGGTAAACCGCTATGCGCTGGCCACGCAACAGGGCAGCCGCTTCACGACCATCTATGCCCTCGAATTTCGCCAGCACGGAAACACCGTGCGGTTTGGCAGACTCCACGACCCTTTCCTGCCAATTCCCCTCACCACCAACCTGCCAGGCTGCATACTGCAACAGACCGTGCGGACTATCGGTGAAAGGTTGAACCTTGATCCAGCCCTTGATGCCGTAAGGGGCGGCAATCCGCCCCATCACCACCAGCCGCTCAGGCGGCTTTCTGCTCACCGGCCTGCTTCACGAGCCGGGTCACCGTGTCTGAAAGCAGTGCACCCTTGCCTTTCCAGAATGCAATGCGTTCGCGGTTGATGCGCAGACGCTCACTGCCTTCAGGGGCCTTGGGATTGTAGAATCCAAGACGCTCGATGAAACGGCCGTCACGCGGAAACCGCGAGTCGGCAACCACGAGATTGAAAAACGGACGCTTTTTGGCGCCCCCACGCGCTAAACGTATAACCACCATGACTAATTTCCCGTCGACTGAAAGAGCCGAAAGGGCCGGATTTTACGTCATTTTTTCAGGGACACGCAACCAAAGCCATGCAGCCCGTAAAGTAGGGCCGGGAGCCTGGCAGCCCCCGGGTTTTTGATTCATCTATATGATTTATAAGGATATTTTATGAGTACTGCCGCCGAATCCGCACACACCCTCGCCACGGCGCTGGAAACACGTTTCGGCGAGAATTATCCGATCAGCGATTCCCAACCCGGACTGGCCGAACTGGCTGCACTGGCAACCCACCGCTCAGTACGTCGTTATGCCGCAACGCCGGTGGCCCCGGAGTTACTTCGCCTGCTGCTGGCCTGTGCGCTTTCTGCACCGAGCAAGAGCGATTTGCAGCAGGCCGATATTGTCCATGTCGCCGATGCCGGCAAACGTGCGCGGATAGCCGCCACCCTTCCCGACATGCCGTGGATAAAGGATGCGCCGGTTTTTCTGGTGTTCTGCGGCAACAACCGACGCATCCGCCAGATTGGCGAATGGCGCGGCAAGCCGTTCGTCAACGAACATCTCGACCATTTCATGAATGCCGCTGTCGATGCCGGCATCGTGATGATGAATTTCATTCGTGCCGCAGAGGCCGCCGGACTGGGCACCTGCCCGATCAGCGGGATACGCAACGCCGCGGCGGAAAACAGCCGTGAACTCGGCCTTCCGGAAGGGGTATTTCCGGTCGCGGGTCTGTGTGCCGGTTACCCCGCCAACCCGGGTCACATCAGTGCAAGACTGCCGCTGGAAGTGACCGTCCATACCGACCGCTACGACGAATCGAAGTTGTGCGAGCACATTGATGCCTACGACCAGCGACGTCACCAGCTGCATCCCTACGCAAAACAGCGGCATGCTTCCCGATTCGGCCACGCGGAATTTTACGGCTGGTCGGAAGACAAGGCGCGGCAATATGCCGTACCCGAGCGCGAAGATTTCGGCAATTACATCCGCAACCAGGGATTCAGCCTGAAATAAACACCCGGCCCGTGCCGGGGCTCAGCGCATGCCAGGAAACATGCCCTTCATCGAGCGCATCATTTTCGCCATGCCGCCCTTGGCCACCATCTTCATCATTTTCTGCGCCTGCTCGAACTGATTTAGCAGGCGATTGACTTCCTGCACGGTAACCCCGGCTCCGGTGGCTATGCGCCGCTTGCGTGAAGCCTTGATCAATTCCGGCTTCGCGCGTTCACCGGGCGTCATCGAATTGATAATGCCCTCAAGCCTGCGGATTGCCTTGTCATCCATCTGCGGTGCCGTTTGCGCTGCCTGCGCCAGTTGGGCGGGCAACTTGTCCATCAAAGCGCCCATCCCGCCCATCTTGCGCATCTGGGTTACCTGCAGCTTGAAATCCTCGAGGTCGAATCCCTTGCCGCTCTTGACCTTGCGCGCGAGTTTTTCAGCTTCCGCCTGATCGACCGATTTGCGCACATCCTCTATCAGCGACAGTACGTCGCCCATGCCGAGGATGCGCGAAGCCATGCGATCGGGATGAAAGGCTTCCAGGCCGGTAAGTTTTTCGCCGACCCCGGCGAATTTGACCGGCTTGCCGGTGACATGACGCACTGAAAGTGCCGCACCGCCACGGGCATCGCCATCGAGTTTGGTCAGAATAACGCCCGTCAGCGGCAGCGCTTCGGCGAAAGCCTTGGCGACGTTGACGGCATCCTGCCCCTGCATGGCGTCAACCACGAACAGGGTTTCCACCGGATTGACCGCCGCGTGCAGCTCCCGGATTTCCTTCATCATGGCTTCATCGATCGCCAGGCGGCCGGCGGTATCGACAATCAGCACGTCGTGAAAGTGGGTGCGTGCGTTATGAAGTGCGCCCCGGGCAATCGCCGCGGGATCCTGCTCCGCGGCAGCGTCGTGAAAATCCGCGCCTACCTGTCCCGCAACCACCCGAAGCTGCTCAATGGCTGCGGGACGGTAGACGTCGCAGCTCGCCAGCAGCACTTTCTTGCGCAACTCTGTGCGCAGCCAGTGCGCCAATTTGCCCGCGGTGGTGGTTTTTCCTGCGCCCTGCAACCCGGCCAGCAAAATGACCGCAGGCGGTTGCGCCGCCAGATCGAGGCTCTCGTTGCGCTCTCCCATCAGCGCGACCAGTTCCCGATGCACCACGCCCACCAGCGCCTGTCCCGGGGTCAAACTGCCGATAACCTCCTGACCAACGGCTTTTTCACGCACGCGGTCAATGAATGCGCGGACCACAGGCAGGGCAACGTCAGCCTCCAGCAAGGCAACGCGCACTTCACGCAATGCGTCCTGGATGTTGCTTTCGGTCAGTCGCGCCTCGCCGCGCAGGGTCTTGACGACGCGGGACAGCCGTCCGGTGAGGTTGTCAAACATGAAAAGTGGGTTCGGGTAAACTTAGAGGATGCGGGACATTCTACCGTATCTGTTCAGCGCCCTTTGCTATGCGCTGATGTCAGTTTACTTCTGGCGACTGCACTGGTCGGGCTCCGCGCACGAACCGGCAGTTTCACGCTCCACGGCTGAACGCCTTGGAATGCTGTTCGTGCTCTGTGTGCATGCCTACGCCCTGTTCGGGTCCATTTTTTCCGGCGGCACGATGCGCATCGGTGTCGGCGATGCCATTTCTGCAATTTTGTGGCTGACTGTGCTGATCTACTGGATGGGCAGCCTGGTCTACCGGCTTGAGGGATTGCATGCACTGATCCTGCCGGCGGCCGCACTTGCCACCCTGCTGCCGGTCCTGTTCCCGGCTGCACGTCCGCTGCCAAACACTGAATTGCTCGCCTTCAAGCTGCATCTGGTCATTTCGATGCTGGCCTACAGCCTGTTCACCATTGCTTCGCTGCATGTGCTGCTGATGGCCATGCTCGAACGACGTCTGCATCAGGGCGTATTGCCCGCTGGGTTGCGAAAACTGCCGCCCCTGCTGACCATGGAAACGCTGCTGTTCAGGATCATCTGGGCCGGATTCATCATGCTGTCGCTGACCCTCGCCAGCGGTGTGCTGTTTTCGGAAGAGGTGTTCGGCAAAGCCGCCCGGCTCAATCACAAAACCATCTTCGGTTTCGTGTCCTGGCTGGTATTCGGCTCGCTGCTTTTCGGCCGCCATTTTCACGGCTGGCGCGGCCGTGTCGCGGTGCGCTGGACGCTCGCCGGTTTCCTGTTGCTGGTTCTGGCCTATCTGGGCAGCAAATTCGTAATTGAAGTGCTGCTCGGCCGCATTTAGCGGACACGATGTCCGCAGTCCCTTTGCTGTCTTGAGGTGTCCATATGGAATTTCTCATACTCGTCTGCCTGATTCTGCTTAACGGCGCATTTGCGATGTCTGAAGTGGCGCTGCTCACCGCACGCCAATCGAGGCTTGCCACCCTGGCCCAGAAAGGAGACACCCTGGCCGCAGCGGCCATGAAACTCAGCGCGGAACCGACCCGCTTTCTTTCAACCGTTCAGGTTGGAATCACTTCGATAGGCCTGCTCAACGGCATCGTCGGTGAAGCGGTGTTCGCGGAACCATTTGCGCAATGGCTGCAATTGCAGGGACTGGAATTCAAATCCAGCAGGTTCCTGGCCACTCTGGTCATTGTCGCCTGCATCACTTATCTGACGATCGTAATCGGGGAAATCGTGCCCAAGCGGCTGGGCCAGCACGGTGCGGAGAATATCGCCCGCCTTGTTGCCTGGCCGATGCGCGCACTGGCCTGGATAACAGCGCCGTTCGTTTACCTGCTGACCATTTCGACCAACGCAGTCCTCGGCTTCACGCTGCGCATGTTGCGCATGCAACCCGCCGAATCGGGAGCGCAACCGCTGTCGATCGACGAGATTCGCACTATCGTGCTGGAGTCGTCCAATGTCCTGCCGAAAAAACATGCCTCTGTACTGCTCAACCTGCTTGAAATCGGCGCCAGCACCGTCGACGACATCATGGTTCCGCGCAACCAGATCGAGGCTGTGGACATCGACTTGCCACTGGAGGATCTTTCCCAGCAGTTGTCCACAGCGCATCACCGCCGGGTCATTGTTTACCAGGGCCAGCTGGACAACGTAATCGGCACGCTACGTGTCCGGCATGTGCTGACTCTGATCCAGCGCGAGGAACTGACCCGCGAATCCCTGACGGAACTGATACGGGAGCCTTATTTCGTGCCGTCCGCGACGCCGCTGCTGTCCCAGATCCAGAATTTCCAGGAGCACGAGGACCGCGTCAGCCTGGTCGTCGACGAATACGGTGAAATCATGGGGCTGATTTCGCTGGAGGACATCCTTGAGGAAATCATCGGCGAGTTCACCACTCAATCACCCCTGACCGCACGCGGCCTCCACCTGCAACCGGACGGCAGTTATGTGGTCGAGGGCAGCATCCTGCTGAGGGAACTCAACCGCAAGCTCGGGTTCAATTTCCCGCTGGACGGCCCCAGAACCCTGAACGGCCTGATCTTGGAACACCTGCAGGATATTCCCGAACCCAACACCAGCGTGCGCATCGCCGGCCACCCGCTGGAGATCGTCCAGACCCAGGATCGGGTTATCAAAAGTGTCCGGGTGCAGGTACCCTAGACCAAGAGGGCTTCGAGGCTGTGAATTGCAGCCTTTACAAAGCTGCGCGGTAAGGGCATTATCTCCGGTGACCAATCGTAACTTATTGGTTCATTGAGAGATTTTGGAGATCGCCATGGCTACCGCTGCCGCTAAGAAAGAGAAAGTCACGGAATTCACTTTCCGTTGGGTCGGCCAGGACCGCGCGGGAAAAACCGTACGCGGGGAGATGCAGGCCACCGGCGAAGCCCAGGTGAATGCCACTCTGCGGCGCCAGGGCATCAAGATCGTCGAAGTCAAGAAACAGCGTATCGGATCGGGTGGCAAGGTAACCGAGAAAGACATCACCCTGTTTACCAGGCAGTTGGCCACAATGATGAAATCCGGCGTCCCTCTGCTGCAAGCCTTCGACATCGTCGGCAAGGGCCACAGCAACCCTGCCGTGGCCAGACTGCTGATGACCATCAAGTCCGACGTCGAAACCGGAATGAACCTGAAGCAGGCCTTTGAAAAACATCCCCTCTATTTCGATGCCTTGTTCTGCAACCTGGTCGGCGCTGGTGAGGCTGCGGGTATCTTGGAAAGCCTGCTGGACCGCCTGGCGACTTACAAAGAGAAGATTCTCGCAATAAAAAGCAAGATCAAATCGGCGCTCTTCTATCCGATCGCCATTATCGTGGTCGCCGTGGTTATTACCGCGATCATCATGATTTTCGTGATCCCCGCTTTCAAGGAAGTGTTCAAGAGTTTCGGCGCGGATTTGCCGACACCCACATTGATCGTGATGGCGATCTCCGACTTTGTAGTAGCCAACTGGTTTTTCCTGTTTGGCGGAGCTGGGCTTGCCATTTACGCCTTCTTCTGGACCTGGCAGCGCTCCGAAAAAATGCAGATTTTCATGGATCGGCTGATACTTAAAGTCCCGGTTTTTGGCGACTTGGTCCGCAAATCATCCATTGCCCGCTGGACCCGGACGCTGGCCACGATGTTTGCTGCCGGCGTACCGTTGGTGGAAGCATTGGGTTCGGTTGCCGGCGCTGCCGGCAACTACGTTTACTTTGTTGCCACAAAAAAAATCCAGTCTGAAGTGTCCACCGGGTCAAGCCTTACTTCCTCCATGCAGGGCGCCGATGTTTTCCCGAACATGGTGATCCAGATGACCATGATCGGCGAGGAAGCCGGTTCACTTGACGCCATGCTGGGCAAGGTTGCCGATTTTTTCGAGGCTGAAGTTGACGATGCCGTCGAGGCACTCTCCAGCCTGATGGAGCCGATGATCATGGTCGTGCTGGGGACGCTAATCGGCGGCATGGTGATCGCGATGTACTTGCCGATCTTCAAACTGGGTTCCGCCGTATAGAAACCCTTCGAACCGAACTCTCTAGCGCGTATTGCCGGACCAAGCCAGAAATAACGCGTGCAGTTGATTTGTTCAATTGCTGATGATTTTTGAAAACCCGTTTTTTTTGGTGCTTTGCACGATACTGCTCGGCTTATGTATCGGCAGTTTCCTCAATGTCGTCATCCACCGCTTACCCAAGATGATGGAACGGCAATGGCGCAGCGAATGCGCCGAGCTTGCCGGTGAAGAAGCGCCGGCGCCGGTGGAGCGTTACAACCTGGTAGTTCCCCGCTCCACCTGCCCATCTTGCGGCCACCGGATCACCGCAATGGAAAACATCCCGGTCATCAGTTGGCTAGCGCTGCGCGGAAAATGTTCCAGTTGCAGTTCATCCATCTCCCCTAGGTATCCCGCCGTCGAAATCCTCACGGCAATTCTTTCCGGCTACGTGGCCTGGCATTTCGGCTTCGGCTGGGCGGCAGCCGGCGCACTGCTGTTCACATGGGCGATGATCGCGCTGGCCTTCATCGATCTAGACACCTTCTACCTGCCGGACAGCATCACGCTGCCGTTGATCTGGCTGGGTCTGCTGTTCAACCTCAACGGAACATTCACTACATTGTCGTCGTCGGTCATCGGCGCCGCAGCTGGATATCTCTCCCTGTGGAGTGTCTACTGGATATTCAAGTGGGCCACCGGCAAGGAAGGCATGGGTTACGGTGACTTCAAGCTGCTGTCTGCCATCGGCGCCTGGCTGGGCTGGCAGATGCTGCCGCTGACAATTTTGCTCTCGTCGCTGGTCGGCGCCGTGATCGGCATCGGCCTGATAGTCTTTGCCGGCCGTGGACGCAGCGTCCCGATACCATTTGGGCCCTATCTCGCGATCGCGGGAATGATCGCCCTTCTCCACGGCCCATCCTTGACGCGCGCATTTCTCGGTCCTCTCTGATTCATGACCTACTGCATCGGCCTAACCGGTGGCATCGGTTCCGGCAAGACAAGCGCAGCCCGTCTTTTTGCCGAACAGGGTATTGATGTCATCGATACTGATGAAATTTCCCGCGAACTTACGCTTCCCGGCGGAAGTGCCATGCCGGCGATTGTCGGCGCCTTCGGTTCTGCGGTCGTAACCCAAGACGGCAGCCTGGATCGACAGGCAATGCGCAAACTCGTGTTTTCAGATCCGGAACTGCGTACCCGACTCGAAGGCATTCTGCACCCGTTGATCGGCCGGGAGGCGCGCGCGCGACTGTCCCGTTCGACTTCTCCCTACGTGTTGCTGGTCGTGCCGTTGCTGCTCGAAACCGGCAATTATCGTGATCTCATTCGACGCATCCTGGTCGTCGATTGCGAGGAATCGCAACAGGTCAGCAGGGTGATGCAGCGCAGCGGTCTCACCGAGACCGCCGTGCGCGACATCATGGCTGCACAATTGCCGCGTCGGCAACGCCTGGCAAGCGCGGACGACGTGATTCGCAACGACGGTGATGCCTCCCGCCTGCGCGGACAGGTTCTCAACCTGCATCAGCAGTATCTGAAACTGTCGGCAATAGCAAACGGCGCTTGACTGTCGCGCACAAAACAGCTTAAGCCTTTATTTTTTCTGGTTTTTGTCCGATACTGCGGCAACTTGATCGAATCCTAATACATCGGACCTGCCGGCCGTGATTGTCTACGAGCATCCTCTGAGCGAACGCGTACGGACCTTGTTGCGTCTCGAGCATCTGTTTGATCGCATCGATTACTTCCAGGTCAAGAATGACGGGCCGGAACATCATGTCGCGCTGCTGCTGATTTTTGAAATCCTTGAAGTCGCCAGCCGGGCCGATCTCAAATCGGATCTGCTGCAGGAACTCGAACGCCAGAAACAGACGCTGGAAGCGCTGCGCGACAATCCCGACATCTCGGAAGAAGCGCTGGACAACGTGCTGTGGCAGATCGACCAGGCTTCGGCACGGCTCTACCAGGCTTCAGGCAAAGTCGGCCAGGAACTGCGCGAGAACGAATGGCTGATGAGCATCAAGCAGCGCACCGGCATACCGGGTGGTGTCTGCGAATTCGATCTGCCCTCCTATCACTACTGGCTGCAGCAATCCGCTGACCAGCGCCGTCATGATCTTCAGCAATGGCTGGCACCTTTCATGCCCACGCGCGACGCGATCAGCATCGTGCTGCGGCTGCTGCGCGAAAGCGGCAAGACCACCGCACAGACGGCGCACCAGGGCGTTTACCAGCAGATGATGGCCGGACGCCTGGCGCAGATGCTGCGGATCCGCCTGTCCGAAAACTATGCCTGCATCCCGGAAATCAGCGCCAACAAGTATGCGCTGAACATCCGCTTCACCACCCAGGAAGGCATACAGCGCCCCAAGGCTGCGGATACCGACGTCGACTTCGAGCTGACTTTCTGCAACCTCTGAACCATGACTGTCAGGCTGGTGGCATGCCCGCAGTGCGGCGCAAGCATCGAGTGGAGTCCGCAGAACCGCTATCGGCCATTCTGCTCTGAGCGCTGTAAGATGATTGACCTAGGCGCCTGGGCCACCGAGCGCTATCGGGTACCTGTCGTGGAAGCCGACGACGCTGAATTGCCGGTGGATGATGACGGTGATGCCAACGTTCCGCGGCCGAACTAGCGCCGCACTGATCGCCGGCTAGGTCCAGGCTCCGCGCACCATGGCAATGCCCTGTGCTCCGCAAGACAGAGCCTGCGGTAAATCAGACGGCATCATTCCGCCCAGCGCGTAGAGCGGAATTCGCGAACCGGCAGCCAGTTTGCGGAAGCCTTCCCAGCCCAACAGCACTGCGCCGGAATGCGTAGGTGTCGCGCAGACCGGCCCGAGCACAGCAAAGTCCAGCTGCAATTTTTCGGCTTTCGCAATGTCGGCCGCGTTGTGGCATGACGCACCGACCAGTGACAATGCGGGACGTGTTGCGGCAACCAACAGCTGCTCAGAAGTCAAATGCACACCATCCGCGCCGCTGCGCACAGCAAGGGCGGCATCGCCGTTGATCATGACTTTCGCGCCGCGACGGTGCGCGCGCTCGACCACGGCCGCCGCGAACGCTTCCAACGCTGCAGCTGGCCAATCCTTCGCCCGCACCTGCACCAGTCGCAAGCCGCGATCCAGCGCGGCCTCGACTCCTCGCAGCGCACCGGCGGCGTCCGCATGACTGAAGCCGGTGATGCCGTAAACCTCCGGCAACGCCATCGCCGCAAACACCGGTCCGTTGGCGGGCAGTACCGGCGCGACATCGATGGCGGCAAGCCGCTGCCAGGCAAAAGCCTGCGCCTCGCGCCCATGGGGTTCGCCGCGCCAGTCGCGGACGCGAAAGAAATGCAGGCGCACGTCGGCGTGCGGGTAATCGAAATCGCGGATGATCCAGGGATAGGCGGTGACGACGTCGATGCCGAGTTCTTCGTGCAATTCCCGCGACAGCGCGGCGACAGGAGATTCACCCGCCTCGACCTTGCCGCCTGGAAACTCCCAGTAGCCGGCGTAGACCTTGCCTACGGGACGCTGTGCCAGCAGGAAGCGTCCATCCGTCTTCTGGATGACCGCGGCCACCACGTCGATGCGCCGGCGACCGGCAGCCGGCGCAGGCATGATGCCTACTTGCGGCGGTTGAGCCGGGTGCGGCCCGCCCAGTCACGTGCAAACTGCCAGGCCACGCGGCCGCTGCGCGAACCGCGCATCAAGGCCCATTGCAGCGCGGCATGTTCGACCTCGGCGCTTTTGCCGCCGGACACCTTGAAATGCTCCAGCCAGACCCTGACGATGCGCAGGTACTCGTCCTGGTCGAAGGGATAGAACGACACCCACAGTCCGAAGCGTTCGGAGAGGGACACTTTCTCCTCGCTGGTCTCGCCGGGGTGGATTTCCTCGCCGACGTGCTGGTACTCGAGGTTTTCGTGCATGTACTCGGGCATCAGATGGCGACGGTTGGAGGTGGCATAGATCAGGCAGTTCTCCGATGCGGCCGCCACCGAGCCGTCGAGCACGACCTTCAGCGCCTTGTAGCCGGGCTCATCGGCCTCGAATGAAAGATCGTCGCAATAAAGGATGAACCGCTCGGGCCGTGCGTGGATCAGCTCGACGATGTCGGGCAGGTCGGTGAGATCGCGCTTCTCGACTTCGATCACGCGCAGGCCGCGCGACGCATACTTGTTCAGCAATGCCTTGATCAGTGAGGATTTGCCGGTTCCGCGGGCGCCGGTGAGCAGCACGTTGTTCGCGGGCAGACCGTCGACGAACTGGCGGGTGTTGCGCTCGACGCGCTCCTTCTGCTCGTCGATTCCGCACAGATCGCGCAGGTCGATGCGATGCACCTGGTGTATCGGCTCGAGCGTCGCCTGTGTCCCCTTCTTGCGCCAGCGAAATGCAATCGAGGCCTTCCAGTCCGTGGGTACGTGAGTGGCCGGCAGTAACTGTTCCAGACGCTGCAGCAGCAACTCGGTGCGGGCGAACAGCGTCTCTGCAGCAGGCGGCGTCTGGGGCCGGGATTTCTTCATAAATATATGATTTTATTAATATTTTTAGCTTCTGTAGTCAGCGTTGATGCTGACATAGTCATGCGACAAATCGCAGGTCCACACCACCGCCGCGGCCCGTCCGCGATTGAGCACCACGCGCACCGTGATCTCCGCCTGCTTCATCACACGTTGACCGTCGGCCTCTTGGTACCCGGGATGACGGCCGCCATGCTGCGCCACCAGCACATCGTCGAGATACAACTCGATCCCTTCGACTTCCAGGTCTGTGATGCCAGCGTAACCGATTGCAGCGAGTATGCGGCCGAGGTTGGGATCAGACGCAAAGAATGCAGTCTTGATCAACGGCGAATGCGCGATCGCATAAGCCACCTTGCGGCACTCGTCCTCGTTGCGACCTGCTTCGACCTTGACGGTAATGAATTTGGTCGCACCCTCGCCGTCGCGCACGATGGCCTGCGCGAGCTGGATCGCCACCGCAGTGACTGCTTCGCGGAAAGCCAGGTACTCGGCGCTTTTCGCATCGGTGATTTCAGGCATGTCCATCTTGCCGGACGCGATCAGCATGAAACTGTCGTTGGTCGAGGTGTCGCCATCGACCGTGATGCAGTTGAATGAGCGTTGTGCAGCATGACTCACCGCAGCCTTGACCAGCGGCGGACTGATGCGTGCATCGGTGGCAACGAAGCCGAGCATGGTGGCCATGCCCGGATGGATCATCCCCGCGCCCTTGGCTATGCCGGTGACCGTGACCGTCGCATTGCCGACGGGGAACTGGCGGGACACCGCTTTCGGCATGGTATCGGTGGTCATGATGGCTTCGGCCGCCACGGCCCACGCATCCGCTTTCAGCGCGGCCACGCAGGCAGGCAAGCCAGCCGCGATCCGCTCCACCGGCAGCGGCTCCATGATCACCCCGGTTGAAAACGGCAATATCTGCGTCGGTTCGCAGGCAAGCAATTTCGCGGCATCGGCGCAGGTCTGGCGCGCACGCACCAGGCCTTCCTTGCCGGTGCCGGCATTGGCCACCCCGGTGTTAATCACCAGGGCCCTGATACTCCGACCGGGATCGTTCATCGACAGGTGCTGGCGCGCCACCACCACCGGTGCGGCACAAAACCGGTTCTGTGTGAATACACCCGCGACCTGCGCACCCTCGTCGAGCCGGATCAGTAACAAATCCTTGCGTCCGGACTTGCGGATTCCCGCACTGGTAATGCCCAGTTGCACGCCCGTCACGGGCAGCAGCGTCTTGGGATCCGGAGGTGTCAGGTTGACGGGCATAGCGTCAAATCAGTCTGCCATGGCACTGCTTGTATTTCTTTCCTGATCCGCACGGACAGGGGTCGTTACGCCCCACTTTCTGGCCTCCGCGCACAAAAGGTGCCGCTTTCTCGGCTTCGCCCTGCGCCGGAGGAGAATCGTATTCTCCAGGGCTTCCAGGGTCGGCCGGCGGCTCCACACTATCGGCATGCTGGTACTGGATGTTCTGTAATACCTCGTGCTCCTCTGCCGCACGCAACTCTTCCGCACTGCGAATCTGCACCATCATCAGCGTGCGGGTGACATCGGTTTTTACCATGTCCAACAGCGACGAGAACAGTTCAAATGCTTCGCGTTTGTATTCCTGGGAGGGATTCTTCTGGGCATATCCACGCAAGTGAATCCCCTGGCGCAGATGGTCGAGCGCCGCCAGGTGCTCGCGCCAGTGCAAATCAACGCTCTGCAGCATGATGGCACGCTCATACTGCCTCATCGCCGCGGGTTCGACCGCTGCGGTTTTTTCCGTGTAACGGCCGTGAGCGGACTCGACGATGCGCTGGAGCAGCGAATCCTCTTCCAGTTGAGAATCGTCCTTGAGCCACTGGCTGACCGGCACTTCCAGACCGAGTTCGGCACGCAGCGCGTTTTCCAGCCCCTCCACCTGCCATTGCTCCTCAAGGCTGCCCGGTGGAATGTGCTGCGCGAAATGGCCGCGGATCACGTCGGCCCGCATAGCGGTGATAGTGGCCGAAATATCCGAGCTGTCGAGCAATTCGTTGCGCTGCTGGTAGATCACCTTGCGCTGGTCGTTGGCGACGTCATCGTATTCCAGCAGATGCTTGCGCATGTCGAAGTTCCTCGCCTCGACTTTGCGCTGCGCGTTTTCGATGGAGCGCGTCACCCACGGATGCTCGATCGCCTCACCGTCCGGCATCTTCAGGCGTTCCATGATCGCCGCAACCCGGTCGGAGGCGAATATGCGCAACAGCGCATCGTCAAGGGCCAGATAAAACCGGCTCGACCCCGGGTCCCCCTGCCGGCCGGAACGACCGCGCAACTGGTTGTCGATACGCCGTGATTCGTGCCGCTCGGTACCGACGATGTGCAGCCCACCTGCCTTGACCACCTCGTCATGGCGTAACTTCCACTCGGCACGCAGTTCGGTGGCGCGTTTCTCGCGCCCCGCCTGATCCATCGATTCGTCGGCCAGGACGCGATTAATTTCAGGCTCGGGATTTCCGCCGAGCACGATGTCGGTGCCGCGGCCCGCCATGTTGGTGGCAATGGTGATGACCTTCGGTCTGCCGGCCTGGGTCACAATTTCAGCCTCGCGCGCATGCTGCTTGGCGTTGAGCACGTTATGCGGCAATCCAGCCTTCTTCAATACACCTGAAATGTATTCGGAGTTTTCGATCGAGGTCGTGCCCACCAGCACCGGCTGACCGCGCTGGTGGCAGTCCCGGATGTCCTTGATGATGGCATCGTATTTTTCCCTGCTGGTGCGGAAAACCTGGTCCATACGGTCGTCACGGATCATCGGGTGATGCGTGGGAATGACCACGGTTTCCAGCCCGTAAATCTGCTGGAACTCGTAGGCTTCCGTATCCGCAGTACCTGTCATGCCGGAGAGCTTTCCGTACATGCGGAAATAATTCTGGAAAGTGATCGTGGCTAGCGTCTGGTTTTCCTTCTGGATTTCCACGCCTTCCTTGGCCTCGATGGCCTGGTGCAACCCTTCCGACCAGCGCCGCCCCGGCATCAGGCGACCGGTAAATTCGTCAACGATGATGATTTCGTTGCTCTGAACCACATATTGCTGGTCGCGGTGAAAGAGGCTGTGCGCGCGCAACGCGGCATTGAGATGGTGCATCAATCCGATGTTGGTCGCGTCATACAGGCTGCCGCCCTCCGGCAGCAACCCGGCACGGGCCAGCAACTGCTCGGCATGCTCATGCCCCTCTTCGGACAGAATGACCTGATGGCCTTTTTCATCGACCCAATAGTCACCCGCCCCCTTCTCCTCTTTCTGCCGCGACAACTTGGGCGCAATGTCATTCATGCGCACATAAAGGTCGGTGGTGTCCTCGGCCTGTCCGGATATGATCAGGGGCGTGCGCGCCTCGTCGATCAGGATTGAATCCACCTCGTCGACGATCGCAAAGGCCAGTCCGCGCTGTACCTTTTCCGACAGCTCATAGACCATGTTGTCGCGCAGGTAATCGAATCCGAACTCGTTGTTGGTGCCATAGGTGATGTCGGCGAGGTAAGCCTGCTGTTTCAGGTCATGCTCCATCTGCGACAGGTTGACGCCGACAGTCAGCCCGAGAAAACGGTAGATGCGCCCCATCCAGTCCGCGTCGCGCTGAGCCAGGTAGTCGTTGACCGTCACGATGTGTACGCCGGTTTCCGCCAGAGCGTTCAGGTAGGCCGGCAGGGTTGCCACCAGCGTCTTGCCCTCGCCGGTGCGCATTTCAGCAATCTTGCCGTTATGCAACGCAATGCCGCCGACCATCTGCACGTCAAAATGGCGCATGCCCAGCACACGCTTGCCGGCCTCGCGCACCACGGCAAAGGCTTCCGGCAGCAATTCATCAAGCACCGCACGCCGCTGCCTGTCTGCGGCGGCCTGACGGGTTTCGCCCGGGGCTCCTGCATCAGCGCCTGATTCGGCCAGCCGCGCCCGAATCCGGCCGCGAAATTCATCGGTTTTCGCACGCAACTGCTCGTCGGACAGCGCCGCTATTTGCGGTTCGAGCGCGATGATCGAGCGTACCTGCCGCCGGTACTGTTTGAGCAACCGCTCGTTGCGGCTGCCGAACACTTTCTTCAATAAGCCGGTAATCATGAACTTCCTGAATAAAAAAGGGGTGGGATAATCCCACCCCCACAATCCTCAATCTCGGTGCCCGTCAGCCTGGCAACTGCAGAAACTGTGCAGGGTTGCGTGCGGCGCCGCGCTGGCGCACTTCGAAATGCAGATGCGCACCAGTGGAACGACCTGTCGCACCCACATCCGCTATCCGCGAACCACGCAAAACGATATCGCCGACACGAACATAACGCTTCGACGCGTGAGCATAACGCGTGATCAGATCGTTACCGTGATCTATCTCGATCATATTACCATATTGGGTATGGAATTCTGAGTAGACGACCACCCCGGCCGCAGCAGCAAAAATGGGCGTGCCGGCCTCAGCCATGAAATCGATACCTTCATGAAACGCGCGCTGTCCGGTAAAGGGATCAATGCGCCAGCCGTAGTTCGAGGAATACCAGCCGCCGTCCACCGGCAATTTGGTGGGTATCAGTTTCTTGCGGGCGCTTTCCTGGGTAAACATCGACTCGAGCAACCCGAGTTTGTCGCCACGATCGTCGAGCTGCTGGGTCAGGAGATTGATCTGATCGGTAAAATCGCCAAGAGACAGATTGCGACTGGGCACTGATGAGGCCGCACCGCCGCGCCCCGGGATCTCGTGAAACATCAGTTCCTGGGGCTTGAATCCCGCCAGCTTGGCCAGACGTTCGCCCAAAGTATCGAGGCGCAGCAATTGCGCCTGCATCTGGCCCAGCCGGACGGCCATGGCATTCAGGTTATCCTGCAGATAGGATTGAGCCTGTTCGTGCTGTTGCCGCTGAATCGACACCAGCACATCCCTGACATGGGGAATATTCAGCTCAGCGGCAAACCGCAGGATCCCGTAATTCATGGCACCCGCGATCAAAACCACCATCGCGAACGAAAAAAAACCGGCTGCAACCAGATGCGGCCAGCCCAAAGTAATCGTCCGCGCCTTTGGCAGCTTCTCTGAAACCAGAATAATATTCATGGTTCAAACCCCTTCTCGCCATGCCCACCCGCAAACTCAGCGCCCTGTTGTCCGATAACGCGGGTTTGTCAGCGCTGACCCGGGCATTGCAGCGCATTTCAGCACTGCAACGGCTTTACACAGTCTGCGCGCCCCCTGAGCTGGCACAGGCGAGCCGCGTGATCAACGAACACGGCGGCATGCTGGTCATAGCGGCAGACAACGGTGCAGTCGCGGCCAAATTGCGGCAAATCACGCCACGACTGCTCAAGAACCTGCAAAAACAGAGTGCGCAGGTTACTGGAATTCGGGTTCAGATTCAAGTAAATAACCCCGCTGAAATCGGGGCAGGAAACTCCAAAAAAACTGACTTTCCCGTTGATTTGATTGAGAATTTTGAAAACCTGTCGGAGCAGGTTAAAGACCCCGGGTTGCGCCAGGCGCTGCAACGCTTTGCTGTCCACCGCCGGCGCCGGGGCTGAAGCCCACGTCACCGGGACGGGTCAAACCACCATCAGCAGCCGCTCACCCGCATAAAACGCCACCAGCAATAGTGCAAAACCCAGGGTGGCAAAGAAAATTCGCCAGGCCAGCTGCAGATAGCGGGGCTGCCGGGTGTAGACATACAGTGCAAACGATACGCCGATGGCAATCAGCGCAAAAATCCCAATGATGCGGAGGATCAGCAACGGCAGCTCATTTCAGTAAAAGCCGCGCCGTGGCTAACGCGTTCAGGCAACCTGCGGCTGCCACGCCAGGAATGGCGGCGCATCCTCTGTACGGTCGAAACTGACAAACTCCCATGCCTGCGGCTGATCCAGCAGGTGGCGCAGCAGGCGGTTGTTCATGGCATGTCCGGATTTGTGCCCGCTGAACGCGCCGATCAGGGGATGCCCCAGCAGATAGAGGTCTCCGATCGCATCCAGCACCTTGTGTTTGACGAACTCGTTGTCGTAGCGCAAGCCGTCGGTATTGAGCACACGGTATTCGTCCATCACGATCGCATTGTCGAGGCTGCCGCCCAGCGCCAGCCCCTGTGCGCGCATGCTCTCCACGTCCTGCATGAAACCGAATGTCCTCGCACGGGCCACCTCCTTGACATAGGAGGTCGATGCAAAATCCACAACCACCGTCTGCGCGCTGGCATCGAATACCGGATGCGCATAATCGATCGCCAGTTCCAGGCGGAAACCGTTATGCGGCGCGAAACGCACCCACTTGTCGCCGTCGCGAACTTCAACCGGTTTCAGGATGCGGATGAATTTCTTGGGTGCATTCTGTTCTTCAATGCCCGCTGATTGCAGCAGGAACACGAAAGGTCCGGCGCTGCCGTCCATGATCGGCACTTCCGGCGCAGTGACATCCACCCAGGCGTTGTCCACGCCAAGCCCGGCCAACGCGGACATCAGATGCTCGACCGTCTGCACCCTGACGCCATCCCGTTCCAGGCATGAAGACAGCCGCGTGTCGCCCACAGCATAGGGATCGGCCTTGATTTCCACCGGCACGTCGAGATCGGTACGCCTGAAGACAATCCCGGTATGCGGCTGCGCCGGGCGCAAAGTCATATGGACTTTTTCTCCCGTGTGCAGTCCCACGCCGGTGGCGCGAACCACGTTCTTCAATGTACGTTGCCTGATCAAGTCCGTTTATCCCATGCATTTCAACACCCACCCGTTTGCCCGGGCGGGTCGCCGATTTTAGCACGTTGTCGCACTGCAGCACAGCGATCCGGCGGCCGTGCCGATACCGCCCCGCAGTCGCGGCCCCGGTCTTCAGTCAGCCTGTTTGCGCAGGAAAGCCGGAATATCCAGCATCTCCACCCCGGACTGCCGCATGGCCTCTATGGTCGCGTCGCGATTGCGGCGGCGGATGACCGCGGGCTGCTCGAGGGCGTTGTAATCGACATCCACGGCCATGTTGTCAGTTCCGGTTTTCTGGGCAACCACCACCACCGGCTTCGGCATCTGCCGCGCCAGAGGCTTGCCCAGTCCCGTGGCAACGATGGTCACGCGCAAGCCATCTTCCAGGCTTTCGTCATAAACCGTGCCGACAATGACCGTCGCGGATTCCGCAGCAAATGCCTTGATGGTTTCCATCACGTCATACATTTCCTGCAGCTGGAAGGTCGCCTTGCTCGCGGAAATGTTGACCAGCACGCCACGGGCATCGGAAATATTGATGTCCTCGAGCAGAGGGCAGGCCACCGCCTGCTCCGCGGCTTCGCGTGCCCGGCCGGTACCAGCCGCCTTGGCCGACCCCATCATCGCCATCCCCATTTCCGCCATCACTGTGCGCACGTCGGCGAAATCAACGTTGATCATGCCGGGACAGCTGATGATCTCCGCGATGCCGGCGACCGCACCGTGCAGGACGTCATTGGCCGCGCGGAACGCCTCGTCGAGGGTGATTGCGTTGCCCAGCACCTGCATCAGCTTGTCGTTCGGAATGACAATCAGCGAATCGACATGCTGTGCCAGCGCGTCCAGACCCTCCTGCGCCACACGCTGCCGCTTGCCTTCGAAGGCAAAAGGCTTGGTCACCACTGCAACCGTCAGTATCCCCATTTCCTTGGCGATTTCCGCCACTACCGGCGCTGCGCCGGTGCCCGTGCCCCCGCCCATGCCCGCGGTGAGGAACAACATGTCGGCACCCGAGATCAGTTCCGCGATGCGTTCGCGATCCTCCAGCGCTGCCTGGCGGCCGATTTCCGGATTGGCACCGGCGCCCAGCCCCTTGGTGATCTCGCCGCCCAGCTGCAGCTGGGTTTTTGCCTGGTTACGCTTGAGCGCCTGGGCATCAGTGTTCGCGCAGATGAATTCCACCCCCTGCACGCCCTGCGTGATCATGTGATCCACCGCGTTGCCGCCGCAGCCGCCAACCCCGATCACCTTGATTACCGCCTCTTGCGCCTGTGCATCAATCAGTTCAATCATGTGAGCCTCCTTTTTCCGCAAACAAAGTAATGTTGAAAATATCCTGCACCCTGAAATCCGATTTTTTGCCGTTCACACCCATTCAAAAATTTCCCGTAAACCAGTTCTTCATCCGGTCCATCACCTGCTGGAAACTGGTGACATGCATGCGCGCCGCCTCACGCTCGCGATGTTCGTCCACCCCTGCAATCAACAGTCCGACGCCGGTCGCGTAGCGCGTACTGCGTACCACCTCGGCCAGTCCCCCGCTGTACTGCGGCATGCCGATGCGCACCGGCATGTGGAATATCTCTTCGCCAAGCTCGACCATGCCCTGCATCGCGCTCGATCCCCCGGTAAGCACCACACCGGATGACAACAATTCTTCGTAACCACTGCGTCTCAACTCGGCCTGCACCAGCGAATAAAGCTCCTCGACCCGGGGCTCGATGACCTCGGCCAGTGTCTTGCGCGAGAGCTGGCGCGTGCTGCGGTCACCGACGCCGGGCACGTCGACCATCTCCTGAGGGTCGGCCAGCTGTGACAACGCACAACCGAAACGCTGCTTGATGTCTTCAGCATCCTTGGTCGGCGTGCGCAGCGCCATCGCGATGTCATTGGTAATCTGGTCACCGGCGATCGGGATCACCGCGGTGTGCCGGATCGCGCCGTGCGTGAACACCGCCATGTCGGTAGTACCCCCGCCGATGTCGACCAGGCACACGCCGAGGTCCTTTTCATCTTCGGACAACACGGCGACCGACGAAGCCAGCGGTTGCAGAACCAGGTCGTTGACTTCGAGACCGCAGCGGCGCACGCACTTGATGATGTTCTGTGCCGCCGATACTGCGCCCGTCACGATGTGCACCTTGACCTCGAGCCTCACGCCCGACATGCCCAGCGGTTCGCGCACATCCTCCTGGCCGTCGATGATGAATTCCTGGTTCAGCACGTGCAGGATTTGCTGGTCATTGGGAATCTGCACCGCCTTCGCGGTCTCGATCACCCGGTCGATGTCCATCTGCGCGACCTCCTTGTCCTTGATCGCGACCATGCCCTGCGAATTGAAGCTTTTGATGTGGTTGCCGGCGATGCCGGTATAGACCTCCCGTATCTTGCAGTCGGCCATCAGTTCGGCCTCCTCCAATGCACGCTGGATGGCATTAACCGTAGTCTCGATATTGACCACCACACCTTTCTTAAGCCCGCGCGAAGGATGGCTGCCCATGCCGATGATTTCGTAGCCGCCCTCCGGCTTGAGCTCGGCGACTATCGCCACGATCTTTGAGGTGCCGATGTCCAGCCCCACCACCAGTTTTTTGCTTTCCCTGTTTTTACTCATGGCTCCCGTTGTCCCTGAACACCGCGTCCCGGCCGGGTTGATACTGCGGGCATAAACCCCGGCACTTGTGCGGCAAATCCGTTGGCATAGCGCAGGTCGACGTGTTCCACGCGCCGACCCAGGCGAGCGATAGTCAGTGAATGAGCCGCCACAAACCGCCGCAGCCTTTCCTCGATGCGTTCCCGACCTAGATCCAGCGTCATGCCGTCATCCAGGCGTATCTGCCAAGCCCGTCGCGGTGACACATTGATCTGCTCTGGCACCCTGCCGATCGCGGCGAGATTGCGCCTGAAATGGTCATACTGGATCGCCATCTCCTTCGCTGCATCCGCAGGCCCGTTGAATAGCGGCAGTGTTCCGTCGTAAGCCGCACTGAATACTTCGCCGTGCGAATTGACCAGTGCGGTCTTTCCCCAGCGCGCAAGTGGTTCGTGCTCGACCAGGGTGACATCCAGGGCGCCGGGCCAGCGGCGGCGGATATCGGCACGGCGCACCCAGGGCAGGGTTTCGAACGCACTGCGTGCCTGCCCCAGCTTCTGGGTAAAAAAAGTACCGCGCACTTCCCGCCTGACGATCTCCTCGATTTGCTCGCGGGTAACATGCGCCGGCGACGACATCACGCGAACGTCGGTGATCGAAAAGACCGGCGAACGCACGGCGAACAGCACACCCCCGTACAACAACCCCAGCAGCGAAGCGACGACCAGCAGATCGGCAAGCATTCCGAGAGCGGCCGGTTTATCCCACATGGGCGAGCTCCAGTATCCGCATTACCAGACTGTTGAAAGACAGCCCCGCCTGTCGGGCAGCCATCGGCACCAGGCTGTGACCAGTCATACCCGGTGAAGTGTTCATTTCAAGAAACTGCACACTGCCGTCCGGCCGGCGAATCAGATCTGCACGCCCCCAGCCTTCGCAGCCCAGCACCTGCGCGCTCTTCATCACCATTTCGCGGATGCGCATTTCCTCGGCCTCGGGAAGCCCGCAGGGACAGTGGTATTTGGTCTCGTCGCTGAAATACTTGTTCTGGTAGTCGTAATTTCCTTGCGGTGCCTCGATGCGGATCAGCGGCAACGGCTGATCGCCCAGAAAGGCCCCTGTCAACTCGTCCCCGGCGATGAATTCCTCCGCCATGACCATCGGGTCATGGCGTGCAGCCTGGGCATGTGCCACCTCGAGTTCAGCAACCGCTTTGACTTTAGTGAGGCCAATGGTTGAACCCTCGCGCACCGGCTTGACGATCAGCGGCAGCCCTAGGCGCCTGGCAACACCGTCCCAGTCACTGCCGGCATTTATCGATTCACTACGGGGGGTCGGTATGCCCGCCGCCTGCCACACCAGCTTGGTGCGCACTTTATCCATCGCCAGCGCCGAAGCCATGACCCCGCTGCCGGTGTAAGGAATACCCATCAATTCCAGCGCACCCTGTACGGTACCGTCTTCGCCGTATCTTCCGTGCAGGGTGATGAATACCCGCTCGTACCCCTCCCTCCCGAGATCGAAAATCTCGCGTTCGGCCGGATCGAAGGCATGGGCGTCAAGGCCGGAGGATCGCAATGCCTCAAGCACGTTGCCGCCGCTCATCAGGGATATTTCCCGCTCAGCGCTGCGACCGCCCATCAGTACCGCGATTTTTCCGAATCCGCTCATGCGCCCACTCCGATAATGCGCACTTCGCGCTCCAGCGCTATGCCGAATCGCTGCTGCACGGCGGATTGCGCCAATTCGACCAGCGCCTCGATATCGGCAGCGGTTGCGCCATCGTCGTTGACTATGAAATTGGCATGTTTCACGGAAATTGAAGCGCCGCCGATTTTCGTACCCTTGAGGCCGCATGCCTCGATCAGCCGGGCCGCGTGATCGCCATCCGGATTGCGAAAGACGGATCCGGCGTTGGGAATGCCCAGCGGCTGAGCGGCTATGCGCCGGGAAAGCAGCGATTTGATTTCCATCCGTGAACGGGCGCCGTCACCATGCTCCATCCTGAACGTGGCCGACACGAACCATTCCTCGTCGCCGTCGAGACCGGCACCCGACACGCTCGACAGCTGGCGGCTGCGTGCCTGCACGCTGCGATAGGCAATGTGGTAATGGCGGGGAGTACGGACACGAATCATTCCGCCGCGGTCGATGGTCTCTACCTGCGCGACCAGATTCCAGGTTTCGCCTCCGTAACAGCCGGCGTTCATCGCCAGCGCCCCGCCGATGGTCCCGGGTATGCCGGCAAGGAATTCCGCGCCGGCAAGATCATTGAGTGCAGCCGTGCGCGCCACCTTGGGGCACGCGACTCCGGCCTGTGCCCGGATTTCGCCGCCGGATGAGCCGCTGCGCGATACCTGCAGATCCCGCAGAGCCCAGTGGGTGAAGATGACCGTACCCTCGAACCCGCCGTCACGCACCAGCAGATTGCTGCCCAGTCCCACCATGCACACCGGCTCATCGCCAGGCAATCCGCGAAGAAACGCCGCCATGTCGTCCAGGTCTGCCGGCATGTAGGCCTGGCGCGCCCTGCCGCCCGCGCGCCAGCTGACATGACGCGCCATCGACTCATCACGGATGAGCTTGCCGCGCAATTCTCCGGCGGGAATATTTTTCAATTCGCTCATGTCCATGTCGGTCCCGTGCTCATGCATCCCCCTGCGCCAGCTTTCCGGCGACAGTGCCTATCGAGCCAGCACCCATCGCGAGCACCACATCGCCGTCGCGCGCCGTGCCACGAATGGCCGAAGGCAGATCGTCCACCTGCTCCACGAATACCGGCTCCACCTTGCCGAGCACGCGCACCGCACGAGCCAGCGCACGGCCATCCGCCGCCACGATGGGCATCTCGCCCGCGGCATACACCTCCGTCAGCAGCAATGCATCCACCGTCGAAAGCACCCGGGCAAAATCCTCGAAACAGTCACGCGTCCGCGAATAACGATGGGGCTGAAAGGCCAGCACCAGCCTGCGCCCCGGGAATGCCCCTCTTGCCGCGGCAATGGTTGCAGCCATTTCCACCGGGTGATGACCATAATCGTCGATCAGATCAAAAAAACCGCCGCCTTCCGCGCGCACCGGCGGGTAGCGCTGGAAGCGCCTTCCCACACCCTTGAATTCGTCGAGCGCCTTGACGATCTTTTCGTCCGCAACCCCGACTTCCATGCCCACCGCAATCGCAGCCAACGCGTTGAGCACGTTGTGCATGCCGGCCAGATTGAGTGTGATGTCGAGATCGGGCAGGCGCTTGCCGTTTTTGCGCTGGACCCGGAAACGCATGCGTCCTGCAGCAGCAGTCACCGCAGTGGCTCGAATTTGTGCTCCTTCCCCCACTCCATAGGTCACCATGGTTCGGGTCAGACGCGGCATGATGGACCGCACGTTGGGATCGTCATTGCACAGCACTGCCACCCCGTAGAACGGCAATCCTTCGACAAAATCGACAAACGCCTGTTTCAGCCTGTCCAGCGAATGTCCGTAGGTCTCCATGTGATCGGCATCGATATTGGTGACCACCGAAATCACCGGCTGCAGATGCAGGAATGAGGCATCCGACTCGTCAGCCTCGGCAACGATGAATTCCCCGGCGCCCAGGCGAGCGTGGGCACCGGCACTTTCCAGCCGCCCCCCGATCACGAACGTGGGGTCAAGTCCGCCCTCGGCCAGCACACTGGCGGCCAGGCTGGTCGTCGTGGTTTTGCCGTGGGTGCCTGCCACCGCGATGCCCTGCTTCAGCCGCATCAATTCGGCCAGCATCAACGCGCGCGGGACCACTGGAATGCTGCGACTCCTCGCCGCCAGGACTTCGGGGTTGTCCGCCTTGACCGCACTGGAAATCACCACCACATCAGCCGCGCTGACATGCTCGGGGGCATGGCCAACATGAACCCGGGCGCCCATTCCCGTCAGACGACGTGTGGCGTTGGTCTCATTCAGGTCGGACCCGCTGACCGCATAACCCAGATTGAGCAGAACCTCGGCAATGCCGCTCATCCCGGCGCCGCCGATACCGACAAAATGCACGTTTCGCACCTTGTGTCTCATGCCGGCGCGAGCTCCATGCAAAGATCCGCCACTTTTTGCGCCGCCTCGGGTTTGCCGAGTGCACGCGCTGCGCGCGCCATGTCCATCAGTTTCTGCCGCGTCAGCCCGCGCAGCACCTCGGCCAACGATTGCGGGGTAAGTTCGCCCTGAGGCACCAGCAGCGCAGCGCCGCGGTCGGCGAGATACCGCGCGTTGCGGGTCTGATGGTCGTCAACCGCATGAGGAAACGGAATGAGTATGCTGCCCACGCCCGCCACCGCAAGCTCGGTTACCGTGGTCGCTCCTGCGCGCGAAATGATCAGGTCTGCCTTGCCGTATCGCGCAGCCATGTCGTCAATGAAAGCCAGAACCTCGGCATCCACCCCTGCTTCGCGGTAGGTCCTGCGCAAGGCTTCGACATGCGCCTCTCCGGCCTGGTGCGTGACCAGCGGCCGTTCCGCTGCGGCAATCAGAGCGAGTGCCTGCGGCACGGTTTCGTTCAAGGCCTTGGCCCCGAGGCTGCCGCCGACTATGAAAAGCTGCAGCGGTCCGCTGCGATTGGCGAAACGCGACTCCGGAGGCGAGAGCCGGACGATGTCTTCCCGCACCGGATTGCCCGACCAGACCACATCCACCCGGCCGCGAAATGCATCCGGAAACGCCGAAAGCACCCGGTCTGCGACCCCGGCCAGGACCCTGTTCGCCATTCCCGGCACCGCATTCTGTTCATGAATCACCAGCGGCCGACCGAAGAACGCAGCCATCATGCCGCCGGGAAATGCCGCATATCCCCCCATGCCCAGCACCACATCGGGCCGATGGCGGAGGATGGCCGCCGCACTTTGCCAGAACGCCACCAGCAGTGCGGTTGGCAACAACAGCTTGCGCAGCCAGCCTTTGCCGCGCACGCCACCGAAACGGATCCACACCGTCGGGTAACCCCGGGGCGGAATCAGCCGCTCCTCCATGCCGCCTCGTGCGCCCAGCCACACCACCTCCCAGCCCTTCGCGCGCAGTACGTCGGCAACCGCCAGTGCCGGAAAGATGTGTCCTCCGGTGCCGCCAGCCATGACCAGCAGGGTGCGCTTCATACGGCGAACCCCCGCATCTGTTGCCGGTTCTCCCAGTCCACACGCAGCAGTATCGCCAGTGCACAGCAGGTCACCAGGATTGCACTGCCGCCGAATGACAACAGCGGCAAGGTCAGCCCTTTGGTCGGCAATATGCCCATGTTGACGCCCATGTTGATAATGGCCTGTACACCGATCCACAGACCGATGCCCTGTGCCACCAGCGCCGCAAACGGCCTCTCGAGATCGGCGGCTCGCCGGCCAATGGCGAAAGCCCGCCACACGATCCAGCCAAACAGCATGGCCAGTGTCGCAACGCCGGCAAATCCCAGCTCTTCAGCGATCACGGCCAGCAGGAAATCGGTGTGTGCCTCAGGCAGGTAAAACAGTTTTTCGACACTCGCACCGAGACCTACGCCGAACCATTCGCCGCGGCCGAACGCGATCAGCGCATGGGACAACTGGTAGCCCTTGCCATAGGGATCAGCCCAGGGATCCATGAAGCCGATCACGCGCTGCATGCGATAGGGGCTGGTCCAGATCAGCAGCAGGAACCCGCAGAGAAGCATCACGATCAGGCCGGCGAACAGGCGCCAGTTCATGCCGCCGAGGAAAAGCATGCTCATCGCAATGACGGTGATTACTGCAAACGCGCCGAAATCAGGTTCGAGCAACAACAATGCACCGGTGAGCAGCATGACGCAAAACATCGGCATGAAACCCTTGCTCAGACTGTGCATGTGCGCCGCCTTGCGGACGGTATAGTCAGCCGCATAGAGCACGGCGCACAGCTTCATCAGTTCCGAAGGCTGGAGATTGACGACGAACAGCGACAGCCAGCGCCGGCTGCCGTTCACTTCCCGACCGATGCCCGGCAGCAGAACCAGGACCAGCAGCACCAGGCCGGCCATGAACAGGAATGGCGCCGCCTGCTGCCACAGGCGCAGCGGTACCTGGAACACCATGGCCGCAGAAAAAAGACTGATCAGGATGAACAGGCCATGCCGGACCAGGAAGTGAGCCGGATTGCCGCCGCTACTGCGGCCGGCCTCGGCTATGGCTATCGATGCCGAATAAACCATCACCAGTCCGAACGACAGCAACAGCAGGGTGACCCAGATCAACGCGCTGTCGTATTCGACATCCAAGAGGCGCGGGCTGACCGCTGCGGAATACCGGCTCATGAGCGCCTCCGCAGCCGTTCCACCGCTGCCGCAAACTGTTCTGCACGGTGTATGTAATTGCGGAACATGTCGTAACTGGCGCAGGCAGGGGACAGCAGCACGGCGTCACCGGCCCTGGCTGCCGCATAGGCGCTTTCAACAGCAGCATTCATGTCCGCCGCGTGCACCACGGGTGCCGCGTCACCTATGGCACCAGCAATGCGCGCTCCATCGCGACCGATGAGCACCACGGCACGCGCTTTGCCGCGAACGGCTGCGGCCAGCGGGGAAAAATCCTGTCCCTTGCCATCCCCACCAGCGATCAGCACTACCGGACATGGCATCCCGGTGAGTGCCGCCACTGTGGCGCCGACATTGGTACCCTTGGAGTCGTCGTAGAATGATATCTTATTGATTGTATTGATGTTTTTTACGCGGTGCGGTAATCCGTCGAATGCCTGCCAGCCGCTCACGATGTCGGTATCGGACACATTCAGCGCGCGGCATAACGCCCCCGCCGCGAGCGCATTGGCGGCGTTGTGCAGACCAGTGACGCGCAGGCTGTCCATCGCAGCCATTCCGAACGAACCGCGCATCAGCGTCGCCCGTTCATCCACGCCCCAGTCGTTTTCTGTCGGCGGCAAGCCGAGGCCAAAGCTCACCACGCCCCGTCCGCTCACTGCCATGCCCGCGCTCCAGCGGTCATCGCGGTTGATGACTTGCAGGCCATCGCCGGCAAAAATCCGCTGCTTCGCCGCGGAATATTCGGC
Organism: Burkholderiales bacterium; assembly: GCA_038144955.1. Lineage (GTDB taxonomy): Bacteria > Pseudomonadota > Gammaproteobacteria > Burkholderiales > SG8-41. The sequence continues at coordinate 53,701 of JAYQOT010000001.1, read as the reverse complement.
AAGGCCGCTGTAACGGTCGAGATGATCCTCGGTCACGTTGAGGACCGTGGCCGCGCGCGGCCGCAATGAAATGGTGCTTTCCAGCTGGAAGCTCGACAGCTCGAGCACGACGGCACCGGGCATCGCCGCCCCATCTTCGATTCCGGACCATGCATCAAGCACAGGCAGCCCGATATTGCCCGCCACCAGCGGCCGCAATCCGCCGGCCTCGCAGATCGCCCCGGCCATGGCAGTCACCGTACTCTTGCCGTTGGATCCGGTTATCGCGACTACCGGCGGCGCATCATTGCGTGTTGCAAGGGCCTGCGCAAACAACTCGATGTCGCCCACGACCGGCACTCCGCGCCGTGCCGCCTCCGCGATCGCCCCGCCGCGCCGGTCAACGCCAGGACTCACCGCCACGATGTCGGCGCAGGCGATCTCGTTATCGGGTGCCACACCCAGTGCCAACGGCATGTCAGGAAATTCGCTTCTCAATCGTTCTGCAGATGGCGGCACTGTCCGGGTATCGGTTCCGCTTACCCGCGCACCGTGACGACTGGCCCAGCGGACCATCGACATCCCGGAGTCCCCGAGACCGATCACGACCACGCGGGCCCCCTTGAGCGCACGCATCAGTCGCCGCTTCCTGCCGCCATGGCGAACGCAACCGTGCGTTTTCCGCCCGGGCCGGAAATACCGCCCTGCAAGTCGGCATGTGCGCGCGTCAATCCGCATCTCATCTGAGCTTCAATGTTGAAAGCCCCACCAGAACCAGCATCATCGTGATGATCCAGAACCTGACAACGACCTGATTCTCTTTCCAGCCCTTCAATTCGTAGTGATGGTGCAGCGGCGCCATGCGGAATATCCGCTTGCCGGTGAGCTTGAACGAAGCCACCTGCAGCATCACCGACAGGGTTTCGACAACGAACACGCCACCCATGATGAAGAGCACGATTTCCTGGCGCACGATCACGGCGATCGTGCCCAGCGCAGCACCCAGCGCCAGTGCGCCGACATCGCCCATGAACACCTCTGCCGGGTAGGCGTTGAACCAGAGGAACGCCAGTCCTGCACCGGCGATGGCGCCGCAGATCACGGTCAATTCGCCGGCGCCCGGGATGTACGGAAACCCGAGATACTTGGCGAAAACGACGTTGCCGGCGACGTAGGCAAAAATTCCCAATGCGCTGCCGATCATCACCGTCGGCATGATCGCCAGCCCGTCGAGTCCATCGGTCAGGTTGACGGCATTGCTGGTGCCGACGATCACGAAGTAAGTCATGACGATGAACCCGACCGCGCCCAGCGGATACGCAACCTGCTTGAAGAAAGGCACGATGAAAGCCGTTTGCGCCGGCAGATTGGACGAATAGGCAATGAAAATGGCCGCGCTCAGCCCGATCACCGACTGCCAGAACAGCTTGGCCTTCGCTGAAAGCCCTTTCGGATTGCGATGGACCACCTTGCGGTAATCGTCGACCCAGCCGATGGCGCCGAAACCGGCGGTCACTGCAAGCACTATCCAGACAAACCGGTTCTGCAGGTCGGCCCACAGCAGCGTGGTGACGAGTATCGCGACAAGTATCAGCGCGCCGCCCATCGTCGGTGTTCCTGCCTTGACCAGGTGGGTCTGCGGCCCGTCGTCACGCACGGCCTGGCCGATCTTGTACGCGGTGAGCTTGCGGATCAGTGCCGGACCGACGACAAAGGAGATGATCAGCGCCGTCAGGCAGGCCAGCACCGCCCGCAGCGTGAGGTAGCCGAACACATTGAAAGCTCGGACATACTGCTCCAGCCATTGCGAGAGAATCAGCAGCATCGACTGCCCTCCGCATTCCGGTGCTCACACCCTTCGACTACCCGCTCCATCCGCATGAAGCGCGATCCTTTGACCAGTACCGTGGTCCGCGGAGCGAGCGCATCCTGCACATCCGCCAGCAATTTCTCCACTTGCGGGTAATGCCTTGCGCCGGCGCCAAACGCACGCACTGCGTGAACAGACTGCTCGCCGGTGGCGAACATCGCATCAATGCCGGCGCCACGCGCGTACTCGCCCATCTCGCGGTGAAACGCCGCTCCCTGCTCGCCGACCTCGCCCATGTCACCCAATATCAGGATCCTGCGGCCGCCCAACTTCGCCAGCACATCGATCGCGGCCCGCACCGAATCAGGATTCGCGTTATAGGTATCGTCAATCAGCGTCGCGCCGTTGCGACCCGCCTTGACCTGCAGCCTGCCCTTGACGGCGGCAAATCCGGCCAGCGCCCTGGCACAGTCTTGCGGGGTTGCACCGGCTGCGGTGGCAGCTGCAATTGCCGCCAGGGCATTGCGCACGTTGTGCTCCCCGGCCAGCGGCAGTTCGAATTGGGCACCGCCTTCCGGCGTGATTGCCGTAATTGCCGATGCCGCTGGTTTAAGCTCAGCTCGCGCATGAACTCGCGCACTGTTCGTCAACCCGAAATCCCGTACCGCGTGTTTGCCGGCCGCGGCACGCCAGATATCGGCATGGGTATCATCAGCGTTGAATACGGCGATACCCTGTCCCGACAATGCCCGGATCAGGTCTGCATGCTCTTCCGCAACATCCGCAACCGAACGCATGAACTCCTGGTGTTCACGCTGCGCATTGTTGATGACGGCAACGGTCGGCGCGACCAGTCGTGCAAGTTCCCGGGTTTCTCCGGGATGATTCATGCCGATTTCGACCACCGATACGCGATGCGCAGGACGCAGCGACAGCAACGTCAGCGGCACACCGATGTGGTTGTTGAGGTTACCCCGGGTGCAATGCACGCCGTCATCCCCGAAATGCGCGCGCAGGCAGGCCGCGATCATCTCCTTGACAGTGGTTTTCCCGTTTGAGCCGACGACGGCGATCACCGGGATGACAAACCGGCGCCGCCAGTGCGCCGCAAGGCTGCCGAGAGCAATGGTGGTGTTGTCAACCACCGCATGCGGAACCGCAGCCGGTATCGTTGACTTGCCGGCGCGGTCGATGATGGCGGCAACGGCGCCGGCGGCAACCGCCTGGCCGACAAAACGGTGCCCGTCGTGGTTCTCGCCCCTGAGTGCGACAAACAGGTCGCCGCGACCGACCGTCCGGCTGTCGGTGCAGACGCGCTCGAACCGCACGTCAGCACCGTTCATTCCGCCGCCGATTGCCTCCACCGCCTGGGCCAGACTCATCACCTTGTTCTCCTGCCCAGTTCCGCGCGAACCACGGCGGAGTCGCTGTAACGGTGCCTGACCCCGCGGATTTCCTGGTAGCGCTCGTGGCCTTTGCCGGCTATCAACACCACGTCGCCGCGCCGGGCTTCCGCCACCGCCATGCGCACCGCGCTCTGCCGCTTGGTCACGCGCTCGCTTTGTCCGGTCACGCCCTCGGCGATGTCGGCAATGATCCGCTCCGGATCTTCGCTGCGGGGATTGTCGCTGGTAATGATCACCCGGTCGGCGTAGCGTGAAGCCACCGCGCCCATCAAAGGACGCTTGCCCCGGTCACGGTCACCGCCGCAACCGAACACGCAGCAAAGACGTCCACGCGGTCCAGCAACGGCGCGCAATGCCTGCAACACTTTCTCGAGTGCGTCGGGAGTGTGGGCGTAATCGACGATGATCAGCGGTGCCGAACCGCCGCCGTACCGTTCCGTACGCCCCGCAACCGGAACCACCTTTTCCAGTGCGGCAACCGAATGCTCCAGGCTGACCTCGCTGGCCAGCAGGGTGGCCAGCGAACCCAGCAGGTTTGCGGCGTTGAAACTGCCGATCAGAGGGCTGCGCAGGGAAGCACGCCCCCAGGGCGATGAAATGTCAAACGACAGGCCGTCAATGCCCATGCGCAGATTGCGCCCCTCGACCGTCGGCACCCGCGTACGCGTCTTGCGCAATTCGAAACCGTAGCCCAGTGGCCGGGCACGGTTATGTGTCCACTGCCGCGCCAGTTCGCGTCCAAAATCGTCATCCAGATTCAACACTGCATGGGTAAGCGTCGGCCAGCGAAACAGCCGTGCCTTCGCCGCCTTGTAGCGCTGCATCGTGCCGTGGTAATCGAGATGATCGCGGGTCAGATTGGTCAGCAGCGCGACATCGAACTCGACGCCGGACAACCGGTGCTGCGCCAGGCCGTGCGAGGACACTTCCATGCAAACTCCACGGGCGCCGGCGCGCACCATGCCGCGCATGCGCTGGTGCAGCGTGACTGCATCAGGCGTGGTATTGATCGCAGCGTCCAGCTTTCCGGGGAAACCGCTGCCCAGTGTGCCGATCACGGCGCATTTGCGCCTTACCCGCGTCAGGGATTGGGCAATCCACTGGCTGCATGAAGTCTTGCCATTGGTGCCTGTAACACCGATGGTCCACAGCCGGGCACTGGGCCTGCCACAAACCTCGCTGGCAATCTCGCCTGCTTTGCGCCGCAGATGCCTGATCCCGGCATTGGCAACTTTCCAGCGGGGATTCCACTCGAAACGTTCGCTGTCCCACAGCACGGATGTCGCGCCGGCAGCAATGGCCTGGGTAATGAAATCCCGGCCGTCGCGTGACTCGCCAGGATAGGCGAGGAAAGTGTCTCCAGGCCTGATCGTGCGGCTATCGACCGCAAGCCGGCGAATGCCAAGCCGACTTACCGCCGCATGTACCTCCTGCAGGCGGACGCCCATCACACCTCCTCCCTGACCAGCGGTACTTCTGCCGGCACCAGAACCGAGGGTTTGCCCGGCGCGTCGGGAGGAACGCCGAGCATCCGCAATGTCCCTGCAGCCACCTGGCTGAACACCGGCGCCGCCACTGCGCCGCCGTAATACTGACCGGCCGAAGGTTCGTCGATCATTACTGCAATCACCACCCGCGGGCGCGATGCGGGCGCCAGCCCGACGAAAGAGGATACGTAACGGTTGGCGGCGTAGCTCTTGCCTTCAAGCTTGTGCGCAGTTCCGGTTTTTCCGGCCACCGTATAGCCGGGTATCTGCGCGCCGGGGGCAGTGCCGCCGGGCTGGGTGGCGAGCTCAAGCATGTGCCTGACGGCGCGCGCAGTATCAGCTGAAATCACCCGCGTACCCGGCGCAGGTTTTTCGCTTGCCACCAGCGTAACCGGGCGCAGCATCCCGTCGGACGCGAAAACGGTGTATGACCGCGCCAGTTGCAGCAGCGAAACGGAAATGCCGTAGCCATAGGATATGGTGGCCTGCTCGATCGGCTTCCAGGTCCCGAACGCCCGCAGACGACCCGATACCTCACCGGGAAAACCCGTTCGCGGCGAAACGCCGAATCCCGCGCTGTTGAATACGTTCCACAACACTTCAGAGGGCAACGCCAAACCCATTTTCGCGGTGCCCACGTTCGAGGACTTCTGGATCACCTGCGACACCGTCAACGCGCCCTGGGGATGGGCGTCGTGTATGGTGCGGTTGCCAATGGTCATTTTCCCCGGTGCAGTCTGGATCACGGTCTCGGGCTTGTACAACCCAGCCTCGAGTGCCGCCGCTGCGGTGAAGGGTTTCAGTGTCGACCCCGGCTCGAACAGGTCGGTCAGGACGCGATTGCGGGTGCGCCGTGCATCGTATTTGCGATTGTTCGGGTTGTACGTAGGCAGGTTCGCCATGGCGAGAATTTCGCCGCTCTCTGCGTCCAGTACAACGATGCCGCCTGCCTTGGCGCGGTTGGCTGTCACTGCCGTCTTGAGCTCACGGAACGCCAGATACTGGATGCGTGCGTCGATCGATAATTTGAGCTTCTGGCCGTTCTGGGGCACGCGTATGCTCTCGACGTCCTCGACAATGCGTCCAAGGCGATCCTTGATCACCCGGCGGCTACCGGGCTTGCCGACCAGGGTTTCCTCGAAGGCCAGCTCCAGCGCCTCCTGACCCTTGTCGTCCACGCCGGTAAATCCAACCACATGCGCCATCACTTCGCCGGCAGGGTAATAACGACGATGCTCGCGCTGCAGAAATACGCCGGGAATGCCCAGTTGGACTACCTGCTCGGCCTGCTCAGGCGGCAACTGGCGCTTGAGGTAAACATGTTTTCGACTGGTATCGGCAAGCCGCGACCGCAACTCCTCGTTGCTGATACCAAGCAACTTTGCCAGTTTCCGCATATCACCAGGCTCGGCTTCGACGTCTGCCGGACTGGCAGCCACCGATTCCACCGGAGTCGAAATGGCCAGCGGTTCGTTGTTGCGGTCGACGATCATGCCGCGGCTGGCACCGATTTCGATGACGCGCGAATAACGCGACTCGCCCTTGCGCTGCAGAAAATCCTTGTTCATCGCCTGCAACCAGAGCGCGCGTCCGGTGAGGCCGATGAACCAGGCAGCAATCACCAGCAGCAGAAGATTGGCGCGCCAGCGCGGCAAACCTGGTACGGCGCTGCGATCCGCTTCGGGCTTCATCGGCCACCCTCCGCACTGGGCATGATTACCACCTCAACACGTCCGGCCGGCGGCAGGCGCATGTTCAATTCGCGCGTGGCCATGCGCTCGACGCGACTATGCGTAGCCCATGTGCCCTGTTCGAGTTGCAGCTGCCTCCATTCGACATCCAGTTGCTTGGTTCTGGCCTGCTCACGTTGCAGTTCCACGTACAGTTTTCTCGCCTTGTGCTGTGAGGCCACTGTGGCGAGACCGCATGCAACCAGCAGGATCAGGAGGATGAACGTCAACCGGTGGGTCATTGCAGTGGAACGTCAGTCCGCTCGGCAACACGCATCACGGCACTGCGTGCACGGGGATTCGCTCCGACTTCCGCGGCAGAGGGCCGCCGTGCCCTGCCGATCAGCCGCAGCAGTGGCTGGGGCAAATCACGCGCCCGGACCGGCAGGCGCTCAGGCACTGCAGCAACCCGAGTCTGTTCGCGCATGAAACGCTTGACGATGCGATCCTCCAGGGAATGAAAGCTGATGACCACCAGCCGGGCGCCCGGTGTGAGCAGCTCCATGCACCGGGGGAGCACTATCGATAGCTCCTCAAGCTCCTGATTGATGTGAATCCGTAAAGCCTGAAACGTGCGCGTCGCCGGATCCTGGCGTGGCTCGCGCGCGGGAACGGCTTCTGCCACGAGCGCGGCAAGTTTTCGTGTGGTGTCAACAGGTCCCCGCGACCTAGCCGCAACAATCGCTGCTGCAATCTGTTTAGCAAACCGTTCTTCGCCATAGTCCCTGATGACCTCCCTGATTTCTGATTCTTCCGCCACGGCAAGCCATTCCGCGGCACTGATGCCGTGCCCCGGATCCATGCGCATGTCGAGCGGCGCATCGTGCCGGAAGCTGAAACCGCGACTGGCGTCATCCAGTTGCGGCGACGACACGCCAAGATCAAGCAACACGCCATCCACTCCGGTTACACCCTGTGCACGAACCTCATCCGCCATGCGGCTGAACGGACAATGCAGCACCTGGAACCGCGGATCGGTCACCGCGCGCCCCGCCTGCACTGCGTCCGGATCGCGATCAAGCGCAATCAGCCGCCCTCCTCTGCCCAGCCGCTGCAAAATCAGCCGGCTGTGTCCGCCCCTGCCAAACGTGCCATCGACGTAAATGCCGTCGCTGCGTACGTTCAGTGCCTCCAGCGCTTCTTCCGCGAGTACCGCGGCATGACCGCCGGTGGTCACAAAGAGAAATCCTCCAGTTCACTCGGCAAACCTTCGGCTCCGAAACCGCCGGCGTTGTCGATCAGTTGCTCCCAACGCTCTGCATTCCACAGTTCGAATTTGCGCCCCTGGCCGACCAGCACCACGCTTTTGTCCAGTTGCGCAAAACGGCGCAATTCGGGTGTGACCAGCACGCGACCGGCACCATCCATGTCGACATCCACGGCAAAACCGATCAGCCGGCGCTGCAATTCGCGAACACGCGGATCGAGATTCGAAAGACCTTCAAGTTTCTGCTGGATGATTTCCCAGTCGGGCAGCGGATAGATCAGCAGGCAGCGATCGGCATCCGCAGTGATCACCAGATGACCCGCGCAGCGCTCGAGCAGCGTGTCGCGATGACGCGCCGGTATGGCGAGCCTGCCCTTGCTGTCGAGATTGAGTTGCGCGACACCCCGAAACACGTGATCTCCCGTTACTTGCGGGAGAGACCGGCCGCCGACATCGGCAGAGATTTCTCCCACTTTCTACCACTTCATCCCACTATAAATAAACGGGCTGGGGCGGTCAAGGGTCGAATTGCCAATTTCCTTTTTAATCACAATAACTTACGGCATCTTGTTGACCTTCGGTTTGATCATTTTTTTCAAAAGAAATAATTTAATAAAAACAATAGGATATAACGCGTACTGAAAGTAGCGCATTAAGTAAATATGCTTAAAAATCAGGCAATTACGCCGCAAAGGGCGCTTTGCGGCTGCGGTTGGACGGGTTAAAACGCCCAAAAAAGAAAGTGAAGCTGGCCGGTAAGCCGGGTTCTGTCGTGGACAGCCATTCCTCTGGGCCGTACATCGCTGTACGGCTCAAGCCACCTACCCGCAAGCTCGGCGGGACGCGTCAGCGCTTGCCTATTCGGTGTTGCTCCGGGTGGAGGTTACCGCGTTTCACCCCGCTGAACGGGCCAGAGCAGCAAGCACGTTTCCATACTCACAACCCTTTTTGGTGAACTTTGCCGCCTTGCGGCGGCAAGTCCGGCCCGGCCCAGCGGACTCGTCTCTGTGGCCCTGTTCCTCGCCTCACGGCGGACGGGCGTTACCCGTCACCCTACCCTGTGGAGCCCGGACTTTCCTCTGTGCATGGCACGGGCGGGTTGCCCCATCCGGTTTGTTCCACGCACAGCGGCTGCCTGGCCAGCTTCACCGCGCATTCTATCATTCCGGCCGGGCGCGCACGGCATGGAGCAGACGGTGCAGGTGATGGTCGTGCACTCCCAGTGAGTCGAGATGGCGCAGCGTGTTCACCAGGTAATCGACGTTGGGGCCGCGCTCTCCGCAGCACGACGCGATGATTTTCGCTGCAGCGTCGAGTTCCAGGCGACCGGCGTAGCCTTCGTGACTGCGATTGGCGATGAAAGCCAGCGCGGTGCGGCGCTGAATTCCCGTCCACACCGGCAGCAGCCGGGGTACATAGACACGACGGCGCATCTCGCGCAGCCACAGTGCTTCCAGGGCCGCCGGAACTTCGCGCTTTTCGATCCGGTAAACCGTGCCCTTGCAGGCTCCGCCGCGGTCCAGCCCGAGTACCAGGCCAGGCGCTCCCGGCGTACCGCGGTAGCGGTTCGAATAAATACAAAACGTGCGGTGATAGCCTCGCAGCAACGCCGGCGCTGCTTCGGCAAAAGGAAACGGCGGATCCCACATCAACGAGCCGTAGGTATAAACCCACAGATCGCCCCGTGGCAGTTCGAGCTGACTGTAGTGATAAGAATCGTGACTCGGCAGCGGGTCAAATCCGCCGCTGCCGGGTCGCCGCGGCTCGCGCGCGCTCAAGGGCTGGCGATCCTCCATGCCACGCTCGCACCCGCCCGCAACGGTACCAGCGTATCCGCGCCGAAACGTACGCTGGCTGGAACCGGCCATGCCACCTCCTCCAGCCGGATTTTTTCGGTATTGCGCGGCAGGCCGTAGAAGTCGGCACCGTAGTGGCTGGCAAAACCCTCTAGCCGGTCCAGCGCATTCGCCGCAGCAAAAACCTCGGCGTAGAGCTCGATACCGGCATGCGCGGTAAACACGCCGGCGCACCCGCAATCGTTCTCCTTGGTATGCCGCGCATGCGGCGCGCTGTCGGTACCGAGGAAAAATTTGGGGTTGCCGCCGGTCGCCGCAACCACCAGCGCTACACGGTGAATTTCCCGTTTCAGAATGGGCAAACAGTACAAGTGCGGACGCACGCCGCCCGCAAACAGCGCGTTGCGGCTCATCAGCAGGTGCTGCGGGGTCAGCGTTGCCGCAACCCGCGCCGGTGCAGCCGTAACAAATGCCACCGCCTCGCGCGTGGTGATGTGCTCCATCACCACCTTCAGCCCCTGGAAGCGTTCCACCAGCGGAGCCAGCGTGCGCTCGATGAACACGCACTCGCGGTCGAACACGTCCACTGCGGGATCGGTGACCTCGCCGTGCACCAGCAACGGCATGCCCGCCTGCTCCATCGCGCCGAGCACGCCATGGCATTTTTCGATCGCAGTCACACCGGCATCGGAATTTGTCGTCGCTCCCGCCGGATAATATTTCACCGCATGAACCGCACCGCTGGCACGTGCCTTTGCAATTTCCTCCGGGCGGGTGTTGTCGGTCAGATAAAGAGTCATCAGCGGTTCGAAGCGGCTGTCGGCCGGCAATGCTTCGAGTATCCGGCCGCGGTAGGCCAGCGCCATTTCCGTGGTGGTTACCGGTGGCTTCAGGTTGGGCATGACGATGGCCCGCGCAAAACGTGCTGCGGTATGCGGCAACACATCGCGCATCGCGGCGCCATCGCGCAGATGCAGGTGCCAGTCATCGGGACGGGTAATGGTGACGGTATTCATCGGGTCCGCAAAATGAGGGATAACGCGTTGATGTTAATCGCTGCACAGCCTACAGTAAAACCATTGGCACGCAGGCACCGTTCAGGCGCCGCCCTTGAGCTCCAGCGCCATCCGGTACAGGTCGTTGCGGTTTCCCCCCGTCAGCTTTACAGCGAGGGCCACCGCCTGCTTCAGCGGCAGTTCCTCCAGCAGCGTTTTCAGCACGGATTCCGCATCCGCAGAACCGCTGCCGGGTGTTTCCGCAGCGCCCTCAACCACCAGCACGAATTCGCCGCGCCTGTGGTTCTCGTCCGCCTGCAGCCACTCCACGGCCTCGCCCAGAGGGCATCGATGCACGGACTCGTGGACCTTGGTCAGTTCCCGCGCGATGACGATGTCGCGGTCGGCACCAAACGTTTCGCACATGTCGGCAACGCTGTCGACGACCCGGTGCGGCGCTTCGTAAAACACCAGCAGAGCGCCCTGCATTTTCAGGTCCCCCAGCGCACGCCGGCGTTCGCTGCCGCGCGCCGGCAGGAATCCGCAAAACAGGTAGCGGCTGGCATCGAATCCGCAGACCGAGAGTATCGCGGCCGCGGCATTCGCTCCCGGCACAGGTATGACTGCATAACCGGCTTCGCGAACCGCGGCGACCACGCGCGCGCCGGGATCGGCGATTGCGGGCGTGCCGGCATCGCTGACCAGCGCCACCGACTTGCCCTCCGCCAGCAGGGCAACCACCCGCTCGGCCGCGCGCCGTTCGTTGTGCTCGTGCACGGCAATCAGCCCCGCGGATATACCATGACGGTTGAGCAGCTTGGCCGTGACTCTTGTATCTTCCGCAGCTACAACGTCCACCGATCTCAACACGTCAAGAGCGCGCAACGTAACGTCGGACAGGTTTCCGATCGGCGTGGCGACTACATATAATGTCGACTTTACCGCTTTAGCTGCCCTGTTTTCCGCCATCGGATTCGCTGAATGATTCATCTTCTGCCGCGTATTGCCGCTCTGGCCCTGCCGCTGTGCCTACTATACGGAGCCTCAGCCGCTGTTGCCAGCGACGCCCCTGCGGCGCCGGTCGCCGGCATTGCCCAGACTCCGCATGTCGCCCTGCTGCTGCCTACCCGTTCGAAGCTATACGGCAGACATGCCGAGGCCTTGCGTGACGGCTTCCTCGCCGCGAGGGACAGGGACCGGCAGCTGCTGCCGGTGCGCGAGTATGCCGTCTCCGAGGAGGTGGGCAATGTACTGGAAGGTTATCGTACGGCTGTCGCCGGTGGCGCACAGGTGGTGGTAGGTCCGCTGACGCGTGATGCAGTAACCGCGCTCGCCCTTGGCGAACCGGTACCGGTGCCGACGCTGGCGCTCAATGTTCCCGACCATACCGGACGTTCCCCGCCCAATCTGTACGCGCTCAGCCTGCAGATGGAGACAGAAGCGCTACAGGCCGCACAACTGGCATGGAATGACGGCCAGCGCAGCGCCATCATTGTCGCCGGCAGTGGCCCCGTACAGATCCGCATGCGCTCGGCATTCAGCAGTGAATTCGTCCGGCTTGGCGGAAAAATTCTTGCCGAACAGCCGTTTTCCACGGATCCGGAGAAATTGCGGTCGCTGGCAAACGAAAATACCGACATGTATTTTCTGGCCCTGACCCACACCGAGGCCCGCACCGCCCGCTCCTATCTGGGTGCGACTCCGATTTACGCAACCTCCAGCGTGCACGCAGGTGATCTGGGGCCTCTGGCGGGTTTTGATCTTGCCGGCATCACTTTTGTCGAAATGCCCTGGCTGCTTGAACCCAATCATGCGGCGGTCATGATTTACCCACGCGGAGCGGCGCGCAGCATTGACCTGGAGCGGCTGTACGCACTGGGCATCGATGCCTGGCGCATCGCGCAACTGTTGCTCACAGGCGCCCGCGACATCAGGCTGGATGGCGTTACCGGGCAACTGTCGCTGGGACCCGACGGCCGGATCCTGCGCAAGCTTTCTCCGGGTCGCTATGTCGACGGACGGCCGCAACCGGCAATCGCACGCCCGGCCAGACGTGAACCCCCGCGGTGAAAAAGCTGAAATCCTTGCTGCGGCCTTTCTCGTCAAACAGGGGCTGGTAATCCTCAGCCGCAATTACAGTTGCCGCTTCGGTGAAATCGATCTCATCGCACGGGACGGCGACACTGTGATATTTGTTGAAGTGCGCAGCCGCGCAGATACGGCTTTCGGTGGCGCGGCGGCAAGCATCACCGCCGCAAAACGCGAAAAACTGCTGAAAACGGCACGCCACTATCTTGCCGGACTGCCCCGCCTTCCTCCCTGCCGTTTTGATGCGGTCCTGCTGACCGGAAATCCGCCGTGGCTTGAATGGTTACGCAATGCCATCGAGAATTAGCAAACAATGAACATGTTGAGAGTACAATAGCCGGCCATGGACCTGATCCGCCGCATCAGCGAAAATTTTTCCGAAAGCGCCCATCTCAAGTTGCAAAGCATGGATGCCCTTGCGGCACCCATCGCGGCAGGCATCCAGAGCATGGTGCGCTGCCTGCAGGCGGACGGCAAGATACTGGCCTGCGGCAACGGCGGCTCAGCCGCGGACGCCCAGCATTTCTCTGCGGAACTGCTGAACCGTTTCGAGGTCGAACGTCCCGGGCTGGCCGCGATGGCGCTGACCACCGACAGCTCCACGCTCACTTCCATCGCCAATGACTACGATTATGTCCAGGTCTTCTCGAAACAGGTCCGTGCTCTGGGTCATGCCGGTGACGTGCTGCTGGCGATCTCGACCAGCGGCAACTCACCCAACGTCGTGTCCGCAATTGCGGCGGCACACGAATGCGACATGCGGGTGGTCGCGTTGACCGGGCGCAACGGCGGCAAGATGGGTGAAATACTGAGACCGGACGACGTGCACATATGCGTCCCGGCCACAAGCACCGCGCGTATCCAGGAAGTGCATCTGCTGACCCTGCACTGCCTCTGCGACGGTATTGATTGTCTACTTCTGGGAGTTGAATAAATGCGGAAATTCATTGCCGTAGGATGCGTCGCCCTGTTTCCATTCATCTCGGGATGCACCGCCGTTGCCATCGGCGGCGCCGCGGCAACCGGCGTGATACTGGCCGAGGACCGCCGGACCGTCGGCGCCGTTACCGAAGATCAGGGCATCGAACTGAAGGCTGCAAGCAGGATCGAGGAAAAGGTCAAGGATGCCCATATCAACGTCACCAGCTACAACCGGGCAGTACTGCTGAGCGGCGAAGTGCCCAGCGAAGCGGCGAAAGCCGATGCCGAACGCATCACCCGCGCCGTCGAAAACGTCCGCAGCGTTTTCAATGAGCTGCAGGTCGCCGGCAACAGTTCCTTGCAGGCGCGCACCAATGACGCGGTACTGACTTCCAAGGTCAAGGCGCGCTTTGTCGATGCCGGCAAGTTCAGCCCGCTGCACGTCAAGGTGGTCAGCGAAAACGGCACCGTTTACCTGATGGGACTGGTGAAGCGGCAGGAAGCCACTGACGCCACCGAAGTGGCGCGTACCACCGGCGGGGTGCGCAAGGTAGTTCGTGTTTTCGAATACCTCGACTGAAATGTCAATTTAAACAACAGGTTATTGCGTTACCGGGGCGCCTGCGGGCGCCCTTGGCGTTTCAGCCAGCGCATCAGCCCACCTATGCCGGGCAATTTTTCGTAAACCTCTTCCGCCGCATCCCAATAATCCCGGTGCAGCTTCACCAGCCCTGCGTCATCAAACATCAGCAGGCTTGCGCCGTGGATGTGTTGCGTAATGTGCGGCCGCCAACGGCGAAATCGGAACTCGAAGTCCCAGGTCAGCAACACGCGAGGCGCATCGACCACACGATCTCTTACGTAAAACCGCGGGGCCTCGAGCTGGGCAAACATGTGCCGGAAAATCACCTGCAGCTCATCCCGGCCCTGAACGTCATTGAACGGGTCCCTGAACCGGCAATCCTCTGCATAAAACCGTACCAGATCGTCCAGCGACTCCGGCGTCAGCGTCTCGAAAAACCGCACCAGCGCGTCCACCCTATCGTGCATTACAGACCCGTCCCCTTGCGCACCAGCGCAAAATACCAGCGGTACGGCAGCAGTCGCAACAGTTTCAGCCAAAGCGTAAAACGCCGCGGAAAATGGATTTCGAACCGCCCCCGCTCCAGGCCCGAGATGATCTCGCGCGCAGCCTCGTCGGCGCTGATCAGCGCCGGCATCGGAAACGTGTTCTTGTCGGTGAGCGGCGTTTTGACGAACCCCGGATTGATGACATGGACGCCGATGCCGCGCGGCGCCAGGTCCAGATACAGGGTCTCCGCGAGGTTGATCAGCGCGGCCTTGGTGGCCCCGTAAACCAGTGCCGTCGGCAATCCGCCGTACCCGGCCACGCTGGATACCACTCCCACGCCGCCCGATTTCTGCGCAAGCATTTGCGCCACCACCGGCGGCAGGCAGTTAAGCACGCCATTCAGATTGACGTCGACGAGGCTGCGCGCCACCCCGGCGTCCAGTTCCCACGCACGCACCGGGCGGTGCGTGCCGGCGCACAACAGCACGAGGTCGATACCGCCCCATGCGGCAACGATCCGCTGAAGCACCGGCGCGACAGCGGCCGCATCGGTCACGTCCAGCGGTGCAGCCAGCGCGGCGGCAGGATGCATGGCCGCCATGCGCTCGAGATCGTCCGCGCTGCGCGCGGACAGGGCTACACGCGCCCCGTGCGTGAGCAGCTGGCGCGCCAAAGCGGCGCCGATGCCGCTCGACGCCCCGGTGATCCAGACACGCATACCCCGCCAGCCGCGGATGGGCGCATTCAGGCTCATGGGCGCTTGCGGAAGGTCAACGTGACTTCGCCCAGGTAGACCCCGAACTTGCTCATCGCCGAGCGATTGAGCATGACGCGGTCGTCCATCAGATACATCCAGTCGTCGAAATCGACCTTCCAGGTCCTGCCGTCGACCTCGAGATTCAGAACATATTGCCACCGCAACGCGTTGCCATGGGCGAGACCACGCGCCTCGCCCACCACGTCCGCCGCCGTGCCCGTGTAGCGGTGCTCATCCACCTTGGTGATGGTCCAGACGCGGCGGCTCGTACTGCCGTCCGAATAATCGAAGTGCTCGTCAAGCGTGCCGACATTGCCTTTCCAGCTCGCATCTATGCGCACCGTGAAACGCTTGACCACCGTGCCGCTGCGGTCCTGGAACATGCCCCAGGCATCGATGGTGCCGTCAAAATAGCGCTGCAGGTCGAGCTGCGGACGCTGATCGCTGTAATGCTCGACCGGCACCGCACTGCAGCCGCTGAGCGCCAGCATCACAAGCAACAGAAACTGGCGAAAACCCTTCATGTCACCACTCCTTTCAGGGTGCCCGCGCGCACCGGCTCGGGCGCGGCAAACCACAACAGGGTCACTGCGGCGAGTTTTATCAGGCAGGGCAGCAATGCATAAACCCAGGGCAGCGCCGACCCCGCGGCTGCAGTCATACCCGGGACATATCCGAGGACCTGCAGCAACGGCAGCGCAATGCCCGCGGCCAGCGCCAGCGCCAGCTTTTCCAGCAAATGCCAGGCGCCGAAATAGGCACCGTCCGGACGCGCCTGAGCCGACTCATCATCGTCGATCACATCCGCCAGCATCGATGCCGGCAACGCCAGGTCGGCACCGAATGCGAGACCGGACATCACGCACACCAGCGCAAATGCAACGACATCGCCGGGCCCGAGGAAATAGGCCCACACGAAAGCCGTGATCGCCAGCATCATCGCCAGCAGCCACGCGCGCGCCTTGCCCGCCGCCGCCGCGATGCGCACCCAGACCGGCATGCCCGCAGCACCGGACACGAAATACAGCACCAGAAACAGCGCGGTGAGATCCGCACGCCGCAGCACATCCGCGACGTAGAACAGCACCAGCGTCGCAGGGATCGCAGCAGCGACGCCGTTGACCAGGAATATTCCCGCCAGCCGCCGGAAGCGGCGATTGCGCAGCGGCTGCAGCAGGTTTTCGAGCCGCAGCGTTTGCGCGCCGCGCAGCGGTGGTGCCTGCGGCCCCGCCAGTAACGTAACCGCAACCGCCGCCAGCAGCAGCGGCGCAAACAGCACGCTGAACCAGCCCATGCCGGCGGCAGCGCCATGATGCTGCGTGAGCAACTCCGGCAGAGCCGCCGCCAGCAGCACGCCCGTCAATGCCGCCGCGCCGCGTGCGGCCGTGACGCGCGTGCGCTCCGCATAATCGCGCGACAGCGCACTGCCCAAGGCGAAATAGCTGATGCTGGCCGCGCTCAAACCCAGATACACGAGCACCAGCGACACCGCCAGCCACGACACCAGCCCGATGCCGTTCGCCGGCGGATGGAACAGCAGGTACATACCGGCGGCCACCACGGGCACGGCGGCCGCGAGCATAGCCTTGCGACCGCCCCAGCGCGCCGGCACCCGATCGGCAAGCAGCCCGAGGAGCGGATCGCTGACCGCATCGAGCACGCGCACAGCAAGCAGCAATGCCCCGATCAGCGCCAGATCAAGGCCGAGGCCGGCATAGAACTTCGGCGCATGCACATAAACCGGCAGCGCAGCCGCTGCCAGCGGCAGGCCAGCCGCCGCATAGGCAACCAGCTCGCGCCTAGTGAGCGTGTTCATTGCGGCCGAGCAGGGCCATGCGCAGTTCCGGCTTCTGCGTGCGAGGATCAAGCCAGATCGCGAAAAAGCCCCGCGCGAACTCCGGATCGTCGATGGCGCCGAGGTAAGCATCGGCGGAGTAGAACGCCGCGCCCTGCTGCGGCCGGTAGACTCCGATCAGCCGGCTGCCCGGCGCGACATCGGGGAAGATACGCCGCATGGCGTCGCCCCAGCGTCGGCGCGAATCGTCATCGCCAATGCCCAGGCGGCGCATCTCGTCGACACTGGTTTCCGCGAGCTGGGCCCCGCTGATGCGGCGTGCATAACGAATGTCCAGCGCATACGGTGCCTGCACCTGCCAGCGGCCCGAACGCGTCCACAAGGCCGCGTCGTACACATGAAAACCCCACCAGCGCAGCGTCCCCTGGCCGACGATGCGGCAGGTTTCCAGGGCTCGGCAGGCCGCGGCAGGCAGCTCCGTTGCCGCAGCAGCAGCGGGTGGCACGAGGAGCGCCACGGCAATGAGCAGCACGCGCTCAAGCATGGGTCAGCACCGCCTGCACCACATCGGTCGCACGCGCGCGGAATCCGGCTTCGCAGTACGCGAGATAAAACCGCCAGGTGCGCATGAAACTTTCGTCAAAGCCCTGGTCGCGCACCTGCTGCGCCACGGCGTTAAAACGCACGTGCCAGCGCCGCAGGGTCTCAGCGTAATCGAGCCCGAATCCATGCATCCCCGTGACGGCCAGCCCCTGCGCTGCGGCTTGCTGCCGCAACCGGTCCGGTGAAGGCAGCATGCCGCCCGGGAAGATGTACTGCTGAATGAAATCGGTGCCCCTGCGGTAGCGCTCGAACTTCTCCTCGGCAATGGTGATCGACTGCACCAGTGCGCGGCCGCCGGGACGCAGGCGATTGCGCAGCACGGCAAAGTAGTCCGGCCAGTACCGTTCGCCGACGGCCTCGAACATTTCAATCGAAACGACGTGATCGAACTGTCCCTCGAGGTCGCGATAATCCACCAGCCGCAGATCAACCCGGTCCTGCAGGCCGGCGGCAGCGATGCGACGCTGCGCGTAGGCCAGCTGGGATGGTGAAATGGTCACGCCCGTAATTCGGCATCCCGCACGCGCGGCAAATTCGGCAAATCCGCCCCAGCCGCAACCGATCTCGAGGATATGATCGCCGGGCTGCGCATCGAGCACACGTAGGATGCGCGCATATTTCCCCTGCTGCGCCTGCTCCAGGCTGCGCGCCGCGTCGCCTTCGAACAGGGCCGAAGAATAGGTCATCGATGGATCCAGCCACAGGCTGTAGAAATCGTTGCCGAGGTCGTAATGGGCTTCGATGTTTCTGCGGCTGCCGCGGCGGGAATTCCCGCGCAGCAGGTGACGCAACCGATAAGCCAGCGTCGCCCACCAGCGGCCGTGGATCGCCTGCTCGACTGCCTGCTCGTTCAGCGCGCCCAGCAACAGCAACTGCATGAGATCGGTGGAGTCGGCACGGTCTTCGATGAAAGCTTCGGCAAGACCGATGTCGCCACGACTGAGCAGGTCGCTGCACACCTTCCAGTCCTTGAGCTGCAGATCGGCATGCGGGCCGCTGCGCTTGCCCGTGAAGGACAGCTTCCGTCCGTCGGGACAGTACACCTCGATGCTGCCGCACTGCAGTTGCGACAGCATGCGGAACAGCCAGCGTGCAGCGGCCGGTTCGGGCCGGGCGTGGCCGGGATGGATTATTGCATTGTTCATGAAGTCGTGTCCTCTGCCGGAGGCTGTGGTTTGGAATGAAAGGGCACGCGCTTCAGCCACAGTCGCAGCGCCTGGTAATGGATGCGCAGGATCACGCCCAGCGTCATCCACGGGTGGCGGAAAAACGCCCATGCCAGCCCCGCGCTGCCCAGGATCGAAGCGCTGCCGCCGATCGCGGTCATCAGCTGCTCACCTTCGGCAGTGCTGTAGTTGATGCGGAAATTGCAATGCACCGCGGCGTCATTGAAACGAAAGCGGTACTGCCCGCTGACCGGGAAAAAAGGCGACACGTGAAACACCTTGTGCGCGGTCAGCCAGTCGCCGGGAGCGATCGGCCGGCCGTCGGGGTGCGCAACCAGGTAATTGTGACGTTCCCCAAAGGTATTGCTGACCTCGGCCAGCACGGCACGCAAGCGGCCCGCGCGATCGTGGCACAGCCAGAAACTGACGGGGTTGAACACATACCCGAGCACGCGCGGAAACGCCTGCAGCCAGACCGCACCGTCGGCGCTTTCCAGGCCATGTCGCACAAGGAGGCTGCGTATCCACGGCAGCAACGAGCTGCCGTCGCGCGGACCGTGATCGGCATCATGAAAGCTGAACAGGTTCCAGCGGTTGTGCGAGAACAGCCACGGCCAGCGCTGTGGCAGCTGATCGACGCGCACCCGGAGGTAGAACACGCCGTAACGAAACGCGTGCGCAACCGGCGCAAGCCGCCGGTGCAGCACCGTACCGTGGTAGAGCAGGGCCTGCGCGTCGCTCATGCGGCCGCCCTCAGCGCAGGCGAGTCCAAGACCGCTTGCGCCTGCCAGGGCGCGGCCACCCCCAGGCTTGCGGCCACAGCCATGCCGGCCTTGAGACCGTCCTCATGAAAACCATAGCCCGCCCAGGCGCCGCAGAACCAGGTATTGCGGCGACCCTGCAATTGCGGCAACCGCGCCTGCGCGGAGATTGCCGCGCGATCGAACACGGGGTGGGCATAGGTGTAGCGATCAATGACGGTTTCGCTGCGCGGCTGCTGTCCCGGGTTCAATGTCACCACCACCGGCTGCGAGAACGGCAGCGGCTGCAGCATGTTGATCAGGTAGCTGACGCCGACGGGACGACCCGCCGGCGCGGCGCACTCAGCGTGGTAGTTCCAGGCCGACCACGCCGACCGCTTCCGCGGCAGGAAGCTGCGGTCGCTATGCAGGATCACCTCATTGTCCTGGTAGCGGATCGCTCCCAGCACGGTGCGTTCGTCCTCATCGGCATCCGCGAGCAGGCGCAAGGCCTGGTCGCTGTGGCAGGCCAGCACGACTTCATCGAACGACTCGACCGTACCGGAGTGCAACCGCAGCGCGACGCGACCCGGTTGCCGCGCAATGCCGGTGACCGGCGTATTGAGGCGGATGTCGGGAATACCCTCGGCCATGCGCGCGACATAGCTGCGCGAAGCACCGACCACCGTGCGCCACTGCGGCCGGTCGCTGATCTGCAACAGGCCATGATTGGCGCAGAAGGCAAGAAAAGTCTGCGCCGGATAGTCAAGCATCGTCGCGGTCGGGCACGACCAGATTGCGCCGGCCATCGGCAGCAGGTACCAGTCGCGGAACGCGCGACCGTAGCGACCAGCGTCGAGGAAGTCGCCCAGCGAACCGGCAGCGCCCTGCCCGGCTCGCGCGATTGCCGTGGCCGCGCGGTTGAAGCGTGCAATGTCCGCGAGCATGCCCCAGAAAGCGGGACGAACAAGATTACGCCGCTGCGCGAACAGGGTCGACACGCTGCTCCCGGCCCATTCGAGATTCTCCGCCTCGATCCGCACCGAAAACGACATGTCGCTGGCGCAGGACTCGACGTCCAGCCGTTCGAACAGCGCAATCAGGTTCGGGTAGGTGCGGTCGTTGAACACCAGAAAACCCGTGTCCACCGGCGCACTGATACCGTCGAGCGCGACATCCACGGTGTGGCTGTGGCCGCCCAAATAGTCGTTAGCTTCGAACAGCGTCACCGCATGTTCGCGCGCGAGCAGCCATGCCGCGGACAAACCTGCGATGCCCGAACCGATTACGGCAATGCGCCTGCCGGATACCGTCGGTAGCATGATCAGTCCCGCTTGACGCGCTCGACCTGCGCGTAGGCAGAGTGGTTGTGGATGGATTCGAAGTTCTCGGCTTCGATCGAGTACACCCGCACGCGCGGGTCGGCATCGAGCCGCAGCGCGATGTCGCGCACGAGGTCCTCGACGAACTTGGGGTTGTCGTAGGCGCGCTCGGTAACGTACTTCTCGTCGGGTCGCTTGAGCAATCCGTAGACCTCGCACGAGGCCTCCTGCTCGGCGATGCCGGCGAGTTCTTCGATCAGCACCGGCTCATCACCCTGCACGGTGATGGTGATCTCGGAGCGCTGATTGTGCGCGCCGTATTCGGAAATCTCCTTGGAGCAGGGGCACAGGCTGGTAGCCGGTGCCGAAACCCGGGTCGTGAACACCGTGCGGCCGGCGGCTTTCTCCGCGCGCAGCACGACCTTGTAATCGAGCAGGCTGGCCACACCTGACACCGGCGCGCGCTTGCTGATGAAATACGGAAAGCGCATTTCGATCATGCCGCTGTCCGCGTCGAGCCGGCGCAGCATGCAGGTCAGCAGGTCATCCAAAGCGTCGCGGTCAAGTTCGCCGCCGGACTGCTGCAGCACTTCGACGAAGCGCGACATGTGCGTACCCTTGACCTCGGGCGGCAGACCAACCGCCATGTCCACGCTGGCCACGGTGGCCACCGCGCCGCCGTCGGCGCTGCGCACCCGGACGGGGTGTACCAGCGCCTTCACGCCGACGCGGTTGATGTAGATGTTGCGCAGATCGATGATCGACTGCACGTCCGCGAGTGGCAGTTTTTCCGGTGCGTTCATTGCGTATCTGCTCCTGTAAGAAGTTCGTTGTTGTCCATGACAGCGGGCTGGATGCCGGTAAGCGCCTGGGGTCGGCCCGGATCAGCAGTCGCTTCATCCGGGTTGACTTTGTCCAACCTCTGCCCAATAATGTCCAAGTCAAAGATACAGATTAAGGGGCTTTTTTCCCATTTTTAGCCGCTTAAACCCATTTTTGTCCAAGACAGGTATTTCGAAGTGAATACTAACTTAGTCGAGCAGGATGCCTTATACAACATCGCCGCCGTCGAGCGGGACACCGGTTTATCCAAGGACCTGTTGCGAGTCTGGGAACGCCGCTACGGCTTTCCGAAACCTGAGCGTGACCGGAATGAGGAGCGCCTCTACACCCTGCCCCAGATGGAGAAGCTGCGCCTGCTGCGGCTGCTGATCGACAGCGGCCACCGGCCCGGCAAGATCGTCAACCGGGACACAGCCGAACTGTCGCGACTGATATCCGAACAGGCTACGGAACAGACACCACCCGCGGAGATCGGCAGCATCATCGATCTGCTGTTGAACCATGACATCGACGGCTTCCGCAACGCACTGCAGCAGGCACTGATGAAGCAGGGCCTGCTCCGATTCGTCATCGATACTGTGGCCGGACTCAACCACTGGATCGGCGAAGCCTGGCTGGCCGGGAAAATCGCCGTATTTGACGAGCACCTGTATTCGGAACATGTGCAGAACATCCTGCGCAACGCCATCGTTGCGCAGCCGGGACGCGGCAAAGGGCCGCGCGTCCTGCTGACCTCTCTGCCCGGGGAAAAACACCGCATCGGTCTGCTGATGGTTGAAGCCGTCCTCACGGCGGAGGGGGCCAGTTGCGTCGCCCTCGGCACCGAGACCCCGATCATCGACATCAAGAATGCGGTGCCGGCCTACAAGGTCGACGTGGTGGCGCTTTCGTTCAGCAGCGCGATGACCCAGGCTGCAGCACTTGCGGGGCTGGAAGAACTTCGCGGCCTGCTGCCGGAAGACACCGAAGTGTGGGGCGGCGGCGGTGCCCTGAGCCGCGCGCGCAAAATCCCCCAGGGCGTGCTGCTGCTGCGCTCCTTCGAAGACATGCGTTATGCGCTGGAGCGCTGGCGCGTCGAGCACGCGCAGCGCTGACGCCCGTGCGCAAATCCGAACTCCCGCTGAAAATCTGCGCGCGCTGCGGCCGGCCCATGGTCTGGCGCCGGCGCTGGGCGCGCGTCTGGGACGCCGTCAAATACTGTTCCGAACGCTGCCGGCGCACCTGAGCCATGCGCAACCTGCTGTTGATACTGGGCGATCAGCTCAGCCTGGACAACCCGGCACTGGCCGGCATCGATACCGAACACGACCACGTCGTCATGATCGAAGCCGCAGGCGAGGCAACCTACGTGTGGAGCCACAAGGCGCGCATCGTGCTGTTCCTGTCGGCGATGCGCCATTTCGCGGCACTGCTAAGTGAGCGGAAACTGCCGCTGACCTATCTATCGCTGACCGCCGCGGACGGCGGCATTGACGCACGACTGCGCGCCCTGATCGCGGAACGCCGGCCGGACCGGGTCGTTGTTTGCGAGCCGGGTGAACACCGCATCCGCGTGCTTCTCGAATCGGTCTGCCGCGAAGCGAGGGTTCCGCTGGAAATCCGGCCCGACACCCATTTTCTGTGCAGCCGCGAACAGTTCTCGGCCTGGGCCAAAGGCCGCAGGACGCTGCGCATGGAGCATTTCTACCGCGATATGCGGCGCCGCAACGACGTGCTCATGGCCGACGGCGAACCGGAAAGCGGGCGCTGGAACTTCGATGCCGAGAACCGTGGCGCATTTCCCAAGGGCGGGCCGGAATCCGTGCCGCAGCCGCTGCGGTTTGCACCGGACCCCATCACGCGCGAAGTCATGTCGCTCGTGGAAAGCCGCTTTGCCGATCATCCCGGCTCGCTCGCCGATTTCGGCTGGCCGGTCACGCGCGCCGAAGCACTGCGCGCGCTCGATGATTTTGTCGATAACCGCCTCAGCGGGTTCGGCGCCTGGCAGGACGCCATGTGGAGCGATATGCCCTTCGGCTGGCATTCGCTGCTGTCGGCAGCGCTGAACCTGAAGCTGCTGGCTCCCCGCGAGGTCATCGCTGCAGCGTGTGCGGCCTGGCGTGAAAAGCGGGCTCCGCTCGCCGCGGTCGAGGGCTTTGTGCGGCAGATCCTGGGCTGGCGCGAGTACATCCGCGGCGTCTACTGGCTGGGCATGCCCGCCATGCTCGCCAGCAACCACTTCGGCCACCACCGCGCGCTGCCACTGTGGTTCTGGACCGGCGAAACCGACATGAGCTGCCTGCGCGCCGCGATCAGCCAGACGCTGCACCACGGCTATGCCCATCACATCCAGCGCCTGATGATCACCGGCAATTTCGCGCTGCTGGCCGGCCTCGATCCGAAGGCCGTGCACGAGTGGTACCTGGCGGTTTATGTCGATGCTGTCGAATGGGCCGAACTGCCCAACACCATGGGCATGGCGCTGCACGCGCACGGTGACCGTTACACCAGCAAGCCTTACGTTGCCTCCGGCGCGTACATCAAGCGCATGAGCAATTACTGCAGCAAGTGCCGTTACCGTCCGGCAGAAAAAACCGGCGCGCGGGCCTGTCCGTTTACCGTCTTATACTGGAATTTTCTGGACCGGCACGAACCCGAACTGGCCGCCAACCCGCGCACGGCGCTGATGACACGCAACATCCGGCGCATGGGCGCCGGGGAGCGCGCGGCCATTCGCGCCGAAGCCGACCGCTTGCTTGCAACAATTGCCTGAATATCATATTGATCCAATCACCCGAGGGCCAAGGAGATCCCGATGCAACCGAGCACCGAGTTTGTCACTGCCAGCCACATGCTCTACCCGGAGATTTTCAAGTCCCTGGAGCGCATCCGCTGGAACATGGCTGACGACATTCCCTGGGACAGTTTTGACGGCAAGCTCCTTTCCGACGAGCAGGCGCTGACCATCAAGATGAACGCGATCACGGAATGGGCCGCCCTGCCCGCAACCGAAATGTTCCTGCGTGACAACCAGCACGACAGCGATTTCTCCGCCTTCATGTCAGTGTGGTTTTACGAGGAACAGAAGCATTCTCTGGTGCTGATCGACTACCTGCGCCGCTTCCGGCCGGATCTGATGCCGACGCCGGAGGAACTGCACGCGGTGCGCTTCGCCTTCGATCCGGCGCCGCCGCTGGAAACGCTGATGCTGCATTTCTGCGGCGAGATCCGTCTCAATCACTGGTACCGCTGCGCCATGCAGTGGCACACCGAACCGGTAATCAAGCACATCTACAACCTGATCTCGCGCGACGAGGCGCGGCATGGCGGCGCTTACCTGCAATACATGAAACGCGCGCTGAACACCGTTGGCGAATCGGCGCGCGCCGCGTTTGCCAAGGTCGGCGTGCTGATGGCCAGTTCCGCGCGCAGCGGCAAGCCGCTGCATCCGACCAACCTGCATGTCAACAAGACGCTGTTTCCGAACGACACCGTGCAGAGCAGGCTGCCCGATCCGTCATGGCTGGAGCGCTGGCTCGATGAACAGATCCGCTTCGATCGTGACTGGGAACAGAAAGTGGTCGGTGTGATCCTGCAAAACCTGTCGCTGCTGTTCGGCCGCAAGTTCGAATCGGTCAAGGACCTAAACCGTTTCCGCAAGGAAATCGCGCCCGCCTGATTGGGAGGCGCAGGTGTTTGTCGCCGCAGGCGAGCCCGCGTAGACTGTGACCGATGGGAACTGCACCCGAATTTGAGAAGCGCATCAGCGCACCCGCTGATGCACGAGTCGTCGTCGCACAACTGCCGCGGCCGCTGGTGTTTACCAATGGCGTCTTCGACATCCTGCACCGCGGCCATGTGACCTATCTCGCCCAGGCGCGGGCGCTTGGCGCAAGCCTGGTGGTCGCACTGAACAGTGATGCCTCGGCAAGACGTCTGGGCAAGGGGGCCGACCGCCCTCTCAATCCCCTGTCCGACCGCGCTGCCGTTATCGCGGCGCTGCGCGCCGTCGATGCCGTAACCTGGTTTGAAACTGACACGCCCCTGGAACTGATCCTCGCCCTCAAACCCGACATCCTGGTCAAGGGGGGAGACTGGAAGCCGGATGCCATCGTCGGTGCGAAGGAGGTACAAAGCTGGGGCGGATCAGTGCATTCCATTGCCTTCGACCACCAACGCTCGACGACGGAACTGATCTCGCGCGTACGGTCTTCGGCGCCCCGCTGATCCCGGGTTCAGCCGGATACCGCCCTTGCGTTCAGAACTTACTGCCTGACGATTCCCGCCGGGCAGCTGCCGGCCTTGATTTCAGACCCGGTGAAATCCCGGTTCAGTTCGGTGAGGCGGGCGATGACCGACGAATCCGGCTCCCGCAGATAGTAAATCGCCTGCTTGAGGAACTTGTCCCGCCGCGTGACGATGGCGGAACGCACGCCGCGTTGACGCAAACGTTCCAGTTCGGTTTCAGCAGCAGCCTCGGTCTTGAACAGCCCGAGCGAAATCGCGTTGCGCCATTGCCCGGCCTCGTTCACCACGAAGAACTCGGTAATTCCCAGTGCCTTCAGCTCGCCCACCTTGCGATCGACCTCGGCCTTGTTTTTTTGCGGCGGCATGTGCACCCAGTATCCCTCGACATCGGATAGCCGGCGCTGGACCGTATTAGCGGGCAAGGCCAGTGTCAGCAGTGCGGCATCGGCACGCGCAATGTCGGGACCGGTGAACGCACCCCACTCCGCGCAGGCGGCCGGAGGCGGCACCGGCGACGCAACAGATACTGCCGACACCGCTTCCCCGGAAATGGGGCGGATTTTTTCCGGGCTGATTTGCAGGGCAGCGATCTGCTGGGCAGCTTGATTGTTGCCGGCAGCGAACTGGTGATAGGCAAAAAACCCGATATTCGCCAGCAACAGCAGCAGTAATAGAAGTCTCATCAGTAACTCTGTATTAACCCAGCAGGGCGATTTGCCGCAGCCCCTCGAGAACCAGATTATCAACCAGCGTCACCTGGCCATTGATCCGCCCGTCCAGCCACACCGCACCGCCGCCGGAGAGTAACACCTGGGGCGCCCCACCTGTGCTTTTCCCGAGATAGCCGGCCATGCGCTCCACCGACCCGGCAAGGGCATTCACCGCGCCACTGGCGATGGCGTCGCCGGTATTGTCGGGAAAGTAACTGAAAGCACCGTCGCGTAGCGCCAGATTGGCCGTATCCCGGGCCAGGGAATCCCGCATCAGTTCGAATCCGGGAACGATGAAACCGCCGAGAAAAGCTCCCTCACTGTTGAGCGCGTCCACGGTCATCGTCGTTCCGACGTTGACTACCACGCAGGCCTGTTTGACCAGATGCCGGGCGCCGATCAAAGCCGCCCAGCGATCAGGGCCAAGGGTGGCCGGATCAGCATAGCCGCTGGTAATTCCGCACTGGGTGCGTGCGCTCACAATCCAGTTCGGCGAACAGTTCCCACCCTCCAACGCTGCTGCCACCTGTTGTTTTGCCGCGGTCCCGGCCACATTGGAAATGACTATGCGATCCATCGCTGGCAGCCCCTTCAAATCTGCAGCAAGCTCAGAGGCACGCACCGTCGGCAGCCAGCCTTGACGCAACCAGCCCTCCGCCTCGCTGAAACCCCATTTAAGGCGCGAGTTGCCGACATCGATGGCAAGAATGTTCATGTGGCAGTTCCGTCTTCGCGCAGGCTGATTTCACCACTGTGATACCGCGTGATGCCCTCAGCCGTCTCCAGTAGCAACGCCCCGTCATCGGCAACGCCACGGGCTATCCCTTTTATAGCTGTCCCGTCAGGAAGCAGCAGCGTGACCCCGCGTTCCTGCTGCGCGTGGAACACCTGCCACTCCTCACGTAGCGATGCAAAACCCGTTTCGGAAAAACGATCCAGCACAAGAACCATTTCGTTTAACAGCATGCCTAGCAATTGGTTGCGATCAACAGCCAGGCCCGAAACGGTTTCCAGATCGGTTATCGGCTGGTCGACCGCTCCGCTCACCCTGGCATCCGGGCGAACGTTGATGCCGATGCCGATAACGGCAGCACTGGGGCCGAGCATGTCGCCCTGAATCTCGATCAGGATGCCGGCCAGCTTGCGGCCATCCACTATGACATCGTTCGGCCATTTCAGGCACACCCCGCTTGCACCGGCAGCGCGCAATACCCGCGCCAGGGCGACCCCGGTTGCGAGACTGAGGCCTGCAAGTTCGCGCGCCCCCCGCGTAAACCGCCAGAGCAGGGAAAAAACCAGCGTGCTTCCGACCCGGGAATGCCAGGCTCTGCCACGCCGACCGCGACCGGCGGTCTGCGATTCTGCGGCTACAGCCAGCCCCGAAGGCGCTCCATTCACCGCCTGGCGCATCAGTTGCGTATTGGTCGAGTCCAGCGTGTCGCGGATTTCCAGCTTCACCCGAGCCGCCGCAGCCCCCAGTGCCAGGAAAATCCTCTCCGGATCGAGCAGGGATACCGGCCGTTTCAGACGGTATCCACGGCCACGAACAGATTCGATCTCGAAACCGGCCCCAGCGATGTCACGCACGCCATACCACACCGCACTGCGGGTGATTCCCAGGGTCCGCGCTATGTCCTCGCCGGAATGAAACGCGCCATCGGATAACGCACGCAGTGCCTGAAATGCGGTGTTATTCATCACTGCCCCATAGCATAGCCCAACAGCGCTAATATGGCGCTTCGTTAAAGGGGGCTTCGATGACAAAATCCATAATATCCGTCGCACTTGCATGCCTGTCCGCCGTGTTTGCGCCATCCGCTGCGGCACAGAACTTTCCGTCCAAACCGATCCGAATCGTGGTGCCGTTCCCGGCCGGCGGAACCTCTGACATTCTGACCCGTCTGATCGGCTCCAAGATGGCCGAGAACTGGAAGCAGCAGGTGCTGCCCGACAATCGCCCGGGCGCCAACGGCAATATCGGCGCGGACATGGTCGCCCGCTCGGCCCCGGATGGCCACACCCTGGTGCTGATGGATGTCGGCAACCTCGCCATCAGCCCCAGCGTATTCCCGAAAATGCCTTTCGACATCATCAGGGACTTCGCTCCGGTGACCGTGGTGTCATACTCGCCGCACATCCTCGCCACACACCCGAGCATGCCGGCAAAAAGCGTCAAGGAAATCGTTGCATTGGCCAAAGCGAGGCCCGGAAAACTGAACTACGCCACCGGGCTCGGTGGCGCGCCGCACATGGCAGGAATGCTGTTTGCACACCGCACGGGCATCAAATGGGTGGACGTTCCCACCAAGGGTGGTTTCGCCAACATCCTGATCGTGACCACCGGTGAGGCCGACTTGCTTTTCAATGGCATGCTCGCCACACTGCCGCACACCAAAAGCGGCCGCCTGCGCCTGATCGCGGTCTCCAGCGACAAACGCTTCCCGACATTACCGGATACGCCGGTGGTGGCGGAAACCCCCGGGCTTGAAGGTTTCGTCACCGGCTCCTGGCAAGGCGTCCTCGCGCCGTCCAAAACCCCCCCGGAAATCGTCGCGAAACTACAGACGGAAATCTCGCGCATCATCACCACGCCCGACATAAAGGAAAAACTATCCAGTCAGGGTGCCGATCCGATCGGCAATAGTCCTGCGGAAATGGCGAAATGGCTGGCGGCGGAAAAAGACCGCTGGGCAAAACTGATCCGCGCTACGGGCTTCCGTCTCGAACAATAGCCATCGGACTACGGCATCGCGCTGCTGAATCGGCAACATGACCGCACCAAAACGCCAGATCATTGCGATAGGCGGCGCAGCCTTACCCCTCGAACTCGACAACCTGCTGCTGGTCGACTATTTCCTCAAACAGACGCGCAAGCGCAAGCCAAAAGTGTGTTTCATCGGAACCGCCCATGGCGATGCCGACGCCGGCCGCCTGCGTTTCTATGCCGGCATGAGCCAGTTCGACTGCCTGCCCGTCCACCTGCCGCTTTTCGCACGCACGCCGCGTGACCTTGAGTCGTTCGTGCTGGAGCAGGACGCCATATTCGTCGGTGGTGGCAACACCCGCAGCATGCTCGCGGTGTGGCGCGACTGGGGACTGGACCTGCATCTGCGCACAGCCTGGGAACGCGGCACCGTGCTCGGTGGCTGGAGCGCAGGTTCGATCTGCTGGTTCGAACAGGGCATCACCGACTCGGTCGCCGGACCGCTTACTGCCATGAACTGTCTGGGATTCCTGCCCGGCAGCAACTGCCCGCACTACAACAGTGAGCCACTGCGTCGCCCGACCTACCGGAACCTGGTAGCACGCGGCAGGGTGGCGGATGGCTACGCGGCCGACGACGGCGTGGCGCTGCATTTCATCGGCGACCGGCTGCATCGTGTGGTCGCCAACCACCCGCGCGTGCGCGGCTGGCAGCTCACGCGCAAAGACAACCGTGCGGTGGAACGCTTATTGCCCACCAAATTCCTCGGAAAACGCTGAGACTGACCGGCACCACGGGTTAAAATCGCGCTTTTCGGCAACCCGTCTTTCAGGATCCCTCCCCGGCATGGCCAAGAACGCGAAGCCCGGCACGGAGCCCGCTGCGGCATCCACTTCCAATTTCATCCGCAGCCACATCGACGCTGACCTCGCGGCAAACATTTACGCGGGCCGCGGCTGGGGTGGTGCGCCCGGCGCAGCCGCCAGCCACCGCGGCAGTGCCGCCGATCCGGCGAGGATTCGTACACGCTTCCCGCCGGAACCCAACGGCTACCTGCACCTCGGCCATGCCAAATCGATCTGCCTGAACTTCGGCCTCGCACTGCATTACGATGGCGTTTGCCACCTGCGTTTCGACGACACCAATCCGGAAAAGGAAGAACAGGAATACGTCGACGCCATCCGCGACGCCGTGTCCTGGCTGGGCTTCGACTGGGGCTCCCACCAGTATTTCGCCAGCGACTACTTCGGCTTCATGTACGAGGCTGCGGAATACCTGATCGGCGCAGGCCACGCCTACGTCGATGAGCAGAGCGCGGAGGAAATCCGCGCCAACCGCGGCACGCTGACCGAACCCGGCAAGCCCGGCCCGTGGCGCGACCGTCCGGCCGCTGAGTCGCTGGCGCGCTTCCGCGAAATGCGCGCTGGCAAACATGCCGACGGTGCGATGATCCTGCGCGCGAAGATCGACATGGCATCGCCCAACATCAACCTGCGCGATCCGGCGATCTACCGCATCCGCAGGGCGACACACCACCGCACCGGTGACACATGGTGCATCTACCCGATGTACACCTACGCGCACCCGGTCGAGGACGCGCTCGAACGCATCACCCACTCAATCTGCACGCTGGAGTTCGAAGACCAGCGCCCCTTTTATGACTGGCTGCTCGGCAAACTCGCCGACGGCGGCCTGCTCGAACGCCCGCTGCCGCAGCAGATAGAGTTCGCGCGGCTCAACCTGACCTACGTCGTGCTGTCCAAGCGCAAGCTGATCCAGCTGGTCGAAGAAAAGCACGTCGAGGGCTGGGACGACCCGCGCATGCCGACGCTGGCCGGCGCGCGCCGCCGCGGCTACACCCCCGAGGGATTCTGCCAGTTCGCCGAACGTATCGGCGTATCCAAGGCCGATTCCTGGATCGACTACTCGGTGCTCGAGGACTGCATGCGCGAGCACCTCAACGACATCGCCGAACGCCGTATCGGCGTACTCGATCCGCTGAAACTCGTCATCGACAATTATCCGGAGGGTCAGCAGGAAGACTGTTTCGCCCCCAACCATCCGCAGAAACCCGAACTGGGCAAACGCACGGTTCCGCTGTCGCGCGAGCTGTGGATCGAGCGAGAAGATTTCACCGAAACCCCGCCCAAGGGCTACTTCCGGCTGTTCCCCGGAAACAAGGTTCGCCTGCGCTACGGTTACGTGGTCGAGTGCACCGGCTGCGACAAGGATGCCGCCGGCAATGTGACCACGGTGCATTGCACCTATCTGCCCGAAACCAAGTCGGGCACTCCGGGCGCCGACTCGGTCAAGGTCAAGGGCAACATTCACTGGGTCAGCGCGCGCCATGCCTGCGCGGCTGAAGTCCGGCTCTACGACCGCCTGTTCAAGGTGCCGCATCCCGGATCCGGCGGCCGCGACTTCCTGCTCGACCTCAACCCCGATGCGCGGCGCGTCATCAGTGCGCAGCTGGAACCGGCCCTGAATGATGCCCGGCCCGGTTCAAGCTTCCAGTTCGAGCGTCATGGGTATTTCATCGCTGACCGCTCAGACAGCAGGCCCGGAAAACCCGTATTCAACCGCACCGTGACACTGCGCGATTCGTGGCAGAAATGAACCAACACCGAGAGGACATCCCATCATGAGCGCACCCAGAACCGCGATCATCACCGGCGCCGGCAGCGGCATCGGCAAGGCCACAGCCCTCGCTTTCCTCAAGGACGGCTGGAACGTCGTACTCACCGGGCGGCGCCAGGCCAACCTCGACGAGGCACTGGCCGAGGCCGGTGCCAACAAGACGCGCGGTGCTGCGATTGCCGCCGACGTCAGCGACCTGCAGTCCGTCGCCGCGCTGTTTGAGCAGACCGTCAAGAAATTCGGCCGCCTCGACGTGCTGTTCAACAACGCCGGCCAGAACGCGCCCGGTGTGCCGTTCGAGGACCTGCCCTGGGAAAAATGGAAAGCCGTGGTCGACACCAACCTGAGCGGCTCCTTCCTCTGCGCCCAGGCCGCCTTCAGGGTCATGAAAGCGCAGAATCCGCAGGGCGGCCGCATCATCAACAACGGCTCGATCTCGGCGCACGCGCCGCGCCCGGATTCGGCTCCCTATACCGCGTCCAAGCACGGCGTCAGCGGCCTCACGCGCACGATGTCACTCGACGGCCGCAAGTACGGCATCGCCGTCTGCCAGGTGGATGTCGGCAATGCGATGACCGAACTCGCTGCGCGCATGTCCAAGGGCGTAAAGCAGGCCGACGGCACCATCAAGGTCGAGCCGATGATTGACGTCAGCGATGTTGCACGCTCGGTGCTGTTCATGGCCAGCCAGCCCCCGGGCGTGAACATCTATCACCTGATGGTGATGGCAAACAACATGCCTTACGCCGGACGCGGCTAGCGGGAAGGAATACCGCCGCCCAACACCTCGCGCACGAGGTGATAGTAGGTCTTGAACTGTCTGCTGCCCTCGGCTGAGGCCGGATCCGGACAATTGGCCAGGGCGTAAACGCCTAGAAAAAATCCCAGCGGACCACCGTGATAAATCACTGAATGTGCCTCGGCCAGCAGCTTGCCGCTGGCACGCTCGGTGATCTCGGTGCGCGCGACATGAATGCCGTTGGCGCGCACATCGACGTTGCCACGCACCCTGTGCGTTGCTGTCAGTTCCGGCTGTGGGTCGGTGACGACTTTTTCGCCCTCGCGGCGATAGCGGACGTAGGCGTTGCGGCGGTAAATGTCTTTCGCCTCCATCCACGCAAAACCATCATCGGTAAGGTAGCGCTGGCCGAAACTGTTGGCGGTCAGATCATCGAGGTAGAAACCGTCGACCTTGACCCGCGCGTGGATGCGCGGTTCGGCGAGTTCAGCGCACAGCCGCGAAAATTCCAGCCGACCCGGAAGCCATGTCGCCACCACCACGACCGCAACCGTCAACAAGGCCAGAAGCACATGCGCTGCCTGCACCGAACCGCGCTGCGTCACTCCAAGTCGTTGTGCCAGACCGAAGCGGCGATAGAGCCAGTACAGGATTGCAACCGGCACCAGCAGCAGCACCGGACCGAATATCGCCAGCAACAGGCCTGCCGCAAACCAGTATTCGCCCATGCCCTGCTCCGCGAAAACTGAAAAAATACCAATTAAAACATATGCTTATAAAGAATCAGCCCTTCAGCGGCTTGAAGCGCAGCCGTTTCGGCTTGGCCCCCTCTTCGCCGAGGCGCTTTTTCTTGTCAGCCTCGTATTCCTGGTAGTTGCCGCTGAAGAACACCACCTGCGAATCACCTTCGAAGGCGAGGATGTGGGTGGCAATGCGGTCGAGAAACCAGCGGTCGTGCGAAATCACCAGGATGCAGCCGGCGAATTCGAGCAGCGCGTCTTCCAGCGCGCGCAGCGTCTCGACGTCGAGATCGTTTGACGGCTCGTCGAGCAGCAGTACGTTGGCGCCGCTGAGCAGTGTGTGTGCGAGATGCAGGCGGCCGCGTTCGCCGCCCGACAGCGTGCCGACCTTTTTCTGCTGATCCTGGCCCTTGAAATTGAAACGGCCGAGATAGGCGCGCGACGGCATCTCGAACTTGCCGACGTTGATGATGTCGAGACCGCCGGAAATTGCTTCCCACGCGGTCTTGTCGTTGGGCAGCGCCTCGCGTGACTGGTCAACCATTGCCAGCTTCACAGTCGAACCGATGACGATCTCGCCGGAATCGGGTTTCTCCTTGCCGCTGATCATGCGGAACAGCGTTGACTTGCCGGCGCCGTTGGGGCCGATGATGCCGACGATTGCTCCCGGCGGAATCGCGAACGACAGCTTGTCGATCAGCAGCCGGTCGCCGTAACCCTTGGACACGTTCTTGAATTCGATCACGCTGTCGCCGAGGCGATCGGCAACCGGAATGAAAATTTCCTGGGTCTCGGTGCGTTTCTGGTATTCGTGCGAAGACAGTTCCTCGAAGCGCGCGATACGCGCCTTCGACTTGGCCTGCCGCCCCTTTGCGTTCTGGCGCACCCACTCCAGTTCCTTCTTCAGCGCCTTCTGCCGCGCCGATTCGGTGGCCTCTTCCTGCTTCAGTCGCTCCTCCTTCTGTTCCAGCCACGAACTGTAGTTGCCCTTCCACGGAATGCCGTGGCCGCGGTCTAGTTCCAGAATCCACTCTGCGGCGTTGTCGAGGAAGTAGCGATCGTGGGTCACCGCCACGACGGTTCCGGGAAAACGATGCAGGAACTGCTCCAGCCAGTCGACGCTTTCGGCATCAAGATGGTTGGTCGGCTCATCGAGCAGCAGCATGTCGGGCTTGGACAGCAGCAAGCGGCACAGCGCAACGCGGCGTTTCTCGCCGCCGGACAGTTTTTCGATCTTGGCGTCCCACGGCGGCAGGCGCAGCGCGTCGGCGGCGATCTCGAGCTGGTGTTCGGTATCGGTGCCGGCGTTGGCGACCAGCGCCTCGTATTTCGCCTGCTCGGCGGCCAGCTTGTCGAAATCGGCATCGGGTTCGGCGTAGGCAGCGTAGATTTCCTCGAGCTTGGCCTTGGCCTGGAATACTTCACCGAGCCCTTCTTCCACCGCCTCGCGCACGGTCTGCTTGGGATCGAGCTGGGGCTCCTGCGGCAGGAAACCGATGTTGAGGTTCGGCATCGGCGTCGCCTCGCCGTCGATCTCGGTATCGACACCTGCCATGATCTTGAGCAGGCTGGATTTGCCGGAACCGTTGAGCCCGAGCACGCCGATCTTGGCGCCGGGAAAAAACGACAGGGAGATGTCCTTGAGGATGACGCGCTTGGGCGGCACGAGCTTGCTCACCCGGTTCATCGTGTAAACGTATTGGGCCATGTTGCGAATTTCGGATGCTGTTGATAAAAGGAAAGGCGAAGGATAGCCCAAAAAGATCGCCGCTGACGCCCAAATCTGCGCTTTGCGGCGATAATCGGAAACCATCCACAGCCTTTAATGGCAGGAGTTTTTGCATGGCGATCGTCGCCCCCTGGCTGCATCTGGGCTATGTCATCCCGCATCTCTACACCGACATGGACGCCTACCAGTTCTATCGTGTCGCGCCCGACGGCATGATGCTGGTCACCACCGGACTCAACCTGCGCGAATACAGCTTCGCCGCCGTCGAAACCGAACTGCCTGCACTATGGAAAGCGTTCGATTTGCTGAAACACAAGAAAGTCGAGCGCATCGCGCTGAGCGGCGTGCCGGTGGCCTCGGTGCTGGGACGCAAAAAAATGCGAGAAATCCTCGACGAGGGTGCGCAACGCACCGGCATCCCCTGTGACACCGACCTCGAAGCGCATATCGCGACGCTGCAGCACTTCGGCGTCACCAAACTGGCACTGGCCACGCGCTGGCCGGAAAACGTCAACACCGCGTTGTCGAATTACCTGAAAGAAGCCGGCATCGAAGTCGTATCGCTGCGCGCGCAAGGCCGCAACCTCGAACAGAACAAGCTGTCGAGCCCTCTCGCCGACCACGAGCTGGCGCTGGAACTGGGCCGCGCCGCGCTCGCTGCCGCACCCGCGGCGCAGGCGCTGCTGCTGCCGGGCGGCCTGTGGTTTGCCATTCATGCCGTGCCGACCCTGGAAGCCGAATTCGGCAAGCCGGTCCTGCTCAACATCCTGTCGACGACCTGGGCGGCATTGAACGCGGCGAAAAAACCACTGGCGCACAAGCCCGATCCGCGCTGGGGCAAGGTGCTGGGGAGCCTGGCATGAGCCTGCCGCATTTCGCTAGCATCGTCATCGAAGTGGACGACGCCACCGCGGCCAATGAACTCTATCAGCGCAACGGCTGGACCGATGGTCTGCCCATCGTGCCTCCGACCGAGGACGCGGTCGCACGTTTTCTCAAGGCAGCGCACTGCGCGCCGGATGACGTCATCGGCGTCGAACCGGTGCGCCGACGCACGCTAACCGCGGAAAAAATCGCCATCGCTGCGGTGATGGCCGGCTGCCTGCCAGAATACCTGCCAGTGGTGCTCGCCACCGTGCGCGCGATGTGCCAGCCCGAATATGCCCTCCACGGCAGTACGGCGAGCACCGGCGGCAGTGCTCCCTTCCTCGTCGTCAACGGTCCGATCCGCACCGCGATCGGCATGAACGCAACCCACAACGTGCTGGCCAACGCCTGCCGCGCCAACGCCACCATCGGCCGCAGCATCCGCCTGATCCTGCTCAACGTGCTGGGCGGCATTCCGGGCCAGCTCGACCGCTCGACGCTGGGACATCCCGGCAAGTTCACCTTCTGCATCGCCGAGGACGAAGAGGATTCGTCGTGGCTGCCACTGTCGGTGGAGCGCGGCATACCTGCCGGCACCTCTGCAGTGACTGCGTTGCAGGTCGAGTCGCCGCACCAGATCATGAACGAGTGGACGCACGACCCGCGGGAAATCCTCGACACCTACGTCGCCGCGATGCGCAGCAACCTGCTGACCTACTCGATCTGGGAAGGCAACTACGCCTTCGTCATACCGAAGCAGCACCGCGAGATTTTCGCCGCCGCGAACTGGAGCAAGCAGAACATCCGTGACTACACCTTCGAGAAAGCCTGCGTGAAGCGCGGCGAGTGGCGCAATGTCGGCAAGGCTGCAGTCGCCGGCCGCAAGGACGAAGACCGCCTTTACCGCGCACTGCGTTCACCTGACGACCTGCTGGTGATTGCCGCCGGCGGACCGGCCGGAGGATTCGGCGCCATCCTGCCACCGTGGTACGGCAAGAAATCGCTCGCCGTAACAATGGCCATAGAACCCTGAATAGTCCCAAGAGGAGAACCCCATGACCCTGCGCGTCCTCGACCCCCGGCAATCAGCCCATGGCGAAGCCCTGCGCCTTGCGCCGCCGCTCGCCTCCCTTGACGGCGCTGTCGTTGGCATGATCGACAACGCCAAGATCGGCACCGCGCGCCTGTTCGATTTCATCGAGGAAATCCTCATGAAGGAACACGGCGTGCGCGAATGTATCCGCCGCCGCAAACCGGACGCGTCGCGACCTGTTCCGGAGCCCATGCTGCTGGAAATGCGCGGCGCCGATGCGGTGCTGGCCGCGATCGGCGACTGAGGGAGCTGCTCGTCGTGCAGTCTGCACGACGCGATTGCTGCTGAAAGACTCGGTATCCCGGCGGTGGCCATCATCACCGACCGCTTCGCGCGTACTGCGCAGTCGGTGAGCCAGGTCAACGGACTGAAGGACTACCCGTTCGCGGTGATTCCGCACCCGGTGGCCAACAACAATGATGAGGTGCTGCGCGAGAAGGCGCGCATCGCGCTCACCGACATCCTGCCGATGTTGACGCAACGCCCCGCGTAACCAAAACCCGTCAGCTTCGCGCCGCCACAACCTGGTCGGTGATCAGTTGCTCGATCGCCGGTTGATCCAATCCGATCGATTCCAGCACGCTGCGCGTGTGCTCGCCGACCTGCGGAATATCGATGCGGGTGCCGAAACGCTGGCCGTCCATCTCGATCGGCAGCACCGGCACCTTGGTTTTCACGCCGTTGTTCAGCGTCACCGGCGTCAGCCCCTTCGAGGCATTCAGGTGCTTGTCCTCGAACAGGTCCTCGGGCTTGGCGATGGGCGCAAAGGGCAGGCCGAGTTTCTCGCAGCGATCCATCAGCTCCTGTTTGCCCATCTTCGCGAAAATTTCGCTGACGATGGGCAGGATGCGCGGCCGCTGCTCGACGCGTTGCGGATTGGTTTTCATGTCCGGATCATCGAAAAGCTCCATCAGGCCGAAGGATTCGCAGAACACCTTCCACTGG
Source organism: Burkholderiales bacterium (assembly GCA_038144955.1). Classification (GTDB taxonomy): domain Bacteria; phylum Pseudomonadota; class Gammaproteobacteria; order Burkholderiales; family SG8-41. The sequence goes on along the minus strand of JAYQOT010000001.1, from coordinate 15,593 downwards.
GTGTCGGTCACCACGCCGACAAACACCAATTCGCCGTCCCTGGTCTTGAAATTGTCATAGAGCGCCCAAGCGCGGACGCGGTCGGGCATCGGCTTCACCGGTTTGCCGGTGGCAAAGCCTTCAAGCATGTGCTGTGCAACGAGGAAGGCGTTGTTCTCAAACAGCGCGCTCTGCACGTACTGGCCCTTCCCCGTTGCGTGCCGCTGATTCAGCGCCGCGAGTATAGCCACCGCGCCGAACACGCCGCCCATCACGTCGTTGACCGAGGCGCCGGCGCGCAGCGGCCCGAAACGCCCGCCGGTCATGTAGGCGAGTCCACCCATCATCTGCACCACTTCGTCGAGGCCGGTGCGGTGGTCGTACGGCCCGGGCAGGAATCCCTTCAGTGAGCAATAGACCAGTTCGGGTTTGAGCTTGTTCAGCGCTGCGTAACCGAAGCCCAGCTTGTCCATCGCGCCGGGACGGAAGTTTTCAGTGACCACGTCGGCGCTGGCGATCAGCTTCAGCACCAGCGCCCGTCCTTCCTCCGACTTCAGGTCGACCGCGAGGCTTTTCTTGTTGCGGTTATAAGTGGGGAAAAAGCCCGCGCCCGAAGCGGTCAGCTTGCGTGTGTGGTCACCGTCCAGCGGTTCGACCTTGATCACTTCGGCGCCGAGATCGGCGAGCACCAGGCCACAGGTCGGCCCCATGACCACGTGGCAGAACTCGATGACGCGGATGCCCGCGAGCGGCAGTGTTTGAGACATGTCGATTCCTTAACGTTGCAGTGAAGCCGGAACAAAATCTTTGGTAACACCTGCCAGCGGCACATAACCGTAGAGCGGCTCGCCGGGAATGCCGGCCTCGAGAATCTTGCGCAGCGCCAGCAGTTTCTCCAGATCGATACCGGTGCGCAGTCCCATGGATTCGAGCATGAATACCAGGTCTTCGGTGACGATGTTGCCCGACGCGCCCGGCGCGAAGGGGCAGCCGCCGAGTCCGCCCAGCGAACTGTCGAAGGTGGTGACGCCAACTTCCAGCGCAGCCACCACATTGGCGAGTCCCAGTCCACGGGTGTTGTGCAGGTGCGCGCCCGAGAGCTTGTCACCGATGGCAGCGCGGACCTTTTTGAATACGCGGCGGATCTGTTCCGGATTGGCATAGCCTGTGGTGTCGGCCAGGCCAACCTCGTCACAACCCGCCTCCACCGAGGCCACGGCCATGCGCACCACTTCGTCCTCGCTGACCGCGCCTTCCAGCGTGCAGCCGAACACCGTCGACAGGCCGGACTCGATCAGCGGGCGTTTGCCCTCGGGCAGGCTGTCGCGGAATTCACAGATCTTTTTCGCGCTGGCGATCGCCTCGTCCGGCGTCATCCGCACGTTGGCGAGGCTGTGCGCTTTCGAAACCGAAATGGTCAGGGTCAGCTTGTGCACGCCGGCTTCCATTGCGCGCTGCGCGCCCTTGAAGTTCGGCGCCAGCGCGGCGACGTTGAGCCCCGGGATCGTCAGTGCATGCGCTACCACTTCCGCCGCATCGGCCATCTGCGGAATCAGCTTCGGCGGCACGAAAGAGCACACCTCGATTTCGCGCAGACCTGCCGCTGCCGCTGCGCTGATCCAGCGTTTCTTGTATTCGGTGGCCATCAGCGCCTTGGTGTTTTGCAGGCCGTCGCGCGGCCCCACTTCGCTGATCAGTATGTCTATGTCCTGGTTCATTCATCACTCCAACAGCCAGGCCGCGCGGTGCGCGGCAGGATCTACGAATATATCGCGAATGAAGCGGACAGTTGGTCAGCGTGCGCCGGCGGGATAACGGCGAAAACCGAAGTCCGGATCGCTGGCCACTGCATCGAGCAATTCCACTTCCCACTTCAGATACTCGCGCATCGCCTCTTCGACCTTGTCCTTGCGGTCGAGCGCCCGGTAGCTCAGGTCATCGGCAGCACCGGTCATGCGCGTATCCCCGGTCTCCAGTCCGTAACCGGCCGCCTGCCACGCGGCAGTGCCGCCGGCCAGCACTTTCACCGGCGTTGCAGTCAACGCTGCCGCATCCGTAGCGGACAGGCGCGCCAGCATCTCCTCCGCGGCGGTGAACACCAGCAAGTCTGTCCGTGGAATTTTCTTCAGCTGGTCCTGCATCCGCGAGCGCACCACGTGCCACGCCCCCGGAATATGGCCTTCGCGGTACTGCAGGCTGCTGCCGAGGTCAGCCACCTGAACCCTGCCGCCGGCAAGCAGGCCATGCAGTTCCGCCGCGCTCACCGTTGCTGAACACGGTCGCGCACCAGCCAGCTGTTCCGACGGCGCAGGGCCGCGTTCGGTGAGTGATGCTTCATCGGCGGCGAGCACAAACACCTCTTCGTGGCCCATTTGCGCCAGCCATGCCGCGGTCATCGTCGCGCGCACGCCGTCATTGTCGGTCAGCACCACCACCGACGGCCAAACTGCTATGAACGTGTCGGTCGCCTGCACCAGCTGACCGCCCGGTGCAGACAGCGCGCCGTACAGGTGACCGGCTTCGAATTCTTCCGGGCTGCGCACGTCGAGCAGGTACAGCGTGCGCCCGGCGTCAGCCCTCAGTGCCTGCAAACACGCAGCATCGATGCGGCGGATGCCGAAGCGCTGCGCCACGCGTTCCGCCGCTTGCAGCGCCCAGCCCTTTCCTTTTGCGGAAGGCGGCGGCACAGCTTCGGTGCGGCCGTGGTTCAGCTGCAGGCCGGCCAGCTTCCATCCTTGGGTACCGTCCTTCAGCGCATAGACCGGATTCGGAAACCCGGCATTGATCAGCACCTGCGCGCCGATGATGCTGCGGGTGCGTCCGCCGCAGTTGACCACCACCGTAGTCTGCGGAGATCGAACGAAGTCGGTCATGCGATACGGCAGTTCGGCGCTGGGACAGTCGTACGCACCCGGAATGCTGTTACGACGGAATTCCGCCAGCGGCCGGCTGTCGACCACCACCATGTCCCTGCCCGACTTCATCCACGCATCGAGTTCGGCTGCCGTGACTTCGCGCGGCGCATCCTCGTGTTGAATGTATTCGCCGAAGGCTTTGCTCGGCACATAGACACCGGTATACAGCCGCCCGCCTGTGGCCTTCCACGCTGCTGTGCCGCCGTCGAGTACGCTGACATCGGTATAGCCGCCAGCCAGCAGTTTTTCCGCGGCCTTCTCCGCCAGTCCCTCGCCACCGTCGCAGACGATGATGCGCACGTTTTTCCGGGGCAACAGCGCCGGCACGCGCAGCTCGAGCACGCTCAACGGTACGTTCGACACTCGCAGCAGATGACCGTCACGCGAATAAACGCCTTCCTCGCGTACGTCGAGCACGGCCATCTCCCCGTCGTCATCGAACTTTTCCCGCAGTTGTCGCGGCGTAATCCGCCGAATCATCAAATCCTGCACTCGTCGGCGGCACAACCCAGGTCGCGGTCCGATTCGGCGAGCAGCCGGTCGAAGGACTCCGGCGTGCGGATCATCCGCCCGACCACTGCCGGCGAATGCGACTGCAGCCACTGGCTGTGCGTCGGGTGATCGCCTCCGGCAACGACGAGGATCAGGTTGTCAGGCTTCTGCGCGATCGGCCAGGGATCAAGCTTGATGCTGTCGCGCGTCACCGGGTTGGCGTCGATCTCGATCCATGCGGGACCGCCGCCGCGCTTGAGCTGTGCCATCGGGATTTTCGAATTTTCCCAGAGGAAATCGCGCAGCTTCTGCGGCGTCCAGCCGAGCTTCGCCATCATCCCCGCGACCACTGGTGAAATCAGCATCGCGCCCGGCGTGCCTTTCTCCCAGCCCGACAGCGCGGCCAGGTTCGGCGTGCGCATGAAATCCGCCATGCGCCACAGGCCCTGCGTGACATCCTCCTCCGGCGTTTCCTTTTTCGCGCCGCGGCGGCGTACGTTGGTCACGCCGCTGGCGAAAAACACCGATACCGCATTGGCGCCCGGCTCAAAGCCGTGGCGCTGCGTGGCATGCGGCGCCCAGCCTTCGGGCAGACTCGCTTCGTCCTCGGCGAACACCGCATTGGTGTAGCGCATCGCACCGAAGATCGCCATGGTGCCAATGCCGGGCAGCGCGCCGCCGACGTTCTGCTGCAGCAGGCGCAGCGCGCGGCCGATGCTGGCGCCGGCGGGACGCTGCGGATCAGGGCCGAGACAACCAAACCCGGAATTGAGGCGTATGTCCTTGGCAATCGGCCCGTTGACGATCACCACCGGAAACGGTCCGCCGGAAGTTGCCTGCAACTGGTCGAACAGGTTGGCCGGGTCGAGGCAGGCTTCCACCGCCGCGATCAGTACCGGCAGATATTCAGGCCGGCCGCCGGCCATCGCCAGCGCCACCGCGACGGTCTCCACAGTGGTGATGCCGCCGCGCGGCGGGAACTTGCCCAGCACCTGCGTGCGCGGATACGCCGAACCGCGCAGAATCCAGTCGACGCGCTCGCGCGTCGCCGGCCACACCGGCAGGCCGTCGCCCCACAGGTTGGTGATCAGCAGGTTGTTGGCTTTCTGCAGCGCGTCTTCGTAGGTTTTGCCTTCGACGCTCAGCATCGGCAGTTCGCCGTCAGCGGCCTGCGCAAAGTCAGACTTCCATTTCATCAACCCGTTGTAGAACTCCTTCTTGCGCGCGCTGATCGCCGTCAGGTCGCTGCCGGGGAGGAACATGTCGATCGGAAAAGTCACCATCGCCGCATCGGGCGCGAGCCCGAGCCCCGACACCGCGTTCTTCATCACGCCGACAAAATCCGTCCGCGTCAGCGTGACGGTGGGTATGCCCAGTGTTTCTATCCTCGCGGCAGCACGGCCGCAAGCGGTGGCGCAGGAGCCTCAGGCAGCGTTGCCAACGATGACCGCGTCCACCCCGCTCTTTTTGACCAGGGCCGCCGTCTCCTCGGTGGGAATAAGCACATTGCCCTGGGGATAGGCGTCGATCGGCAGCAGTTCCGCCGTCGGAAAATCGGATTTGATCAGGTCGCGCAGCAGCGGCAGCATGCGGAACGCCTGCCACTGCTCGTTGCTGACAAAGCCGATGCGCTTGCCTTCGAGCGTGGCTATGCGCGGCGCGAACGGCTGGGTGACTTCCAGCGCGCCGGACGGATCATGGAATTCGAGTGTGACCATGGGTATTCCTCCTGTGCCGATGATACTAGCTGAGCAAGGATTGCTGTGCGCCAGCGTCCGCATTGTCACTGCCCAGGCGATGAAGCGTGCCCACCCGCACCCCGAGCAGCCGGATGCGACGGTCGAGCGGCACGCGTTTCAGGCATTCACCTGCGGCACGGCGAATCGTCCTAGCGTCCTGCGTCGGCGCCTCCAGCGTCAGGTCGCGGGTCACGGTATGGAAATTGTCGAAACGGATCTTGAGGCCGATGGTGCGCCCGGCGTAACCCTTGCGCCTCAGGTCGCCGGCGACGCGCTCGCACAGCGTGGTGAAGATTTCGGTCAGCCGCGCCTTGTCGCGCACCGCGTGCAGATCGTCCTCGAAAGTGGTCTCGCGGCTGATCGACTTCGGCTCGCTCCAGGTTTTCACCGGACGGTCATCGCGACCGTGCGCCGCCTCATGCATCCATGCACCGAAGCTGTTGCCGAACTGTTCGATCAGCAGCCCCCGATCGGCCTGTGCCAGTTCACCGACGGTATGTATGCCCAGTTCCTCCAGCTTGACGTTGGCCTTGGGGCCGATGCCGTTGACCTTGCGCACCGCCAGCGGCCATACCAGCTTGGGCACGTCGTCGTCGCGGATCACGCTGATGCCAGCGGGTTTGTTGAGTTCAGAGGCGATCTTCGACAACAGTTTGTTGCGGGTGATGCCGATCGAGCACGACAGCTGCGTCGCCTCGCGTACTGCGCGCTGAATGTCGGTGGCAATCGAACGCGCCCGCGCCCACGGGTCCGGCGCGCCGTCGGCGGCGCTGGCCACCACCAGTTCCGTCAAATCGATGTAGATCTCGTCGATGCCGCGGTCCTCGACTTGCGGCGCGATGGCCCGCACCGCATCCTTGAATAGTCGTGAATACCGGCGGTACGCGTCAAAATCCGCCGGCAGCAGGATGGCGTCGGGTGCGAGCTTCGCCGACTTCATCAGCCCCATGCCCGAGAACACGCCGAGTGCCCGCGCCTCGTACGTCGAAGTCGTCACCACGCCACGGCCGGTGTAACCGCGCAGCGTGGCAAATGTTCCCGTTTCAACGTCGTCCTCCCGGCGCCGCCGTCCGCCAACCACCACCGCCTTGCCGCGCAATTGCGGATAGCGCAGCAGTTCGACCGACGCGTAGAACGCATCCATGTCGAGATGGGCGATGAATCGGGAAGGAGTGGCGGATTCCATATTGCGACGATCATCATACCGAGCACGGATGACAGCAGCACGCGGTTCGGTGTTTAATCGTGCGCTCCGCAATCCCGACCGACAGGAAACGATCATGACCGAAGTCACCGCTGCACTGCGCGCCGAATTCGCACCCACCGGTACCCTCCGCGTGGGCCTCAACATGAGCAACTTCCTGCTCACCCGCACCGAGGCCGGCAAACCGCGCGGCGTAGCGCACGACCTCGGCGTCGAACTGGCGCGCCGGCTCGGCGTTGCGGTCGAAATGGTGCCGCTGCCGAATCCCGGCGCGCTGGCCGATGCGGCTGCCAAAAACGTCTGGGATGTCGGCTTTCTCGGCGCCGAACCGCAACGCGCAAACGAAATCGACTTCACCGCGGCCTATGTCGAGATCGACTCGACCTACCTGGTGCAGCCGGGCTCGGCGCTGAAGCATGCCGATGAAGTCGACCGCAAGGGCGTGCGCATCATCGTCCCCGAACGCGCCGCCTATGAGCTCTACCTCTCACGCACCATCAAGAACGCCGAAGTGGTCAAGGACAAAGGCGGCGACCTGTGCTTCCAGCGTTTCGCCGATGAGAAATTTGATGCGCTGGCCGGACTCAAGCCGCGGTTGCTCACCGATCAGGCCAAGCTGCCGGGCTCGCGCATCGTCGAGGGGCGCTTCACCGCCGTGCAGCAGGCCGCCGGAGTGCCCAAGGGACGGCCCAACGCGGCGAAGTACCTCGCCGCCTTCATCGAAGACGTGAAAGCATCCGGGCTGGTGGCGAAAGCCATCAAGGACAACAACGTAGTCGGGCTGACCATCGCCGCAGCCGCCTGACCCGCGCAGGCTATTCGCGGATGCCGCTGTCCCGGATCAGCCTGCCCCACTTCGCCATTTCGGATTTGATCGTCGCCGCGAATTCTTCGGGCGTCGTCGCCATCGCATCGGTTCCCGCCGCAACCAGCTTGTCGCGGATGTCACTGCGCCGCATCACCGCGGTGATTTCCGCATTAAGCCGCCGCAAGATGGCATCGGGCGTCTTTGCAGGCGCAAAAGTGCCGTTCAGCGAAACCGACTCATAGCCTGACAGCGTCGCCGACAACAGCGGCAATCCGGGCGCCAGCGCGGTCGGTTGTGTACTGGTCACGGCCAGCGCACGCAGCTTGCCGGCCTTGATGTGCGGGGTTACCGACCCCGCGGTCGGAAACATCAGTTCCACCTCGCCGCTGATGATGCCGATCAGCGAGCCGCCGGTGCCCTTGTAGGCCACGCGCACAATGTTGAGCTTCGCCATGGACTTGAACAGTTCGGCGGCGAGATGCGGCGCGGCGCCCAGCGAGCCCGCGGCATAGTTGAGCTCGCCGGGCCGTGCTCTTGCAAGAGCAACCAGTTCGCGCGCGGATTTCACCGGCAGTGACGGATGCACCACGAGGATGTTGGGCGATGCGGCCACCAGCGAGATCGGCGCAAAATCCTTCACCGGATCGTAAGGCACATTGCTGCGGATGAACGGCGACAGCCACACCGCGCTGCCATAAAGCAGGATCGTGTAGCCGTCGGCGGGTGCGCGCGCGACCACCTCCGCCGCGATGGTGCCGCGGTTGTCGACAATCACCGCCTGACCCAACGCGGGCCGCAGTTCCTGGGCAATCAGCCGCGCAACGATGTCGTTGGCGCTGCCCGGCGCTACCGTGACGATGCGCACGGGTTTTGCCGGGTACGCCTGCGCAAACGCGTGCGCCGAAAACAGTACGCTCAGCACCACCGCCCACTTCGACCATCGCCGCTGCTGCATCACTGGCACTCCCCGCAATGCCCACACACCGGATCGAAAAAAGAAACCTGTTTTTTTATCTTGTCATTACTGCGGCCGTTCGCCGCTGATCTGCACCCTGTGCATCATGCGCCGCGCACTGTTGTCGAAAGAATCGCGACGGTGAATCACGCAACGGTTGTCCCAGATCAGCGTGTCGCCCTGTCGCCACTCGTGCCCCCAGACGAACTGCGGCTGTGAGGCATGCGCCCACAACCAGTCGAGCAGCTGTTCGCTTTCCTGCAGCGGCATGCCGATGATGTAGGCGTTGCGACGACGACCGAGATAAAGCGCCTTGCGTTTTGTGATCGGGTGGGTGCGGAAAATTTTGTGCTGCGCGCCCGGCGCCTCGCGCGGATCAGAGACCTCCTTGAACCCTTTGCGCAGCTGGCCGCCGCTGTTGTAGGTCTCGTCGTGAATCAGCATTTTGCCGTCGAGTTTCTTCTTCATCTCGTCGGGCAGCGTGTCGTAGGCCAGATACTGGTTGGCAAAATAAGTGTTGCCGCCAACCGGGGGCACCTCCAGCGCATGCAGGATCGCATAGGTGCAGGGCTTCACGCGATACGACATGTCGGTATGCCAGATCGCCTCGCCATTGCCGAGATTGCCCAGCGGCTGGCCGTTCGCGGTGAGATTGGAAATCACCAGGATGTCGGGATAGTCATCGATGTAGGGCTTGCCGATGATGCTCATGCCCGGCGGCTCCAGCGGCCCCAGCGTTTTGCCCAGTGCGATCAGTTGCGCATCGCTGATCGGCTGATTGCGCACGACGATCACCAAATGTTCCAGCAGCGCCTGCTGGATCGCAGTGACCGTGGCGGCATCGAGCGCGACCAGATCGACGCCCGACACTTCGGCGCCGCAGCCTTGGTCTGACGAGATGATCCGCGCGCTCATTTAGTAACTATATGTTTTTATTGTATTTTTACAGTCCTGCCTGGGTTACGAACTTGCCGACCAGATACGGCTCCATGGCTTCGATGCCGCCTTCGGAGCCGTATCCCGAATCCTTGACGCCACCGAACGGCACTTCGGGCAGCGCAAAGCCGAGGTGGTTGATGGTCATCATGCCGGTCTCGACCTGCGCCGCGATCGCATTCGCGGTCTTCGCCGACTTGGTCCATGCATAGGCGGCCAGCCCGTACGGCAAGCGGTTGGCTTCGGCCACCGCGTCGTCAAAGGTCTTGAACGGATTGATGATCGCCAGCGGGCCGAACGGTTCGGTGTTCATCGCCATCGCATCGGTGCCCAGTTCGGTAATCACCGTGGGCTCGAAGAAGTTGCCTTTCTCGCCGATCGGATAGCCGCCGGTCTGCACCTTGCCGCCTTTCTTTTTAGCGTCCTCGACATTGGCCACCATTGCCGCCTGCCGGCGCGGATTGGCGAGCGTCGCCATTTTGGTGTCCTTGTCGAAACCGTCACCGACCTTGACCGCCTTCGCGCCCTCGGTGAATTTCTCGACGAATTTCTTGTAGATGCCTTCCTGCACCAGGAAGCGCGTCGGTGACACGCAGACCTGTCCGGCGTTGCGATACTTCATGAAGGTCATGGTCTTGGCCGCCAGCTCGACGTCGGCGTCATCGAAAATGATCACCGGCGCGTGGCCGCCGAGTTCCATGGTCGCGCGCTTCATGTGCTGGCCGGCCAGCGCGGCCAGCTGCTTGCCCACCGGGGTTGAGCCGGTGAACGTCATCTTGCGGATCACCGGATGCGGAATCAGGTAGCTCGAGATTTCCGCCGGGCTGCCGTAGACCAGGTTGATCACCCCGGCCGGGACGCCGGCGTCGACAAACGCGCGCACCAGTTCCGCGGGTGAAGCCGGGGTTTCCTCCGGCGCCTTGAGGATGATCGAGCAGCCCGAAGCCAGCGCGGCCGACAACTTGCGTACCGCCTGGTTGATCGGGAAATTCCACGGCGTGAAGGCGGCCACCGGACCGACCGGCTCCTTCACCACCAGCTGGTAGACGCCTTCGCTGCGCGCCGGTATCACCCGGCCGTAGGCACGACGGCCTTCCTCGGCGAACCATTCGATCAGGTCGGCGCCGGCCATCACTTCGAGCTTAGCCTCACCGATCGGTTTGCCCTGCTCGAAAGTCATGCAGGTCGCGACCATGTCGGCGCGCTCACGGAAAATCTCCGCAGCCTTGCGCATGATCTTGCAGCGCTCGAATGCCGACACCTTGCGCCAGACCTTGAAACCGGCATCCGCGGCTTCAAGCGCGCGGTCGAGATCGGCTTTCTCGGCATAAGCGACGGTGCCGATCGGCTGGTGAGTAGCCGGATTGACCACCGGAATCGTGCGGCCGGAAGCGGCGGCGCACCACTGGCCGTTGATGTGAAGGAGGGTATTCGGATAAGCGGACATGACAGCAACCTTTATGCAAAATTGAACCGGGAGGGCGAAGGATAAACCAGATTCATGGAGGCGCGCGCAGACGTGCACCATGTGGATGCCGCAAATGCCCGCGAGCGGCAATATGGGATACTTTGGCTACTGAGAACGAGGCCGGAAACGGCCCGGAGGAAACCAGCATGGCCCTCAAAACGCGACGACTGTCGAATGCACTGGGCGTCGAGCTCTGCGACATCGACATCTCGAAACCGATGAGCGAGAGCACGTTCGGCGAAATACACCGCCTGTTCCTCGACCACGGCATCCTGCTGCTGCGCGGCCAGAATGTCAGCCGCGAGCAGCACATCGAATTCAGCCGCCGTTTCGGCGAACTCGACAAACACGATTCACTGCCGCGCGACCGCCATCCCGACTACCCTGAGCTGCTGCTGGTCACCAACCGCCCGAATGCCGATGGCTCCCCGTCGGAATCGCGTTACACCGGCCGCCAGTGGCACACCGACCTGTCGTACACCACTACGCCGGCGCTGGGCTCGCTGCTGAAGTGCTACAACCTGCCGGAAGTCGGCGGCGACACACTGTTCGCCAACATGACCATGGCCTACAAAGCGCTGTCGGAGGGCATGAAAAAACTGATCGCCAACCTGCACGGAATCCACCTCTCGGGCACGCGCAAGATCAACGTCGCCGATGCCGGCACTGCGCGCCGCGACGAAGTAATGAAGCTCAACCCGCCGATTGCGCAGCCGGTGGTGCGCGTGCATCCCGAAACCGGGCGCAAGGCGCTCTACCTCGGCGAAAAGGTCAAACGCTTCGACGGCATGACCGAAGCGGAAAGCAAACCCTTGATTGATTACCTGAACCAGCATTCCACCCGGCCCGAGTTCGTCTACCGCCATCAATGGCGCGAACACGACATCCTGGTGTGGGACAACCGCTGCACGCTGCACCAGGCACTGGGGGACTTCGACGAGACCCAGCTACGCCACATGGAGCGCACCACGGTGATGGGCACGCCTTCGGGTTACATCGTCGCCGGCGGCTGAGGCCGCTCAGCGCTGCGCCGAAACTGTTTCGATCAACAGGTCAAGCGCCGCTACAGTAAATGCCTGCATGTTGGCGACACGATCACCGCTGCCGGTTTCCAGCGTGATCGCACGTTCCACGCCCGGGCCCACGACCGCAAAACAGGCATGTCCGGCGGCATAGCCGTAGCGGCTGCCGGTCGGACCCGCTGCCCCGGTCTCGGTCAGCGCCCATTCAGTTGAAAGCTTTTCGCGCGCGCGCCGCGCCTTGAGCAGCGCATAGGCTTCGGTCGATGGCGTTATCCCTTTCATTTCGGCATCGCTGATGCCGAGCAGCGCGCGGCGCAGTTCATAGGTGTAAACCACCAGCCCGCCACGGCAGCACGCCGAGGCACCAGGAACCGCCAGCAGCGCGGCGTTGATCAGCCCTCCCGCCGAGGATTCGGCGACAGCAATCATTTCCCTGCGCGCGCTCAGCAATTTCACTGCACGTTCCGCCAGCGGCAACAGCTTATCCACGGGCGACTCCAGCGGTTTTTGCCCCCTTGATTTCCTTGCACACCGGGAAACCGAGCACGCCGTTGTGCGCGAACACGTAAATGCTGTTGCGCCCGAGGTCACCGGTGACGACAACCTGGAAATCCGCGGGCTTCCACACTACCGGCACCAGCCGCTCCGGGTCATCGGACTCGTGGAAAATCTTCGGGATGCGTCCCGCCTCGTGCTCTTCCTTCAGGTTCCACGTCGGCTTCTGCGTCCAGTCGCGCAGAATCTGCTCGAAGCGCCGTGCGGGCATGCGCGCCTGCGCAAACAATTCTTCGCGGAACTTCTGCTTCGACCAGCCGCCGCCGGCGATGGTCTCGGCGATGATCGGCGACAGCAGCAGCAACGGCCGCAACGTGTCATAGCCCTGCCCCACCGAAAACATGAGCTGCCACGAGTACTGGCGCACCACGGCATCGGCGATGTACGGCATCAGATCTTCCGGCTTCGCTCCCGACACCGACGAGATGTGGTTGCCGCCGGTGTAGCGCCCTACCGACAGCGCGTTGCTGCCTGCGGCAAAACCGTAATCCGCGCAGTTCGGCGTCCAGCCGATTTTTTTCACTACGTCTTCATTTTCGGCCACCACCACGCGCCAGGTATTGCCGAAGGTCGCCTTGTCATTGCCGTGTGGCAGGAAGCCTGCGATGTTGCGCAGGCACAGCCGCCAGAAACGGCCAACGCTGGTGTTGGCCTGGAATCCATCACGCATCACGCCCTGCGTGTAATTGAAGCCGAGTTCCTTGATCACCGGACCGTTGAGGATGATCAGGTTGTCACCACCGGGCGTATTGCCGCTGTGCTCGACACCGTAGGCGTGATCCGCCATCGCCTCCACCGCCGCCACCAGCACCGGCATGTATTCGGGACGGCAACCCGCCATCACACCATTGACCGCGACGCTCCACACCGTCGCCGCGCGGTTGTCCGGCAGCATGACACCGATGACCTCGTCAGCCTTGCGGTCGGTGTACTTGAGGAAGGCCTCCACCTTCTCCACCGTCGGCGGCACGACGGGCAGGCCGTCCGACAACTGGTGGGCGAGGAAGTATTCATTGACCTCCTCGAACGAGCCGGTGCAGACGATATCGCGTACGCCCGGCTCACCGCCGACAGCCTTCGCCGCCGGCATGGTCAGCAGATTGTCGATCACGCCGTTGAGTGTGAGTTCGCGCACGTTCTGCTGCAGCGCTTCCTTGCTCTGCAGTCCGGGATGGCCGCGCACCGGCGCCACCGCGATGTTGGGAAAACCCAGCCCCTGTGACGCCGCTTTCGCCAGCGTCATGAAGCTCTCACAGACCAGCGTCGATGAAGGTATTCCCGCGCCTTCCGCTGCCACACTTGCCCGCAACACGGCGGGCGTGCAGCTCCCTCAACAACCCATCCCGGAGACGACGGCGTCGGCTCCGAGTTCACGCAGCTTCTGCGGCAGGTTGGCCACCACGTTGCGCTCGTCGCTGCCATGGGTGTTGCCGAACAGATCCCAGTGCAGGAATTTGACGCCCGGATATTTCGCCGCCAGACTTTTTTCGAGTTGTTCGAACACCTCGTTGCCGCGGAACACGTAGTCCCACACCCAGGCAATGGTCTTGCCTTCCAGCGTATCGAGGCGTTTGGCTAGCGGTTTGACCTTGGCCTGGCGCGGACCGCGCGGCCACAACGCCGCGTATTGCCGATCAGTCATGCGAACTCCTGCGTTTTCGTTGATGAAACAGCATAACGCAACATCCTGTCGCGACATGCGCGGTTTCCACACTGCGGCGCCATGTCGCTAGAATCGGATCTTCTCCCCCTCAGGAAACCCCATGGATCCCCGGCCCGCGCGCATCCTGCCGGTCATCGTTGCCTCGCAGTTCGCCGGCACTTCGCTGTGGTTTGCCGGCAATGCCGTGCTCGCCGACCTGCAGCGGCTGTGGGGGCTCGCGCCGGAGGCACTCGGGTACGTGACTTCCGCGGTGCAGCTGGGTTTCATCAGCGGCACGCTGGTGTTCGCCTTCCTGGCGATCGCCGACCGCCATTCGCCGCGGCTTGTGTTCCTGCTGTGTTCGCTCGCCGGCGCCACGGCAAATCTCGGCGTGCTCGCCGCCGACGGAGGACTGACCCCGCTGCTCGTCTGCCGCTTCGCCACCGGTTTTTTTCTTGCCGGGATTTATCCGGTAGGCATGAAAATCGCGGCCAGCTGGTACAAGACCGGACTCGGCCATGCCCTCGGTTTCCTCGTCGGCGCGCTGGTGCTCGGTACCGCGTTTCCACACCTGCTCAAGGCGCTGGGCCAGTCGTGGCCTTGGCAGTACGTGCTCACCGGTGTTTCACTCATTGCCGCAGGCGGCGGAGTGCTGATGTACCTGCTGGTACCCGACGGCCCGCACCTGGCACGCAGTCCCAGATTCGATCCGCGGGCACTGGCAGCGATATTTGCGGTCAGGAATTTCCGCGCCTCGGCCTTCGGCTATTTCGGCCACATGTGGGAACTCTATGCCTTCTGGGCCTTCGTTCCGGTCGTGCTCGCCGCACGCGCTCCGGATTTCGGCGTGTCGCTGTGGTCGTTCATCGTGATCGCGGTCGGCGCGCTGGGCTGCATGGGCGGCGGCCTGGTGTCACTGCGCGCAGGCAGCGCCCGCGTGGCCTGGGTTCAGCTCTCGACTTCGGGCTTGTGCTGCCTGATGTCACCGCTGCTGCTGCTGCTGGCGCCGCCTACGGTGGTCATCGGCTTTCTGCTCATCTGGGGCATCGCCGTGGTCGGCGATTCGCCGCAGTTCTCTGCACTGAATGCCGCCAATGCGCCGCGCACTGCGGTGGGCTCGGCTCTGACCATCGCCAACTGTATCGGCTTTGCGGTCACCATCGGCAGCATCGAACTGCTCAATGCCGCCGCACGCGTACTGCCGGTCGAGTATCTGTTCCTGCTGCTCGCGCCGGGACCGGCTCTTGGATTGATGGCACTGCGCCCGTTGCTGAAAGCTGAACGGGCGCAGTGAGCGCGTTATTTCTGTTCCAGCCCCAGGGATTTCACCACTTTCGCCCAGGTATCGATTTCTTCGTTGAAACGCTTGGTGAATTCTTCCTGCGTGCTGGCGGTCACGTCGAGTCCCTGACCAAGCAGGAGCTTGTCGGTTTTCGGATCGGTGAGGATTTTGGCCACCGCCTGCTGCATTTTCACCGCAATAGCCTTGTCGGTCTTGCCTGGCAGGAACAGCGCATACCAGTTCTCCACGCCGAAGCCGGGTACGCCTGATTCGGCGATGGTCGGATATTCCGGCAGCGCCGGTGTGCGCTTCGGCCCGACGACGGCCAGCACGCGCAAGCGGCCCTTCGAGAAGAACGGCCGTGTCGAAATCACACTGGCCACGGTCACTGCCACGCGTCCTGCGACAGCATCAGTAATGCTCGGCGCGGTGCCTTTGTAGGGCACGTGCGTCATTTTGATACCGGTCATCTGCGAGAACAGTTCCAGCGTCAGATGCTGTGCCTGGCCCAGCCCGGATGACGAGAAGAACAGTTCGTTGGGTTTCGATTTCGCGAACGCGATCATTTCCTTGACGTTCTTCACCGGCAGCGAAGG